>CAZZMV010000084.1:0-7571 GCA_964655425.1 uncultured Bifidobacterium sp.
GTGTGCCCGTGAGTGTGATTGAACAACTGGAAGATACGCCGTTTTATCAGCGCGCTGTACTCGCCAGTGGCTTATTCGGGCAGCGTGTGATCAGCGTACATGAAACACTGAATGTACCGCGGTTGGTGTCGCCTATCGTTCAGAAAATGCTGCCGTTTCGGATGCCGCGGTTGCGTTGACGCTGCTGGGGAGCGATCGTGGACTAGCGTAGGTAACTAGTGTTGTGCCTACCGTGTTGCCCAGTCAGATGACAACAAAGCCTAGTCACTCCCGCCGGGGGCTTTTTTTTCTGCTAGCCCGAAGCGAATTTCAACCGAGAGGCAGATACTCGATCAAGTCATCGTGATCAAAAAACTAGCGTCCCTGTGAACCAACATACTTGGCAAAATTATCCAGGATCGCTTGCCATCCATCACGCTGCTCTTCCTCGGTATGAGTAGTTTCAGGATCAAAAGTCACTTTGACCAAAATACCCTGCGAGACTTCAGTAAATTCGACGGAGGCGTGCCGCTCTCCGAAAGAATACTCAAGAAGCTGGTGAGGAATGAGATTCGTATATTCACCGGCAAAGTCAAAACCAAACGATCCGTCCTTGGCCTCCATCCTTGAACAGAATTTACCGCCTACTCTAAGGTCAACCTCGGCGGAAGTCGTATGCCAATCGGAAGAAGCAGCGTTCCAGACTTTGATGTCATCTGGTGTGGTGTAGGCATGCCACACATCTGCTAAAGGAGCGGCAACAATTGTGGAGACGGTAATTTTCATGGCAGGCTACTTAGCGGGGAGCGGCCAAACGGTATCCTTATCAACGACAACGCAAGCCCCTCCGCCTAATGTCTTCCCTGCGGCAACGACAGTCGTTCAAACAAATCAATCAGCCACTCACAGCGTTCGTCAAAGCTACGTTTCGGAAATGGCCGACCGAATGGATTGCGCGCAGTGAGCGCGCAAGCGTCTGACAGATAAGCAACGGAAGGTAAGGGTGGCGCGTTATCGCAGCGTGGTGGCATCTGCGCGCGGATTTTTGCAATACATAGCAATGTCAATTTGCGGGCGCTGCCAACGATCGCGCGTTGATTCACCGAATCCATTGCGTTGCCGGCGATTTCATTACCGATTTCGGCGTAGATGGTGGCTGCAGCGAGTATCGCCCCACGGCAGTCGCGCGGTAGCGCTGAAATACCCGTCGCGCCGCGCTGGTATAAACGATCAGCCTCTGCCAGCAAGCGAGAAACAACTCGCGCTAGTGATTCGTTAAACACCGGCTTCCGTAACCATGCGTCGGGGCTCAGACCTTCTTCACGCATCCAGGCTCTTGGCAGATACAGCCGCCCATTGCGGGCGTCTTCACCGACATCACGCGCGATGTTGGTGAGCTGCATGGCATTGCCGAGTTCACAGGCCCGCGCTAGCGCGTGAGGATCACTTACGCCCATCACCATCGCCATCATCGCGCCGACGCTGCCAGCAACGCGTGCGCAGTAGTGGTGCAGATCGTCTAGCGTTTCATAGATACGGCCCTCGGCATCCCACGCAAATCCTTCGATCAGTGCTTCTGGCAAGGTACGCGGCAAGCCGTAGCGATGCACCACCATTGCCATGGCACGATCTTCAATGATGTCACCAGGCTCGCCAGCATAGATGCCGTCGAGTCGTGCGCGCAGCTGCGCTACGACGCCTTCTTCCGGGGCGCTATCGACAGCATCATCAGCCACGCGGCAGAATGCATACAGTGCAATCGATGGAATACGCACGCGCTCGGGCAGTAAGCTGCTGGCTGCAAAAAAAGATTTCGAGCCACCCCGCATTAACTCTTCGCAGGCAGCGAGATCAATAGTTTGAGGTGCGCTAGACATCAGGCACCACCGAAGCCATGGCGCGTGCCGACATCAACACACCAGGTACACCCGCACCCGGGTGCGTGCTGGCGCCCACCATGTAAAGATTTTGCACATCCTCGCTACGATTGTGCGGCCGGAACCATGCACTTTGCAGTAGACGCGGTTCCATGCCGAAGGCTGCACCCTTGTGCGACCACAGACGATCATGGAAATCCTGCGGGGTCATCAACCTGCTGGTGACGACATGCTCTCCGAGCCCGGGCATGACAGTGGACTCGAGATGTTTCTGTATGCGCATCCGGTAAGACTCGGCTTGCGCTTGCCAGTCAGTACCACTGTCCAGATGCGGCACCGGTGCGAGCACATAAAACGCATCGCAGCCGGGTGGGGCGACTGAAGGGTCTGATGCACTCGGGCGATGCAGATACAAACTGAAATCTTCTGCCAGCTTGTGATTCAGGAACATGTCATCCAGCAGGCCTTTGTAGCGCGGCCCGAGCATGATCATGTGGTGCGGTACATCTTCCCAGCGACGGTTTGTACCGAAATACCAAACAAACAAGCTCATCGAATAACGTCGTGTCTCGATACGTCGATCAGTCCAGTGTGAGCGGTGTTCGCGGCCCACCAGATTTTTATACGTCCATGCGGCATCACCATTGCATACGACGATGTCTGCAGACAGCTGTTCGCCGTTTGACAGGGTAACGCCGCTGGCACGGCCTTGCGTGACATTGATGCGCGTCACAGCTGCGTTATAGCGAATCGGGACACCGCGTCCCTGTAGCAGTTTTACCAAGCCTTGAATCAAGGCACCGGTACCACCCATGGCCCAGTGCACACCCCAGCGTCGTTCCAGCGTGTTAATCAAGCTATAAACGCGAGTTACCGAGTAGGGGTTGCCACCGATCAGTAGCGGATGAAAACTGAACACCACTCTGAGCTTGGGATCGCGCAGGTAGCTCGCGACCATTGAATACAGTGTCTGCCAGGCTTTCAGCTTGATCATGCTGGGCATGGCCGCCAGTAAATCAGAAAAACTATCAAAGGCCTTGTGGCCCAGTTCTTCAAAGCCTAAGGTACAAGCCAGGTCTGCGGCTTCGACAAAGCGGTCATAACCGGCAAGATCATCTGCGTTAAAGCGTGCGATCTCGCCCCGCATGGTGGCAGCATCGCCGCTGTAGTCGAAATGGGTACCATCATCAAAGCGCAAGCGATAAAACGGCTCCATCGGTTTGAGCGTGATGTCATCTGATAGTTTTTTGCCGCACAGCGTCCATAACTCTTCGAGTAATTGCGGGGCGGTGATAATGGTTGGGCCAGCATCAAAAGTGAAGCCATCTTGCCGATGCACATAGGCACGGCCACCCGGGGCGTCGAGTTTTTCTAGGACTTGTACTTGGTAGCCTTTGCAGGAGAGGCGAATCGCAGCAGCGAGCCCGCCAAAGCCGCTGCCGATCACAAGCGCGGTCGGCGCGGTCATGTGGTCACCCCAGCAATCGTGCGAACACGCCGACGTTGGTGGCACCGAAGGATTCGAGCGCGATCTTGGTGCCGGTGGCGGGATCATGCAGGGTCAGTCGACCATCGACATGAAGAATGAGCTCAAATGGTTGATCAGCCCCCACGCCATTGACTTTGCGCTGGCGCGCCATCGCTCTCAGCGTGCCACGCAAGAAACCTTGCTCGCCTTCGAAGCGTTGTACTAGTTCACCAGTGCTGGCGTCGATGGCAGCAACTGCGCCATCGGCTTGATCAATAAAACGTAATTGACGAATTTTTCTGGCGGGCTCAGCAGTGCCTTCTGGCGTATTGCCTTGCAAGCGAGATACGCCAATCGTGACGAAGGTGCCCATCAGCAGTAGCGCCACCGCGATTGCCGGAAAACGACTAGCGCGTCTTTCAGGCACCGCTTGCGGTGGCAGCGCTTCCATCTTCATCGCGCGATCGCCGCAGCTGGCATGCGTACCGGAATCGGCTCGCGTACATCCGCACCACCCAATTCGGATTGCCGTGCAATCCATGCCGCATGCAGCAGATCACCCGCGGTGCCAACATCACGCAGGCAGCGCAGGGCGGGTTGAGTTTTCGAGACATGCCAGGCACGAGCGTGCGGCCACAGGTGCAGGTAGGCGATACGATCCGAACCCTTCAACTCGAGCGCAATATCACCACTACCGTCATCGTTGGGTTTGATGTGCGCCGCTGCAATCCAACGCAAAGGCAGATTGAAGCTGATGGTCAGCACAATACCAATGCGCATCACGATACGGCGATTGGTCAGTGTGTAGAGTGTGGTTTGGGCGGACATCCAGGCAGTTGCGGCAAGCAAGCCAAGCGCAATGATGGCCATCGATGATGACCACACCAGTGGCATCAAGTTGTCACGCAAGCTATCGGCACTATCCCAGATCAGTACCGCTTGCAATGCCAACATCAATACAAAATACAGCGCGACCCGCTTCACATGAAAAGCTTCCAGTGCCAAGCGTTTCCAGTCTGGCGTGCCTTGCCACAGCACCCGTTCGCCGACCGGTAACGGTTCGGGTAGTCCAGGTGCTGCTTCAAGTTCGTGTTCGCGATAGATTTGCATGGTCCGGAGGCGTAGTTGGATGGATGCAGATTAGAACAGTGGCTCTTGCCGCTCTGGTGTGGCGTACAGGGTGCCTGCGCCGTAGTACGCACAGATTTTTTCTTCTTCAAGCATGGTGACCTGATCAGCTTCTTTATGGCCGGGCACATCGACAAACTGATGCGCAAGAATCGCGTGTACTTTCACGCCATCATGGGTGATACGTGCAAATGGCACTGGCAATAGCACGTTGCGGGCACCATCATTCAACCGTACCTCGATATAGCGGAACAGCATCTCGGAACGATCCAGCCACAGGTCTTGTACTGTGCCGGCTATTTCATCGTCTGCACCCACCACCGGCATGCCGCGTGGATCGGGATCTTGCTCAGCCACACCATGCTCCGGATTGGCGCGTAGCGGTGAAATTTTTGGTTCACCAAATGGTGTCATATCGGGATGATCAGCACGCTGATTCCATGAACCCGGACCAACCCCGGCGAGCAACGGATTACCCATCGGTTCGATCGGTGCGCCGATAAAACGATGACGTGGTTGCGCTTGCAAGAACTCGGGTTCTTTCAGCGGATAAGGCATCACGACTTCTTCACCGTTCTCCAGTAAATAGGTTTTCGGTGAAGGAATAGGTGGCCAACCTTCCATTTTCGTGTCCCGACCATTGATCGGCTCCAGCGGGTAGCCGTCCCGATGGTTTTCTTGCAGCAGGTAGTAAACCAAGCCGAAAAAGAAAATCCAGAACAGATACAACACGAGCTGGGCAAAATCGACGTACTGCGTAACCGCGCCTGTTTCCATGGTGCGCCTCCAACAATAAGTCGTCATGAAGACGACGGGTATAAAAATGCTCTAGCCGGGAAATTCAGCCAGACCAAACTTGCGTTGCTGCGAAACTCGCTCGAGTCGTGCGCGCTTGGCCAAAGGGCCGATCGCCACCAGTACTGCAAACAGTAAGTACATCTCGAGGTGATACACAAAGCTATAACCTGTGACAGGTGAAATCAGGCTCTCGCCCATCCAACCTGTGTTTGCGAGTGAGCCGACCATATCTTTGATCACGCCACCGGCGGCAACCGACGCGCCTGCCGCAGTTGCTTGCACTGCGCCCCATGCGCCAAGCGCCATACCGGCCGAATCACCAATCTGCAAATCCATCGCCATGGTGAGGGTGCCGACCGAGAACAAGCCGCCACCCGCGCCGATTAAAAATGCACCGAATCGAAATAGGTAGGGCGCTTCCAGCGGCGCAGAAAAAATCACCATCGCAAATGCTGGCATTCCGAGTAACGCGCCCAACGCAGCGATGCGGCCCGCATCCAAGCCGCTGGCGAGTAAACGCGCCGCCAAACCGAATGCCAACAGCGCACCTGCCGCGCTGATCGCAGTCAGCAAACTGGTCGCGCCCACACCTAATTGCAAAATCTCGCCACCGTAGGGCTCGAGAATGATGTCTTGCATGTTGAAGGCGCAGGTACCTAAACCCACTGTCCACAAAAAACGTTTTACGCCCGGGCGCGCAATGTAGCTGCGCCAGTGCGCAGAGAAATCTGCCTCATCACTTTGCTGACGCGCGCGCTCTCGGTTGAGTGCTTCCTGCTTCCACAGCGCATTCAGATTCAACATCACCACCAGCACGGCAGACCCTTGTACAGTCTGAATCAATCGCAGCGGGCTGAAGTCCGCCAGTAACCAACCAAACAATGAGCCGCTACCCACCAAACCCAGCAACAGCATGGTGTACATCAGCGCCACTACCCGCGGCCTGGTCTCCGGCGTGGCCAGATCGGTGGCGAGTGCCAGACCGGCAGTCTGCGTCACCTGCATACCCATACCGACCAACAAAAACGCTAAGCCGGCGCCGATACGGCTAACCCACAACATGCCTGGCTGAGGCTGCGACAGCGCCAACAAGCCAAACGGCATGATCGCCAGCCCACCGAACAGCAACAGGCTACCGATCCAAAGGTAGGGCAAACGCCTTAGCCCGAGTGCCGAGCGGTGCGTGTCAGACCGAAAACCTATCAGCGCGCGCAGTGGTGCAAATACCAGCGGCAACGCCACTGACAGCGCCACCCACCATGCGGGCACCCCCAGCTCGATGATCATGACGCGGTTCAATGTGCCGACCAGCAGCGCAGTCGCCAGGCCGATCGAGAACTGAAACAGCGACAGCCGCAGCAGTCTCGGCAATGGCAGATCAGGCGACGCAGCGTCGGCGAACGGCATCCAGCGCGCGTCCATAGAAGCGGTCAGTTGGCGAACGATGTTCTGCAGTGTTCTCATGGCAGGCGCAGTCGGACTTGCCGTGATGGCAAGCCTTGGGCTGATAAGAACACTCTAGTAGGCGTCCCAGACTGTGTCAATAAATAATTACAGTATTTTTGTAATCTTTAGTTGACTCAGGTCCCCGCATCGTCCATGCTGTGGTCGTGCCTGCAATGGGCACGTTTGTAGTAAACAGTGCCACTCCTCTGGGGGCGTCCGCGAAAATCGGGCGCCCCGTTTTTTCCGACAGGGGCGCCGAACGCCTAGGGAGACACCGAACGTCTCCCTAGGCGCTTAGGTCAGGCCTCAGCCCAACAAACCCCGGAATATCAGGCGCGCTCGAAGATGGCTGCAATGCCTTGGCCACCGCCTATGCACATGGTGACCAGGCCGTAGCGCTTTTGCGTGCGAATCAACTCATATACGCACTTGATGGTGATGATGGCGCCGGTAGCGCCCAGTGGATGCCCAAGCGCAATCGCGCCACCGTTGGGGTTAGTCCGCGCAGGGTCCAGATCAAGACCACGACACACGCCGATGGATTGCGCAGCGAACGCTTCGTTGGACTCGATCACATCCATCTGATCCAATGTCAGCCCCGCGCGCTGCATGGCGATTTTGACGGCGGGAATCGGTCCGGTACCCATCAGTGAGGGCTCGACGCCAGCCACAGCATAAGAAACCAATCTCGCCAGCGGTGCCCGCCCGGCACGACTCGCAGCACCCGCCTCCATCAGCACGCAAGCAGCGGCACCATCATTCAGACCGGAGGCATTACCAGGCGTGACGGTACCGTTTTCTTTCAGGAAGGCCGGCTTCAATGCAGCCAGCGATTCCATGTTGGTACCGGCTTTCGGGTGCTCATCGGTATCAAA
>CAZZMV010000085.1:0-7543 GCA_964655425.1 uncultured Bifidobacterium sp.
TGATGCTGCTGCGCCAGCGATAAAAATGCATCTGCCGCGGGATGCGTATGCCGGCACGATGCATGAAACTTGAACGAGGTTTCAATCGTGGCCCAGCGCTCGCCCAGCCTGTCTGTCAGGCGTGCCGGTTCGGCATCTTGCGACATGCCCGCACCCATACCCTTGGCACCTTCGAGAATTTGCTTGGCGCCAGAAAAACCTTTTTCTGCCAACAACGCAGACAACACACCATCAAACGCCGCCTTGGCTGTATGCAGTTGCTTGGAGTTGGCGGCGTCTTTCAAGAACTCCCAAAGTCCGGCGGCTTGTGTGCCTGCCGACCCCATTGCATGCTGCATTTTTTCCGGCGGCAGATTCATTGCGCGACCGGCCGCAACAGCGGCAGCAATCGTTCCCGCAGTACCGGTGGTATGAAACACTTTGTAGTGCGATTGACCTAAAAACTCACCGACTCGAATACCCACCTCATAGCCCGCTACCGCAGCCGTCATCATCTCTTTGCCGCTAATGCCACGATCTTGTGCAATTGCCAGCACTGCAGGGAACACCACCGCGCCCGGGTGAAACACTGAGGCATTGTGAACGTCGTCCTGCTCCATGAAGTGCGAGGATGCTGCATTGACCATTGCAGCGAATACCGATGTGGTCTTGCGACGCGACAGCAGCACCTCGGCACGGCCTTCGGTGGGCCCAATCTCGCGTGCTACCGACTCAATCGCCTGCACCGGCCGACCCACTTTGCCCGACAGCGCCGAACCAAACCAATCGACGAATAAATCTTCGGCGCGTCGCATCACCTCGGGTGGGATGTCGTCATATTGCAAGTCAGCAGCAAAATGCGCCAGCTGCGCGCTGGGCGTGACGTTGGTTTTCATTGGGGATTACTCCAGAAAATCAGGCTGCTCTTTAAGAATACGTGCATACAGCGGTTGAAACTGAAACCAACCTGCATACGGCGAGCCGACGATGTCATAGCTCTGTTGTGCAGAGGCAGGCGAGATGGTCTTCAATGGTTTGCCGTGTGATGCTGCCTCAGCCAGTAACTGCACTTGGCAGCTACGCTCAAAACAGATGTACCACCACGCCGCCGCATCAACCGTTTGCCCCACCGTCAAAATGCCGTGGTTTTGCAAAATCGCTGCTTTGTTGTCGCCCAATGCGCGTGCAATACGTACGCCCTCGTCAAGCTCAACGGCCACACCACCGAAGTCGTCATAGACAGTGTGATCGTTATAAAACGCACAGACATCTTGCGTGATGCAATCGAGAGTGCGCCCGAGTGTCGACCAAGCACGCCCATATGGCGAGTGCGTATGCGCTGCAGCATTTACATCGGGCCGCATTGTGTGCACCGCCGAGTGAATCGCAAACGCTGCGCAATTCACCGGATAATCTCCCTCGACCACGTTACCGTGGTGATCGACCCTTAACAGATTCGATACTTTAATTTGGCTGAAATGAACACCATACGGGTTCACCCAAAACGTATCGGTAAATTCAGGGTCACGCGCGGTGATGTGGCCCGCCACCCCTTCATCAAATCCGAATTTTGAAAATAATCTAAACGCACCCGCCAGCCGCTGTTTGCGATGCAAACGTTCTTCTTCGATGGTGTCAAACTTGGGTATGGTCGGCAACGGACGCGATGCGCCATCGCTTAATAAATGCTGATTCAGCTGAATAGCGGATAACTCAGCGTGGTCGTTCATGGTCTCTCCCTCGCACTGCGGCGATATTATTGAATAGATAATAAATGCTTATCTATGCGCACACGTGATGCTACCCCGACAGTGGGGTCGACGGAAAGGCGAATTGACGCGTATTCCCTGCGAAAGCAAGGGGTTTTTTAGGCCAAAACCATCGATGCTTCCAGCATATGCCGATAATCATCGGCACTAGCGACGCGCGGGTTGGTCTTGTGGGAATGGTCGGCCAGGGCACCATGAATGATATGGTCGAAATGTGCGCTGCTGATCCCCATCGCCGCCAGCCCGGAAGGCAAGCCGAGTTGCTGGTTTCGCTGAGTGATCGCTTGCGCAATCGCCTCCGCAGCCGAGGTAGCGTCTGATTGTGCAGGCAAGCCCATCGCTTGCGCCATGCGCTCCATGCGGCGTTCGCGAATAATCGACTCCGCTTGCGCATTAAATCGAACCACCGCCGGTAGATAAATCGCGTTCAAGGTGCCGTGGTGCAGTGTATGGTCGACCGCACCGGTAGCATGGCTTAGCGAATGCACGCAACCGAGGCCTTTTTGAAATGCCATCGCGCCCTGCATCGAGGCGCTCATCATTTGCAGCCTCGCCTCCGGATTACTACCCTCTCGAGTCGCCAACTCAATATGCGACCACGCGCGCGCCAAGCCATCCAGACCAATACCATCCGCCGGCGGGTTGAAAGCCGCCGACATGAAAGTCTCCATGCAGTGCGCGATCGCATCCATGCCGGTCGCCGCTGTCAGCAAGGGCGGCAAACCCAGTGTCAGGTCGGGGTCGAGCAAGGCCGCTTTGGGTACCAAATTCCAGGAATGAAAGCCGAGTTTGCGCCCATCATCGACAATCACGATCGCACCACGTGCGACCTCGCTGCCGGTGCCCGCCGTGGTGGGGATCGCAATCAGCGGCAGCACACGCTCGCTGATACGCGGCGAGCCGCCCTCAATGGTGGCGTAATGCGTCATGGGACCCTCGTGGGTCGCAACAATCGCGACACCTTTAGCGCAATCCATCGACGAACCACCACCAAACGCGATCAAACCATCGCAACCGTGCTGCTTGACCAATGCCGCCGCTTCGCGCACAGACGCCTCGGTCGGGTTGGCTGGCGTGCCATCGTAGACCGTTACCGATTCAAGACCGGCGTGCTCCAGCGTCGCCATGAGTTTGTCTAGCAAGCCCACAGCGCGAATACCCTTATCGGTCACCACCAACGGACGGCGTATGCCTACCCGAGCGCACTCGGGCGGCAATTGAAAGATCGCACCAGATTCAACGGTGACGTGAGTGAGATAGAAGATTTGGGGCATAGCAATCTCGATACTGATTCAACAAAAAAATGAGTTGAATATGGGGCTATTGGCTCCCAATGACTCAACCAGTTTGGGTGGGGACTGTACCATTCATCGCCACATGAATACCTCAGACCCGTCATAATCTCTGAAGTGATTCAGTGAGCTAGCGGAATAGCCGCTGGGATAATATCCATCGATACAAACGAATTAAATGGCTTAATGATCGAATTACACGTCTACGGCTGCAATGGTGGCATTGGCGGCAGAGCTCGACAAACCACCTGCTACGGTATTGGTCGGCATATCGTGATTGATGCCGGTACGGGGTTAGCCACCGTGCCCCTAGAGCAGCTCGCAAACATCGATCATGTCGTACTAACGCATGCACACCTAGACCACGTGGCTTGCCTGCCGCTGATGCTCGACTCGGTGGCTGGCATGCGTAAATCCCCGGTGACGGTATGGGCAAGTAATGAAGTGATTAACTTACTCAAGGCCCATGTACTGAACGATCAGATCTGGCCTGATTTCACCAAAATACCCAGTGTTGCGGCGCCATTCATGCGATTTGCATCGCTGACTGCACAGGGGGCAGAGATTGCCGGCTATTGCTTCACGCCACTCCCCGCCGATCACGGCATACCGGCATGCGGCTACCTGGTTGCCCGCGGCTCTGCTGCTGTGGCGTTCTCCGGGGATACCGGTGATTGCCCTGAATTTTGGGCGCAAATTGCAGCGGAACCTCAGCTTAAAGCAGTGGTTGTCGAGTGCTCGTATCCGGCCACGATGGTGCCGATGGCTCTGCTCTCAAGGCATATGCACAGCACTGGCTTGATCGAACGTTTGCGGGCATTACCTGCCAAGGTAAGCGCCGTCATCGTGCACCGAAAGCCGGGTCTGGAAACAGAGATCGCCGACGATCTTCATCGCGGTCTTAACGACCGAGATGTGCGGCTACCTGAGCCTGGCGATGTCTACCAATTTGAATAACTAGCCGCGATCCAGCACGCCATCAGCGTTCTTCACGCCTTCATCGAATTATGCATATAAAGCTGCAGCAGCAATGCCTCCAACACAGGGGTCGCGATGCCGGCCTCCTTCGCCAAAAGGTCTCGTAGTCCCTGCGCCGTGATCTCCAGACAGGTTGTAGGACCAATCGCTTGTGCCGCAGCGCTGCGAACACCACCGGCCAACAGCGATTGCTCGCCAAACGATTCGCCGGGGTTAAGCACCGCGAGTGTCTGGTTGCGCTTGCGATCAATGATCGCCACCTGACCGGTCTGAACCACATAAAATCGAAGCGCCTGATCACCCGGCTCGAACAAAGACTCGCCATCAGCATGAGTGACGGTGACAAAACCGCCGCTCATTTCAGACTCTCCGGTGCCGTAGGCAAACCCAATACGCGCATGGTCGTGAACCGACAAATACCCTTCAGGCCAGCGTTCAATCGCCGCACCTCTCTGAGCGCACGATCCACCGGAATATGACGCGTCATCACCACGGTGCGCGCTGTCGCGTCCCAGCTGTAGGTCAAATCTGCCAACCCCTCCGCCATACCAAATACGCTGCCGGGTCCGAACAGGTAACTACCCTTGTCGTCCTTGGCGATCACCTCACCCGACACCACCACATGCGCGAACACAGGGTGCTCCCCGCGCTCGGCGATTTTCTGACCCGGCTGGAACACACCCGATTTGAGCGAGTCGTTCCCCCATAGCTTGAAGAACAGTCGCTCTGAGCTGCTTAACTCATGATGATCGTAGGCTTCATGCGCCGCCTTCGACTTCGGATCGACGATACCGAGCGCTTTGAGTCGCTCCATATCGATTGCAAATCGGAAGACCTCGCCCTGAGCAGTAGTAGTCATGGATGGCGCCCGCAATGAATTAAGTTGAGGTGCTTATGGATTATAGAAGCCGATTGGCCGCAATGGCATGCGCCAGAAAGGATTCAAGACTAAAAACTTTGCATTTCAAATCTTAACTATTTGAAAATACCATGCCCGAGTACCTTCCCGGTCACCCATCAGCAGCAGAAAGTTGATTAACTTTGTCCGTATTGTGTACTAAGATTTGTACAACAAGTAACTACAAACCTATCTCTTTAGGCCGCTTGCGGCCGATGAATCCAATTAGCCACCCCTGCAACCCTGCTGCCGGAGAGCATATGGAGATTTCTGAAGCAATCAAGATACGCAGTGCGATGCAGCATTCCGGGGTCATCATGGCCTACAACGGCACAGTGTCAGACGAGTTGATGGTTTCACTTGCCGAGATTCTTAAAGCAAAGCTTGAGGGCCTCGACGACGCCAAGCGCTCACGCACGGTTTTTTCGGTATTTATGGAGGGTATGCAAAATTTGATTTGGCATGGCCGTACCGAGCAAAATCCAACCGGCATGGTTTGCATTTCCGAGCATGAAGGCGAGATCGTCATCGTGTGTGGCAATCGAATCATACGGAGCGACTCGGTCAAACTGAAAGAGATCTTGGAGCAACTGCATTACGCTGATAAAGACACGATCCGTCAGTTGTACCGCGAAGGCATGTCGCGCGCCAATGACCACGAAGGGCCCGGCGCAGGCCTAGGTCTGCTTGAAATCGCCCGTCGCGCGACGCATCCGATCTCGTACGCATTTAACGACGTCGACGACCAGCATGTTGATTTTTTCCTCTCTGCCAGAATTTGAAAGGACCATGATGAGCACCCCCGCCGATCTGCAGATTGCTGCCACCGAGCGTACGCCGGAAATTCAGCTATCCGCATCTACTGGTCTATTCAGCATGAAGGGCGAGTCTTATCCGGAGGATGTAGCCGCATTTTATGGGCAAGTCGTACTTGCGGTGGAGCAGCTTCCCAGCGCGTTGAACAAGCCGCTTGAAGCAGACATCGCTATGATTTATATAAACAGCTCAAGTATTAAAGCGATTTTTCGTATTTTTGAAGGCTTTGAGGCAGTACGACAGGCTGGACAACCTGTCACGGTTCGCTGGCACTACACGGATGATGATGACATCATGCAAGAATTAGGTGAGGACTTCAAAGACCGTTTCCCAGATTTAAGCATTGAGGTTAAAGCCAGCTGAATAAGCCATGGACGAGCAGCTATTCGATCTGTATGACAGAGAGAAGCGGCTACTGGCCGAGGGTCCGGCAATTATCGAAAGCGGCGACGCGATTGAAATCCGTGCATTTGCCGAACGCTTGTTCGAACGCTTTTCCAAGGTGGTTCGAGAAAATGAAGATCTGACCCGGCACTCCGATCGGCAGGAGCAGCGACTCGTCAAGCTCAACCAAAATCTGAAAACGCAAACCCGAGAGCTTGACCAGCGCAAGACCGAGCTGGAAAACTTGTCTCGGCAATTGGCCAAATATTTGCCGCCGCAAATCCACGAGGCCTTGTTTGCGGGTAATTACGATACCCGCATCGCCACCCGGCGAAAAAAGCTGACCGTATTTTTTAGTGATATTCAAGGATTTACGCAAACATCAGAAAACCTGCAGCCAGAGGCACTCACCGAGTACCTCAACGAGTATTTTTCAGAGATGACGCAAATCGCGTTGGCTCATGGCGCCACCATCGATAAATATATGGGTGATGCCATGATGGTTTTTTTCGGCGACCCGGAAACACTTGGGGTACGCGAGGATGCACGCGCCTGTGTGGAGATGGCGCTGCGTATGCTAGATCGTCTCACCGAGTTGCAGGCGCGCTGGCGTCGTAATGGCTTCGAGCACCCATTTGAGATTCGAATCGGTATAAACACCGGCTACTGCAACGTTGGCAATTTTGGCAGCGACCAGCGTTTGTCTTACACCATCATCGGTGGCGAGGTTAATTTGGCGCAGCGACTTGAATCCAATGCCGAGGTCGGCGGCATTCTGATGAGCTACGAGACTTGGGTACACGTCCAAGACATGGTAGAGGTCACGCCGCGTGGCGCAATTCAAATGAAAGGCATTGCGCGCAATGTACAAACCTATCTTGTGACGGGTCGCAAGCAGCCAGTGCAGGCAGCAAGCTATGCGCTCACCCATCCGGCGGGCGTGACGATCGACCTTGATCCCGCTAATTTAGATGCAGATACAAAAGAAAAGCTTGCTGATCAACTTAGTGAGCTCGCGGACAAATTGCGCGCCTGAAGCTTTATCAAAGCTTGAACAGTACAACAGTCACATCGTCTCGTCTGGACTGCGAACCTTGCCAACTTAAAAAACTCGAACGGATTGCATCCGCAATATCTTGGCAGTCTTTTTCTCTATGCGCCAAAACAAGCTCGGTGAGACGCCGATACCCATATGATATCGGTCGATCACGGTCTTCGCCGCCGATTTGGTCGGTTAACCCGTCAGTTACAATCATGAATAGATCCCCAGATGCATAATGAATTTCTTTGGTGGGCAAAATTTTAGTGGCATCTTGATCTTTATAGCCGAGGCTGATTCGGTTAGATTTATAGCGATGTAGGTCGCCTCGATTATCTACATGAAACAGATCAATTTTTGCACCCGCATACTCGAGAATATTTTTCTC
>CAZZMV010000086.1:0-2353 GCA_964655425.1 uncultured Bifidobacterium sp.
CTTCCGTCTCGAGCAGGCCATCGTAGATGCGGCCTTCGTCACCCTCGGCGCAAGAAACCGTCACCAGCGTGCCGTCTTTCAATACTTCGGTCGCGTCACCACAACCCACCACCGCGGGCACGCCCAGCTCGCGCGCAATGATGGCAGCGTGGCAGGTGCGGCCACCGCGGTTGGTGACAATCGCCGAGGCGCGCTTCATCACCGGCTCCCAGTTGGGGTCGGTCATGTCTGCCACCAGCACATCGCCCGGTTGTACCCGTTCCATCTGATCCGGGTCTTTGATCACCCGCACCGGGCCGGCGCCGATTTTTTGACCGATAGCACGGCCGGTGGTTAGCACATTGCTCGAGCCTTTGAGTTTGAAGCGCTGCTGCGCGTCACCATGCTTTTGCTGAGATTTCACGGTCTCCGGGCGTGCCTGCAGGATGTATAGCTTGCCGTCGCGACCGTCTTTGCCCCATTCAATATCCATCGGGCGGCCATAGTGCTGCTCGATGGTGACCGCATACGTCGCCAACTCCGCCACCTCGGCGTCGCTCAACGAGTAACGGTTGCGCTGCTCGATCGGTACGTCGACGGTACGCACCGAGCGGCCAGCTTTGGCTTCACCCGTGAACTCCATTTTGATGAGCTTGGAGCCAATGTTGCGGCGAATAATCGGCAGCTTGCCGGCCGCCAGCATCGGTTTATGTACATAAAACTCATCAGGATTGACTGCACCCTGCACCACCGTCTCGCCTAGGCCGTAGCTGGCGGTAATGAACACCACGTCTTTGAAACCAGATTCCGTATCAATCGTGAACATCACACCAGACGCACCGAGATCCGAGCGCACCATCTGCTGCACGCCAGCCGACAACGCGACCTCGCCATGCGTGAAGCCTTTGTGTACGCGATAGGAAATCGCGCGATCGTTGTAAAGCGAGGCGAATACATGCTTCATCGCTTCGAGCACGTTGTCGATACCGACCACATTCAAAAAGGTTTCTTGCTGACCGGCGAATGAGGCATCCGGCAGATCTTCTGCCGTGGCACTGGAGCGCACGGCGAATGACATTTCGCTGGCCGAGTTGTCTACCAGTTGGTGATAAAACTCGGTAATCTCTTGCAGCAGTCGCGGCTGGAATGGCGTATCAATAATCCATTGACGAATTTCGGCGCCCGCTGCCGCCAGCGCACGCACATCATCAATATCCAGATGCGCCAAACGATCTGCAATTCGGTCAGCTAACGAGGCGCCGCCGCCCGCGCGGTACGACAGAAAATCGCGGAAAGCTTGTGCAGTGGTAGCAAAGCCGCCGGGTACGCGCACGCCAACGTGTGCCAACTGGCTGATCATCTCGCCAAGCGACGCGTTCTTGCCGCCGACGGACTCGACATCCGTCATGCGCAAATGGTCAAAGGCAACAACATACGCTGCCCCCGAATCAGGGGCCGGGTGAGCCCCCGCAGATGTTGGATGGGACATGAAAACCTCTTTGATGGTGGGAAATCGGTGCGCGCGACGCAGACGCATGAAGAGTACTGTGCTGGCAATGGCTAGCTGGCATGACTCGATCCATGATTGATTGTCGGTGGGACAGTCCGCGTGGGAAAATGTTGGACGCCCGGCATTTTACCTGCCCGGACTGCTCGCGGATCAGCGTGGGGCTGATTTTTGCGTTAACTGTTTAGAAATTCTCATGCACAGCCACACACCGCCCGGAGCTGCCGGGTTTGATCGAACCGTGTTCTTTGTGTCCGACGGTACCGGTATCACCGCGGAAACATTCGGCCACTCGGTGCTGACGCAGTTTGATCTGAGATTTCGACAAATTCGTTTGCCCTTTATCGATACTCGCGACAAAGCCCACGAGGCTGTCAAACGTATCAACGATACCGGTGAGCATGAGGGCCGGCGCCCGATTGTTTTTTCAACACTGGTGAAGGCCGAACTATCGGCAATAGTGCGCGGTGCAAACGCCATGCATATGGATCTGATTCAAACCTTCGTAGAACCACTCGAACAAGAACTCGGTACGGTATCGACCCATACCATTGGTCGCAGCCACAATATCGCTGATTCGCATGACTATAAAAGTCGTATTGAAGCGATCAATTTCTCGCTGGCGCATGATGATGGCCAATCACATAAAAACTTATCGTCCGCTGATGTAATTCTGGTGGGTGTGTCGCGCTCGGGTAAAACCCCGACCTCGCTCTATATGGCGATGCAATACGGTATCAAGGCAGCCAACTACCCGCTGATTCCGGAAGATTTCGAACGCGGCATGTTGCCCAGTGGGCTGATGCCATTTCGCAGCAAAGTATTCGGTTTGTCGATCGCACCAGACCGGCTCTCGGAAGTGCGCAA
>CAZZMV010000086.1:2453-7515 GCA_964655425.1 uncultured Bifidobacterium sp.
CCCTGCCCTTCATGACCGAACAACCAAGCCGATGGTGCGCGAAGATCTGTCGCGTAAATACTGTCCTGCGACTCAGGCTGGGTGGCATAGACGGGTACGCAGGCATGCTTAATCAACTGCACCAGATCTACATCCTCTGCAATCTCCAGCACAAAATGCGCACCCATACCGGCACGAAGTACCTTCGGTGACCACACAGACGCTGTTCCCGGGCCACAGAAAATATGTTCAATCCCCGCCGCAGCTGCAGTTCGCAAGATGGTGCCGAGGTTACCGGGGTCTTGTACCGAGTCGATCAGCAGGGCCGAGTTCTTTAAGGGATGTGATGCAAAGTCACTGTGCGTCGCATCAGGCACCCTGACCACAAACAATATACCCACGCCGTGTTCGACCTGACCGAGTGGCGCGAACAAGACATCCGACAAAAATACGCAAGTGGCGGAGCCAGCGCTTGAGTTTGAGCTGGCGTCGGATTGACACTGCGCGACAATGGCGGCCACCTCTGGGTGATTCAGCACAGATTCAGCGACGACACACAGCGCTGGTACGCCGCGATGCTTTAGCCATGACTCGCACAAATGAACCCCATCCAGCAGCGTCATACCGGCCTTGCGACGCGCCTGCGCGCTGCTCGCCCATTGTCGCAGTTGCTTGTACTGCGGGTTGTCGCGTGACTGAATACTACGCAGATTCATGATCACGTCTCGCTCAATAATTCACGCACCGGCGCAAATGATCGCCTATGCTCGGGTGTGATGCCGTACTCACGCAGGCGCGCCAGATGGAGCGCAGTGGGATAGCCCTTATGCTGATCAAACCCATATTGCGGATAACGCGTATGCATCTCTCTCAGTAATGTATCGCGCGCAGTTTTAGCCAGTATCGAGGCCGCCGAGATCTCAACCACCTTGTCATCACCCTTGATAATCGCTTCGGTCCGCACCGTTGTGACCGGGCAGCGGTTACCATCGATCAGAGCGAGCGTTGGCACAACAGACAGCCCTTCGATCGCGCGTCGCATGGCGAGCATGGTCGCTTGAAGAATATTCAGTTCATCAATTTCGGCGGCAGTGCATTGCGCAATCGACCAGGCCAATGCATCACGCTGAATCAGCAGTGCAAGTTGGTCGCGCCGGCTTGCGCTGAGTTTTTTGGAGTCGCGCAAACCAGCGATCGGTTTGCTTGGATCAAGAATTACCGCAGCCGCGAATACTGGCCCCGCGAGCGGCCCTCGGCCGGCTTCATCCACGCCACAAACAACTTCGCCGGCTTCATCGAACAAAGAGACGGTTTTCAAAGACGAGATCAGCGCTGCAATTAAAGCCGACCGGCCTGCGACAACAGCTCCATGACAGCATGCGCGCTTTGCGAAGCAGTATTCCGCATCAAATCGTGGTGCAGGTCGACAAAGCGTCGGCGCAGGCGCTGACGGTTTTGGTCATTCGATAGCTGTGCCCATAGCGCGGACGACAAACCTGCGGGCGTCGCCCTGTCCTGCAGCAGCTCAGGCACGAGAAACTCGCGCGCCATGATATTCGGCAGCCCAACCCATGGTTGATACGCCATCAACCGCAACACCTGCCAGCTGGCCGGGTTCATGCGGTAACTGATCACCATCGGCTTTTTGAACAAAGCGACTTCCAGCGTCGCAGTACCGCTCGCCACCAAGGCCGCATCACAGGCAGCGATTGCTTCATGCGAGTGACCGGTCATAATCTGCAGCGGCAGCGATTTCAGTTCGGGCGTCATCAACTGCTCGATGAATGCGCGCTGCGTATCGCCCGCCATCGGCATCAGAAACTGGACCTTGGGATCGCGTTTTTTCAGCAGTGCAGCCGTCTCGAGAAACGCGCGGGTGTTGTACTTCAACTCGGACAATCTACTGCCGGGAAGTATGGTGACGATGCGCGCGTCTCGCGCGATGCCGAGCGCATCGCGCGCAGCATCTTGGTCGGGGTCCATTGGAATCATTTCAGCCAGCGGATGGCCGACATAGGTCACCGGGATGCCCGCCTTGTTGTAGATCGCTTCTTCAAACGGAAAAATCACCAGCATGTGCGATACCGCACGTCTGATTTTTTTGATCCGACCGCGTCGCCACGCCCACACTGATGGGCTGACAAAATGTAGCGTAGGTATGCCTGTTTGCTTGAGTTGAATTTCAAGATCGAGATTGAAGTCGGGTGCATCGACGCCGACAAATACCGCCGGACGTTCTTCCAGCAAACGCTCACGCAGCTCATCGCGTAGCGCCTTGAGATCGCGGTAGTGTGACAACACCTCGAATAATCCGCGGACCGCGAGCTTTTCCATCGGATAGTCTGAGACGAAGCCGTACTCCGCCATCAAAGGACCACCGATCCCGTGCAATCGAACGTCCGGCAGCATGGGGCGCAAGCCAGACAGCATACGGCTGGCGAGTAAATCGCCCGAGGCTTCGCCGGCCACCAGGGCCAGCGTGAGATCAGCGGACAATGCCACGCGTCACGCTCTCAAGAAATTCAAGCAAGGTGTTCAGATGCGCTGATACCACGGGCTGCGACTGCGCTTCATTGGCTATTGCAAGCTTGGCCTCGTCGAGCGTCAGGCCCGATTTGTAGATCAGACGATAGGCGTTGCGAATCGCATCGATCTCTTCACGCGAAAACCCGCGCCGGCGCAAACCTTCGACATTCACACCATGCGGCGCTGCCGGATTACCGCTCAAGATAACGAACGGTGGCACATCTTGTGTCAAGCTGGTAAACATGCCGAGCATGGCGTGCGCGCCAATTTTGCAGAACTGGTGCACACCAGAATGACCACCCAGTATCGCCCAGTCGCCGACCTGCACGTGGCCGGCTAGCTGCGCATTGTTTGCGAAGATGGTGTGGTTACCCACCTGACAGTCATGCGCCAGATGCACATAGGCCATGATCCAGTTATCGTTACCCAGACGCGTGACGCCGGCGTCCTGAATTGTGCCCCGATTAAAGGTACAAAACTCGCGTATGGTATTGCGATCACCTATCTCCAAACGCGTTGGCTCACCGCCATATTTTTTATCCTGCGGTGCCGCGCCTATCGACGAGAACTGATAAAAGATATTGTCCGCACCGATGGTGGTATCGCCATCAATCACCACATGCGGACCAATCTTGGTGCGCGGCCCGATCTTGACCTGCGGGCCGATCACGCTGTACGCACCGACCTCGACCGTGCTGTCCAGCTCAGCAGCGGGGTCAACCAGTGCGCTTGGGTGAATCATGTTCATGCTGCGGTCACCGGCTCAGGCTCGCTAATGCTGCGCATGGTACACATCAGCTCCGCCTCGACCGCGAGCTGACCATCGACCAGGGCCTTGGACTGAAACTTCCATATGCCGCGCGACTGACGCAAAATCTCGACCTCCATCACCAGCTGATCGCCTGGCTCAACCGGCCGCTTAAAACGGGCGCCATCAATACCCACAAAATAAACCACCGCGTTATCGTCTGGTTTTTGTCCCATGGTCAGAAACGCGAGCAAGGCAGCACTCTGCGCCAGCGCTTCTATCATCAGCACACCTGGCATCACTGGTTTGTGCGGGAAGTGGCCATTAAAAAACTCTTCATTGGCACTGACATTCTTGATCGCACGAATATGCTTGCCTGCCTCCCAGTCGATCACGCGATCGACCAGCAGCAAGGGATAACGATGCGGCAGGTATTGTTTAATTTGGTTGATGTCCAGGCTTTTCATTATGGTTGTGCCTAATCTCATTTTTTGGGGTTAGATTGATTCACCGCTGATCGACACCGAGCGTCTTCATCAGCTTTTCCAGCGCCCGCAAGCGGTCGCGCATACCATCGAGTTGACGCACGACGGCGGCGGTTTTCTCCCAGTCGGCGTTCTTGGCCAAGGGGTAAAACCCGGTGTACTGTCCCGGCTCAAGAATCGAGCGCGATACCAAGCTGCCAGACGAGATATGTACGTGGTCGGCAATCGTTAAATGCCCCAGAATCATCGCCGCACCACCAAAGGTGCAGTGCTTGCCAATTTTTGCACTGCCGGCCACGCCGACGCAGCCGGCCATTGCAGTATGCGCACCAATCACGCAGTTGTGCGCGATCTGAATCTGGTTGTCTAGCTTGACGCCGTCTTCGATCACGGTATCTTCAAGTGCGCCACGATCAATGGTGGTGTTAGCGCCGATTTCTACATCATGACCAATCCGCACACCACCCATTTGCGGAATTTTTATCCAGTGGCCCGCTTCGTTGGCAAAGCCAAAACCATCGCCGCCAATGACCGCGCCAGATTGAATGATGCCGCGCTCACCGATCCGGCAGTTCGCCAGGAAACTCACACGCGGATGCAGCAAAGTATGTGCACCAATGACCGCGTTGCGACCCACATGACAGCCGGCGCCAACCACGCAGTGCTCACCGATCTGCACACCCGCCTCAATCGTGACGCCCGGGCCGATACTGGCGCTCGCCGCTACTGTGGCCGATGGGTCAACCCATGCACTGGCATGAACACCGAGCGGTGGAGATACCGCTGAAGTTGCCGCAAAACGCTGCGCGGCACGAGCGAAGTAAGCGTATGGGTTATCTGTCAGTACCCTTGCACCGGCATAGCTCGACACTTGCGGGTGATCCCGGGGTGACAAGATCAATGCAGCAGCATGCGTCTCAGCCGCCTTCGTGCGCAGCTTCGGGTTGGACAGAAAGGTGATGTGCGAAGGACCCGCAGCGTCCAATGGCGCGATCCCGATAATGTCGAGCTCGGGATCGCCGATCAACTCCCCGCCCAAGCTATCGACCAAGTCGCCCAGTCGAGTGCCCATGGCGGTGATCCTGTCTTATTTTGCGTTGAGTGCCTTCAGCACTTTGTCGGTGATGTCTATGCGCGGGCTGAAGTAGACCGCCTCCTGGAATACGATGTCGTATTTCTCTGTCTCGGCCAGCTGACGAATCACCTTGTTGGCTTTCTCGAGTACTGCGGCCAGCTCTTCATTGCGGCGCTGATTCAAATCTTCCCGAAACTCGCGCTGACGACGCTGATAGTCCTTGTCCATTTCGGACAACTCGCGCTGACG
>CAZZMV010000087.1:0-7462 GCA_964655425.1 uncultured Bifidobacterium sp.
CTGTGCGAACACGTTGTCGTCGTTGATCGCAGCCTGTTGCAGTGCAGCCAGGGCTTTCGGTGCTTGCTCTTTGTGCCGTTGGTGGAAATCAGCCAGACGCTTTAACTGCGATTGCTTTTCATCTTCAGTCGAGCGCGCCAGCGTCAGCGCTTGCGGGATGGTGTCGCCGTTCGGATTGCGGAAAGTATTCACGCCGATGATCGGCAGGCTGCCGTCATGCTTCTTGTGTTCATACAGCAGTGACTCTTCCTGAATCTTGCTACGTTGATAGCCAGTTTCCATCGCGCCCAGCACACCGCCACGTTCGGCGATACGCTCGAATTCTTGCAGCACGGCTTCTTCAACCAAATCTGTCAGCTCATCGAGTACAAATGCGCCTTGATTCGGATTCTCGTTTTTTGCCAAGCCCCACTCGCGATTGATGATCAGCTGAATTGCCAGCGCGCGCCGCACTGACTCATCGGTGGGTGTCGTGATCGCCTCGTCATAGGCATTGGTATGCAGTGAGTTGCAGTTGTCGTAGATCGCGATCAGTGCTTGCAGCGTAGTACGAATATCATTGAAATCAACTTCCTGCGCATGCAATGAACGACCCGATGTTTGAATGTGATATTTCAGTTTCTGGCTACGATCATTGGCGCCGTATTTTTCTTTCATCGTCACCGCCCAGATACGGCGCGCGACACGACCGAGCACGGTGTATTCCGGATCCATGCCATTTGAGAAGAAGAACGACAGATTCGGCGCAAAGTCATCGATGTGCATGCCGCGTGCAAGATAAGCTTCAACAAAGGTGAAGCCGTTCGACAGCGTGAATGCCAGCTGCGAAATCGGGTTCGCACCTGCCTCGGCAATGTGGTATCCGGAGATCGACACTGAGTAGAAATTGCGTACCTGATGGTCGACAAAGTACTGCTGTATGTCGCCCATCACCTTGAGTGAAAATTCTGTCGAGAAGATGCACGTATTTTGCCCCTGGTCTTCTTTCAGAATATCGGCTTGTACGGTGCCGCGTACATTTTTCAGTACCCATGCCTTCAGCTGTGCAGCTTCTTCCTCGCTGGGGTCGCGGCCTTTTTCAGAACGGAATTTATCCAATTGCTGATCAATCGCGGTATTCATGAAGAATGCGAGTATGGTCGGCGCCGGACCATTAATAGTCATCGACACCGAGGTTGATGGATCGCACAGATCGAAGCCGTCATACAGCGCCTTCATGTCGTCCAGCGTTGCGATCGATACCCCTGAGTTACCGACCTTGCCGTAGATATCTGGCCGCAGCGCAGGGTCGGCGCCATACAGCGTGACCGAGTCAAATGCGGTCGACAAGCGCTTGGCCGGCATACCTTCGGATACCAACTTGAAGCGGCGATTGGTACGAAATGCGTCGCCTTCGCCGGCGAACATGCGCGTTGGGTCTTCATTTTCGCGTTTGAAAGGAAACACACCTGCGGTATACGGAAAATAACCGGGCAGGTTTTCTTTCATCAACCAGCGCAGTAAATCACCGTGGTCTGCATACTTTGGTAGTGAGACCTTGCGCACCCGATTGCCTGACAGTGTTTCGCTGTAGAGGCGGGTACGGATTTCCTTGTCACGAATTTTGACGACATGCTCGTCTCCTTCGTAGGCTGCACGTAACTCAGGCCAATGGGTCAATGCTTGTCGTGTGTCAGCGTCCAGTGCCTGCTCGCGCTGCGTAATCAGCGCATCGAGGTCAGCATTCTTACCAGCCGCCACGGCAATACGTTTTGCTTCAGAGAGCTGTTGATGTTCACGCGCGATGACTGATTGTTTTTCAACACGGCGGTGATAGGCGCGCACGGTGTCGGCGATTTCTGCGAGATACCGGTTACGCGCGGGCGGCACGATCGCATTGCGGCCACTCGAGGATCGCGCGGTCACTGGGGTCAGCTTGCCGGATCGGGTTGTCAAGCCTTGCTCAATCAGCAGCGGCAGCAGGCCTTGGTATAAGGCAGTCACACCGTCGTCGTTAAAGCGCGAAGCTTGCGTGCCAAATACCGGCATTTGCTCCGGAGTTTGCGTCCAGGCCTCACGATTGCGTTGAACTTGTTTTGCAACGTCGCGCAGCGCATCTTGCGCGCCTTTGCGATCGAATTTATTGATCGCCACTGCATCTGCAAAATCAAGCATGTCGATTTTTTCGAGTTGTGACGCGGCACCGAATTCGGGTGTCATCACATACAAACTGAGATCAACATGCGGCACGATCGCCGCGTCACCTTGGCCGATACCGGAGGTCTCGACAATGACCAGATCAAAGCCGGTCGCTCTGCAAGCAGCGATCACATCGGGAAGGGCTTGCGAGATTTCCGACCCCGCTTCACGTGTAGCAAGCGAGCGCATGAATACGCGGCTGTTGCCATGCCATGGGTTGATGGCGTTCATTCGGATACGGTCGCCCAACAGTGCGCCACCGGATTTGCGGCGCGACGGATCAATCGAGATCAACGCGATATTCAGTGCATCACCCTGATCAATACGAAGCCGTCGAATCAGTTCGTCGGTGAGCGATGATTTACCGGCGCCACCCGTGCCCGTGATACCGAGCGCAGGAATTTTCTTTTGCTTGGCTGACGCCTGAAGCGCTGCACGCAACTCGGTCGAGACCTTGTCATTTTCCAGCGCGGTGATGAGCTGCGCCAGCGGTCTGTGACGCGCCGCGATATCACCCTGCTGTAGTGCGCTGATGCTGGTGGGTGCATAACTCGACAGATCAGTGTCGCAGGTTTGGATCATGTAGCTGATCATGCCCACCAAGCCCATCCGCTGTCCATCTTCGGGGCTGAAGATACGCGTCACGCCGTACTCATGCAGCTCGTTGATCTCACTGGCCACAATCACGCCACCGCCGCCGCCAAATACCTTGATGTGCGCACCGCCGCGCTGGCGCAGCAGATCGATCATGTATTTGAAGTATTCGAGATGCCCGCCTTGATAGCTCGATACAGCAATACCGTGTGCGTCTTCCTGCAAGGCAGCGGTCACGATCTCGTCCACCGAGCGGTTATGTCCCAGATGGACAACCTCCGCGCCTTGCGACATCAGAATACGGCGCATGATGTTGATCGATGCATCATGCCCATCGAATAACGACGCTGCTGTAACGAAACGAACTTTGTTTTTCGGGATGGTGGGAGTCAGGCTGTGCGCGACAGACAGGTCGGTCATGGGTATGTTCTCCGGGCGGCCAAAGGGGGCGCCGGCCGCTGTGATGTACTGATTGACGCTTACGTCAACGTCAAGTTTGACGAGTATAGCCGGTTGAGTTGCTTCTCAGTTCGCTGTGCCGCCAAGCTTATTGGTCAGTTGCACGAGAGGCAACGATTTGACTAACCAGCGGGTTAGCGTGGGGGTCAGCCACGTCCGCCATGCCGAGTGCCACCCCGTGCGCGTCCTCGGCAGAACGATTTTGGCTCATCTTCCATTTTCCGACGATCTCGGTAATCTCTATGTCCAAACCGACGATCGCTTGCAACTGTCCTGCGATGTAGTCCGCCGGCGCATCATTGACTTGCCAAGGATGTTGTCGCTGCTGTTCCATCGAATCAGTCATCTCTCCGACTTGTGTACGCAACCAGTCAGTCGACTCAATCACGCTCGGCTTGCCCTTGACTTGCACAAGCTCGTAATTCCAAGTCGGTACGACCTTGTGCGTGGATTGCTTGGACGGGTACCAAGACGGTGACACATAGTTTTCGGCGCCTTGGAACACCACCAGGCATTCATTCGCATTGCTGAGCGACCGCCAGTGATCATTGGCTTTTGCCAAATGAGCAATCAGACGAGCCTTGCCATCAATATCTCGGTACAAGAACGGAAGAGGAGAGACCTCCAACCCCGCAGTACCCGCACTGATTAACAGTCCAAGCGGGTGTTGTCGGATGAACTGCACGAGAAAAGGTAAATCTGTCTCTGAAAACTTGGCGGGTAAATACATGTTCGAACCTGATTAACAATATGGCAGACAAGCGACAGCGATAGGATCATTCACTGCATATTGGTCGGTATGCATCCCAAACTAATACAGCAGACGCGCCAAAAAATTTTTCCGGCAAGTACGGCAGCACAGACTGTGCTGCCACATCAGTGTCGGTGGCGATCCTACAGAAGATCAATGCCGAACGGTCTCAAAAAATACGCAAGCGCTGCGAAACAAACCAGCGTAATCACGATGCAGCAGGCTAGCGTCAGCCAGAAGCCCAAGCGCTGATGCAAAAAAGGAAAAGCCAAGAACATCGGCAGGGTCGGTAACACGTACCAGAACGTATACCACGCGTGATTGGAAATTTTATCTTTCGGCTGATTTTCTAAATACAACCAGATTAACGCGAGCACGGTCACCATCGGTAGTGCCGCGATCAGGCTACCCAGCTTGTCGCTACGCTTGGCGACTTCAGAGACCAGCACGACCACACCAGCACTGATGAGATATTTCGTGATTAACCAGGCCAAACTACGCTACCGTCTTGGATTCGTTTTGAAAGTGGGCCATTCTGATTTTTACCGACCGACCAACACCCGATTGGCATCACCAATCAACTGCGGTTCTTGCTTGCGACTCATCATGGCTGCTTGTCTACCCACATTCTCTGAGAGGTAGGCTTGCATTTCACCGAGCGTAATTTTGCCGTCTTTGTTGGCATCCGCATCACCTTCCATGCCACGCATCAGGTAGTAACTGAAGATGCCGTGCTGAAGATCGGGGCTTGAGCTTGAGATCTGATCGTGCTGACTTGCTGTAATCACCGTAAATCCATCGGGGAAAAATCGATTATCCGTCCGTAGTGAGATCGGCCTTGCGCTAGCCAACAGTGTTTCGCCTGATCTTGCTTGTCCACTGTAACAAGCATCCATAAAGATCATGACAGAACGTGGCTTGGCTAACTGAAGTGCAGCATTGATCTTTGAAATTGGAATGGCGGTGTCTTCGACAAGATCACGATCTGCTCGTTGAGGCAAGATATAAAAACCCTGACCATCAGCCGCAGGTAATCCATGTCCACTGTAATAGACATACACATCAGTGGTTGACCGAACACGACTTGGTAGCCAGGTGCGGATGGTCTTCAGAATCTCCACTTCCTCGGCATCACTGTCAACCAATAGCTTTATATTCTCTGGCTTCACGCCTAAAGCGCGGATTGCGTAGTCATAAAACGCCCTCGCATCGTCGTTTGCATATTCTGCTTTAGGCAGGCTGCGATAGTCAGCAATACCGATTACTACAGCAACAGCATCTCTCTCAGGCTGTTTTTTGACTTTGGCTGGGTTCAGTGCGGCATAGATGGCTTTTGACTCGATGACCTGACGACTCACGGTAATACTCTTGGTATCAGTGTTGCCATTGATGTCAGTCGCACTAATCGTAAACTTGGTTTCCTGCCCGGCTCTTGCGACTTTTTTGACAATGTAGTCACCATTCACACGACCACCTTGCTCCTCGCCATTGATGAGCAGTGATGCAGTATCAGCGTTCGTCTGTACATGGATGGTGAAACTACCATCCGAGCCAGGTTGAGTATTAGAAATATTGAGGCTTAATCGCTGGCTACGTTTTTGCTGTTCACGCTGCTGTTTATCTTCTTCCAGTCGTCTCCGTTCCTCTGCGAGAAGTTGGCGTTCACGATCAATCTCGGCACGATCAGTGTTTGCAGCAACATTGGAATTGGGGGTGGGTAGGTTGACCTTGGCCTCACGAACAAAATTATTGTTTTCCCAAATGCCTTCCTGACGTCTTCCATCATTAAACGTTGCTATTCCTTTGCCGTTAGCGTAGTCATTCTTGTACTCTCCAAAAAACTTTGTCCCGTCTGCGTGAAAAAACGATCCCAGACCGTGTCTCTTGTTTTCTTTAAATTCGCCGACATACTTGTCGCCATTCGAAAAACTAAATGTTCCCTGGCCGTGCCGCATGCCATCCTTGTGTTCTCCAACATATTTGTCGCCATTGGCATGGCTGTACGTGCCCTGTCCATGCATCTTGCCGTTTATGTTTTCACCAAAATATTTATCGCCTTTGAACTGATTGTTTGCTAGGTAATAGTACGTCCCCTGGCCATGTAAAAGTCCATTTAACCATTCCCCTTCGAATACATCGCCCTTGTGGTCTTTGCTCACATCCACACGATATCTTCCCCAGCAATTACTCCATTTTTCCGTTCTGCCACCAATGCCGACATCGTGTGATTTTGAGTAATCAGGGTTTGGACACGCTGGCAAATTGTTCGGATTCGCCTGCTGCCTTGCCGCAAGATCAGAATCACGGTCGTTATTCGTACGTCCTGTGCCCGTCGCGATAATTTTATTGAGACCAGCGAGATTAACTTTTACCTCACGGATAAATTTATCGTTTTCCCATATTCCTTCTTGTCGCCGGCCATCTTTAAAAATATAAATTCCTTGCCCGTGTCGTTCCCAGCCTTTGAACTCACCAATATACCTATCGCCTTTGGCAAAGACATAAGTAGACAAACCGGAAGGAATGTTGTTACTGAATTCTCCGATAAACCTATTGCCATTCGTGAAGGAGTAGGTTCCCTGACCATGCAAAACTCCATTCATCCATTCACCTTCAAGCACATCGCCTTTGTACTCTTTGCCAACTTCAACGCGATATTTGCCCCAGCAGTTTGTCCATTTCCCCGTTCTGCCACCGACGCCGACGTCGTAAGATGCCGATCTATCTATCCCAGGGCAGGGCGGTAACTTATTTGGATTCACTTGCTGACCGTTAGCGATGCCACAGACGAGCGCAAACACCGCAGTCACAAAAATCAGTCTCAAAATAGTTCTCATGTCAGCCATCTTGCAGATTTTCACGCGATCAATACGGTAAAAGCAACAGCTTTCTGAAACCACCATTTTGCTGGTGGCTGAGCGATTTATGAATAGCCAAATTGAAAAAGCAAGACGTGCGACTTTCTGAACCCGCCCAATGAATGCGGATGCATACTCAAAGATACCAGTGGGTTAGCCAGGTAGCGGCTCTACCGCAGACCCAGCATTAGGCACTTTAGCCGAGCCCGAAGCCTAGGGATTACCAATCAGTTAATGGAGCAGCATTTATTTTATGGTCTGATTCTTCGCTGATTCCATAATTTCGCCAGCCGCAAAAAACTGGCTTTATCCCAGGACGGTATAAAGAAAACTATTCCACTGTCACCGACTTCGCCAAATTACGCGGCTTATCGACATCCGTGCCGCGTGCCAGTGCCGTGTGATACGCCAGCAGCTGTAGTGGTACGACATGCAGAATCGGTGAGAGTAATCCATAGTGTTCCGGCATGCGGATCACATGCAAGCCCTCACTCGAGCTGATATGCGAATCTGCATCAGCGAACACATAGAGTTGACCGCCACGCGCGCGAACCTCTTGCATGTTGGACTTGAGTTTTTCGATCAGTGCATCATTCGGCGCTACTGTCACCACAGGCATTTC
>CAZZMV010000088.1:0-2650 GCA_964655425.1 uncultured Bifidobacterium sp.
CAACCATGCGGCGCCGACTAAAGTTTGAAACGCACCGAGGATGGGGCTCAACGAAAACCCATCCTGATTTCAGGGGATGAAGTCAACCTCACTAAACAACCCACTTCCGCTGAAAAACCGAGCGTAATCAGACACTATTGCCAATTGTTTTAAGCGCTGATGTCCGCTAACCTATAGCGGATTATTAACTTGCAGGCATAGACCTGCCCCGTTGGGCATCCAATGCCCTGACGAGGCTTCCCGGATTCTGGAGTCCAATGCGCGTAGCTGTGATCGGCGGCGGTGTCGTCGGAGTTTGTACTGCCTACTTCCTCGCCGAGACAGGGCATGAAGTAACCGTGCTGGAGCGCTACGGCAACGTCGCGCAAGAGGCCAGCTTTGGCAATCTCGATCTAATGGGCCCCGCCTCGGTGCGGCCTTGGTCCATGCCGGGCACAGTGCGCCGTGTGCTGGGCATGCTGATGCGGCCAGAGTCACCCATGTCGTTTAGCGCCAAGTTTGAGCCGGCCATGTGGGGTTGGCTGCGACGGCTCAGTGCTGAATCTGATATTCAGCGATTCAAACAAAACCAGCTTCGTTTGCATCGGCTGGCTGGCTACAGCCATGAATTAATGCAGCATCTGGCGCAGATACACGAGCTGGATTTTCAGCAGCGCACCGGTGTGATGATGATGTTTCGCACTGCGCGCGATCTGGATCAGGCTCACCCGATGATGGAAACTCTGGGTGATGCCGGTGTGCGTACCGAGCTGCTCGACCCCGACGGCGCTGCCCAACTCGAACCCACGCTCTCCACCCAGACGCCGTTTCAAGGTGCGCTGTTTATGCCGGATGACTGGAGCGGTAACTGCCCGCTATTTGTTCGTCAGCTGAAAGGCATTGCGCAAGAACGCGGCGTTGAATTCCAGTTTAATTGCGAGGTGGATGCGATCCAACCTGAACTCGGCGGGGTCAGCTACCGCGTAGGTGATAAAACCGTTGATGTTGACGCGATTGTGATTGCTGCGGGCGCTGAAAGCGGCAAGCTACTGCGCAGTATCGGTATTAGCCTGCCGATGTATCCGGTGAAGGTGTATTCGGCATCCACACAAATTCAAGAGTACGATCTCGCGCCCAATGTGTCGGTATATGACGATACTTATCGCGTCGCGCTTACACGCCTAGGCAAACGTATTCGTATTGCGGGTTGTGCCGAGCTGGGCTCGAGTAATTTCGATCTTCACCAAAAGGCCATCGACACCTTGGTGAAAGTAGCCGATGACTGGTTTCCGAATGCCGCCAACTACCGCACCGCCACCTTCTGGTGCGGCCCCACCGCCATGCTGCCCGAGGGCGTGCCCCTAATCGGCAGCACCACGCACAACAATGTCTTCGTCAACGCAGCCCACGGTGCGGGCGCATGGGCACTGGCTGCGGGTAGCGGCAAGCTGGTGGCAGATTTGATTTCCGGGCGTCGCACTGAAATTGATACCGACGGGCTCACACTCACCCGCTATGGCGACCGCATCCGCTGATCTGCGGATTTACAGCGTTGCCCGTGTGCGCGATATCGAGCGCACTGCACTGAATTCCCTTCCTGCTGGCACCCTGATGTCGCGCGCAGGCGCTGCCGCGGCTGAGGTGGCGCTCGGCATGCTCACGCCCGACCATACGTTGCCAGTGCTGGTGCTGGCGGGACCAGGCAACAACGGCGGTGATGCGCTCGAGGCCGCCGCACTGTTGGCTCAGCGCGGTGTGCATGTGATGGCTGTGCTGATGGCCGACCCCACGCGCTTACCTACCGATGCGCTGGCTGCGTATCAACGCGCGCGAGGCGCCAAAGTACAGTTTGTCGATCGATTTGATGTCACCGCGCGCTGGGCGTTGGCCATAGACGGCTTGTTTGGCATTGGCTTGGCCCGACCGCTAGCTGGGCCATATGCGGCAGCGGTTGAGCAGTTGAATGCGCTCGATTGCAAGATACTGGCGATTGATGTGCCGAGTGGTCTTGATGCCGACAGTGGCCGTTTAATCGGCGGGAGCATCGCGGTGAAGGCAGATGCCACCCTGACCTTCATTACCGACAAACCCGGGCTGCACACCGGCGCCGGACGCGATCACGCGGGTCAAGTGCTGGTGAACACACTTGGGCTGGATGTTGACTCGTTTGGCGCACCATTGGCGCGCTTGATCACGCCTGAGCTGTTCCCGAATGTGTTTGTCACGCGGCCACATGCTTCGCACAAGGGTAGCTTTGGCGATGTCAGCGTCATCGGTGGTGCTGCAGGTATGAGTGGCGCCGTGCTGCTGGCAGCGCGTATGGCCGCGATGGCGGGTGCCGGGCGGGTGTTTGCGGCATTTGCCGGCCCAACGCCTGCATTCGATCCGATTCATCCGGAGTTAATGTGTCGTGATGCGCACAGCATAAACTTGATACAAGGCGCTGCTGTTGTCGGGCCCGGTTTGGGTACCTCGCGTGATGCGCATGATCTGGTGGCGCGTGCGCTGGCCAGCCCTCTGCCGCTGGTGCTGGATGCCGACGCACTGAATTTGGTGGCGCAAGAATATGGCCTGCAGCAGCGGCTGGCCCGCCGCGGTGCGCCTTCATTGCTGACACCGCACCCCGCTGAGGCGGCGCGACTGATGGGCTCAGACACGGCGCAAGTTCAAG
>CAZZMV010000088.1:2750-5719 GCA_964655425.1 uncultured Bifidobacterium sp.
CAGCATCATGCTGCGTGGGATACCGCACTCGCCGCAGTCTGGTTGCATGGCGCGGCGGCCGATGACATGGTGGCCGAGGGTATCGGGCCGGTGGGTGTCACAGCGAGTGATCTGTTGCCGTATATAAGGCGACGCTTGAACCAGCAAAAGGATTAACGATTTATTAGTTTAAAAGTCAGCTCATTTAACTGCACTTCGGCCGCCTGGTCGGGATCCAGTAAGAGTGTCACATCAACCTGCTGCGATCAGCTGATTTGCTGACGCGACGAAACTGCTCTCGTCAATGCCAACCAAATTGACGACGCTTGCATTGCGATACCCGATAAAGTTTTTTTCTATAGACCGCAAGTAGGCCGGGTCGTAGTGCTCATTCAGTAAATCCTCGACCAGCTGCAACATGTCGCCAGCTTCAGCCATGGCATGCCAGCGCTGGATTTTTTCGTGCCCATGCAGCGGTACCAGGTGCGATAGCAGCGATTTGAGTCGCTGTGTATCGTGCAACAAATGCGGGTAATCTTCCATCAGCAACCCGACCCGGTGTTCATTCGACAGCTGAAGCTTCACGCAAGGCGCGTTTCGAATTTGATTCATCAACGCATCAGGTACCCGCAGGTCACCAATTTTTTTGCTTTCTGATTCGACGTACACCACACGGTCTGGCGTTAGGCGGCGCAGCGCATCCCACAGCCTTGTCTCGAACATTTTTTGTGAAGGTTGCGGATGCAGCGGCAAACCACCCAGTACCGAGCCACGATGCGCAGCGAGTTGTTCGAGGTCCAATACTTGTGCGCCTGCCTCTGCAAGGTAACGCAGCAAGCGGCTCTTGCCGCTACCCGTGGTACCGCAAATCACACGAAACTGGAGTGCAAGCGGTAGTTGTTCTAGCGCCTTGGTCATGCTGTGACGATACGCCTTGTAGCCTCCATCAAGTTGCGCCACAGGCCAACCAATCTTGGCAAAAATCAGCGCCATCGAGCCGCTACGGTTCCCGCCACGCCAGCAGTAAATCAGTGGCTTCCAATCTTTGGGCTTGCCATGGCATTGTGCTTCAAGGTGGCTTGCGATGTTCTTCGCGACGAGTGCAGCGCCGATTTTGCGCGCCTCAAACGGGCTTTGCTGTTTGTAGATGGTGCCAACCGTCGCACGCTCACGATCATCCAGCACCGGGCAATTGATGGCGCCGGGGATATGGTCTTGCGCGTACTCCGCGGGCGATCGTACATCGATGATGCTGTCAAACGTATCCAGCGTCGCAATCGCTTGGTCTGCTGACAATAACACCGGATATTTCATCAACGCCTTATTTCAGCAATGCACGCAAGCTGGGCCAAACATTGTCCAACATGACCGGTTGCGCACGCTGGTTCGGATGAATACGATCTTGCTGGAAAAATCGCTCTGTGTCCTCAAGCCCCGAAAACAAAAAAGGCACCAGCTTCACATTGCGTTCGCGCGCCAAGCCTTGATACATCGCGGCAAAGCGTTTGCTGTAGTCGGGACCATAGTTGGGCGGTACCCGCATGCCGAGCAGCAGTACGCGTGCGCCAATTCGGTCTGCCGATTTGATCATTTCGCGCAAGTTGGCTTGGGTGGCCGCCAGCGATAAGCCACGCAAGCCATCATTGCCGCCGAGCTCAATAATCAACACGGCAGGTTTGTGCTGTTGCAGCAAGGCGGGTAACCGCGTCAATCCACCGGCGGTGGTTTCACCGCTGATGCTGGCATTGATGACGTTGACGGCGAGTTTGTCGTCAGCTAAGCGTTTTTGTAGCAGATTGACCCAGCCGCTATCACGCGGTAGGCCGTACTCAGCCGAGATGCTGTCGCCAAGCACCAGCAGGTTTTTTGATGCAGAATACGCCGCCGATGCACACAGCACCGAGCACAGCGTCAGGCATAGTAATAGCAGCTGCCTGAGCCTATCGATCATCTGGTACCGCATGCAAGATCATCCTGAGAAGCACCCCGCGATTGAAGTCGCTGGCTTGAGTAAAAAAGTCGCTGATGCCAGTGGTGAGCTGAGCATCCTGTCTGACGTGAATTTTACCGTGCAGCGCGGAGACACCGTCGCGCTGGTGGGTGCCTCAGGCTCGGGCAAATCCACCCTGCTGGGACTACTGGCAGGGCTAGATACGCCTAGCTCAGGTACCGTATGCATCGATGGCATGGACCTATATGCGCTGAACGAAGATGGTCGCGCCGCGCTGCGCAAATCGCGAATAGGTTTTGTATTTCAGTCGTTTCAATTGTTGGGGCACCTGACGGCACTTGAGAACGTGATGCTGCCACTTGAATTACGTGGTGATAAACACGCTAAACCCAAGGCACTGGCCATGCTCGACCGAGTGGGGTTGTCACAGCGCTTGAAGCACTACCCGAAATTTCTCTCCGGTGGCGAGCAACAACGCGTGGCCCTCGCTCGCGCTTTTGTCACAGAGCCGCCCTTACTGCTGGCAGACGAGCCTACTGGGAGCCTGGATGCGGCCACCGGCGAAGCCGTGATTAATCTGATGTTTCAACTCAACCGTGAGCAGCACTCCACATTGGTACTGGTCACGCACGACAGTTCGATTGCTTCACTGTGTCGTCGGCAAATTACGATTCAGGCCGGGCGAATTGCGGCTGATGTAAGCTAAATCCAAGCAGCCCTAGCCGAAGCCGAGGTGAAGCATCACTACATATCGCGCTTATTTGCTTGCGGGCGCTTTCGGCTCAGGTGTCGTTTTGAGAATCTCAGCCTTGGCGCGCTTGCGAATCACGCCTAAATAGCCCGCCATTTCCTGCGCCGCCACGAATTCTTCCACCTGCTGCTTTTCTGATTTGAGTGCTTCCGCATCAGCGGGTGCGTCGTCAACAGCGTTGATTTTGTAAATGCTGTACCCCTTGCCAGGCACCGGCACGCCAACATAACCGGGCAGCTTGCTTGCGTCTGCTTTCATGATGGCGGTAACAGCCGGCGCTGAAACACC
>CAZZMV010000088.1:5819-7383 GCA_964655425.1 uncultured Bifidobacterium sp.
GCAGTTTCGATCTTGAGTCCCAGTTTGTCGGCAACAGGCTTCAAGCTATCTGGCTGTTCGTACACCATGTTGTTGAAGGTCTCGACCATAGATGAAAACTTTTTATTGGCTTCAGTCCGCCGAATTTCATCTTCGATATTTGATCTCACCTCGGTCAGCGAACGTGTAGCGGACGGCTTGATTGCCGTCAGTTTGATGATATGGAAACCGAAATCCGACTCGACGATACCGCTGATCTCGCCCTCTTTGAGTTGATAGGCAGCGTCTTCAAATGGCTTGACCATCATGCCCTTGCCGAAAAATTCCAGATCGCCGCCACGCTCAGCGGAGCCGGGGTCGTCCGAATTTTCTTTGGCAACCTTGGCAAAATCTCCTGGCGTTTTCTTGACGATGGCCAGCAGTTTTTCTGCTTTGGCTTTGGCAGCACCTTTTTCGGCAGCCGGCGCATCTTTGCCAGCCTTGACTAAAATGTGGCTGGCACGACGCTGCTCATCGGTTTTGTAACGCGCCTGATTCGCTTCGTAAAACTTTTTGATTTGTTCGTCGGTGACCACAATCTGATCTTCAACCGCCGGTGCCGACAGCAATACGAATTCTGCCTTCAATGACTCCGGGATCTGAAACTGCGCAGGGAATCGCTCGTAGTAGTCATTGATCATCGCATCAGTGATCTTCACCTGCGCCTTGAAATCTTTGACGTCGATACTCAGCTCTTGCACCTCGCGCTTTTGCTGATTAATCGACGAAATACGCAATGCAATCGTGCTGGGCGCAAACGCGCTACCTTGTACCGCTGCATTGGCCTGCTGCATCGCCAAATCCAGGCGCAATGTGGCCTCGAATTTCTCCGGATTCAAACCCTGCGCTGCCAGCAGCTGCTGGTAGCGTTCTTTGTTGAATTTGCCATCAGCATCAGTCAGGCCCGGAATACTCAAAATCGTCTGCCGCACCAGATCATCGGATGCCGTCAGGTGCTTGTCGGCGACATCTTTGGCAAGTGCCTTTTGCGCGACCAGATTTTCCAGCGCACCCATTTTTGCATCCGGCGTATCAAACATGGCCGGATTGAATTGGTCGCCAAACATCTGCTTGAAGCGCTCTAGCTGGCGCGCCTGTGCGGCGTCCCATTCTTTTTGGTAGATCTTCTGGCCTGCCACTTTCGCGACCACAGTATCGCCGTCACCCATGCTGGTATAGCTTTGCAAACCGAAGAAAGCGAATGAGGGCAGAATGATCAGCAGCAGCAGAAACTGCATCAGCTTTTGATGGGTGCGGAAGAAATCAAGCATGGCGCACTAAATATCCTTGCCCGTGGTCGGGCTCATCATGATGTAATGCATAAAAAAAGGCGAACACTGGGTTCGCCTTTCTGGGTTTGGCGGAGTGGACGGGACTCGAACCCGCGACCCCCGGCGTGACAGGCCGGTATTCTAACCGACTGAACTACCACTCCTGAAACAACGCTGAAACTTCGATTTGCCGCTGACTTGTTGGTGGGTGCTGAGAGGCTCGAACTCCCGACCTACGCCTTGTAAGGGCGCCGCTCTACCAACTGAGCTAAGCA
>CAZZMV010000089.1:0-1966 GCA_964655425.1 uncultured Bifidobacterium sp.
CGGAGGTGTGTTTAACGCATTTGAACTGATGAAGGCCATGATCGAAGCCGGTGCTTCCGGCGTTCACTTTGAAGATCAGCTGGCATCGGTGAAGAAGTGCGGCCACATGGGCGGCAAGGTCTTGGTACCCACTCGTGAAGCAGTTGAAAAGCTGAACGCTGCACGCCTGGCGGCTGACGTCATGGGCACACCAACCATTCTGGTCGCACGCACCGATGCAGAAGCGGCTGATCTGCTGACCTCGGATGTCGACGACAACGACAAGCCTTTCTGCACCGGTGAGCGCACCGTGGAAGGCTTCTACAAGACCAAGCCAGGTATCGATCAAGCCATTTCGCGTGGTCTTGCTTACGCACCGTATGCGGATTTGGTGTGGTGCGAGACCGGCAAGCCAGACCTGGCATTTGCCAAGAAATTCGCTGAAGCCATTCACGCCAAGTTCCCGGGCAAGCTGCTGTCGTATAACTGCTCGCCTTCGTTCAACTGGAAGAAGAATCTTGACGATGCCACCATCGCCAAGTTCCAGAAAGAGCTGGGCGCCATGGGTTACAAATTCCAGTTCATCACACTGGCAGGCTTCCATGCACTGAACTACTCCATGTTCAACCTGGCACATGGCTATGCACGCAATCAAATGTCCGCGTTCGTCGAGCTGCAAGAGGCTGAGTTCGCTGCAGCCGATCGTGGCTTCACCGCAGTCAAGCACCAGCGCGAAGTGGGTACCGGTTACTTTGACGCTGTGACGCAGACGATTCAGCAAGGCCAATCGTCGACTACGGCGCTGCATGGTTCGACGGAGGATGAGCAGTTCTTCGAGCGCAAAGTCGCCTAGTCACCTGCCGCGCTAGGCCGCTGGCGGTGTTGGCGGTTATCATAACCATCACTAAATTGGTTGCTTCTCACAAGGAGGCATCCAAGTGACCGAAGACCAGTCGCACTGACTGGTCTTTTTTTTCGCCTGAGGTCAATCGGAAAACGAGTTCGGCCTTCCGTTAAAATCCGCCACTGCCAACGATTTACCTCGAGTGGTATTTGTTTCGCCCCCAAGATTTTATTTTGGCTTGGGTTGAATACGAGCCTCTCGTGCGCTGCCGCTACCCTCACTAAAGACACCGCCTCATGTTCAGTTACCGCCATGGTTTTCACGCAGGGAATCACGCCGATGTGCTCAAGCACACGGTACTGATCCAGTTGCTGGCGTATCTGAACCAGAAGCCGACGCCGTACATGGTGATTGATACGCACGCCGGTGCAGGCGTGTATCAGCTCGATAGTGACTACGCTACCAAGAGTGGTGAGGCCAGCGACGGTATCGCCAAGCTGTGGGAACGCACCGATCTGCCACCTGCGGTCGATGCGTATGTAGCACTGATACGTGACATGAACCCCGCTGGCAAACTACGCCATTACCCAGGCTCGCCGTTCATAGCCGAGCGATGCATGCGTAGCGAGGACAGATTGCGCTTGTTCGAACTGCACGGCACTGACGCCAAACTATTAATCGATAATGTCCGCAAGCTGGAAGCGCATGCTGCCGCTAACGGCATTAGGCATCGCGGCAAACGTATCCTGGCTGAGCGCGCCGATGGTTTTGCCGCACTCAAAGCCCTGCTACCACCACCTTCACGGCGTTGTTTGGTACTCATTGATCCGCCGTATGAAAACAAAGATGACTACCGCAAGGTCAAGCTGGCACTCGAAGACGCGCAAAAGCGTTTTGTGTCTGGCACCTATGCGGTGTGGTACCCGGTACTCTCTCGCTCTGAAGCACAACAACTACCCGAGCGCTTGAAGCGTGGCGCGCAATCCGATTGGTTGAATGTCACGCTCTCAGTCGGTGCGGCAGCAGATGCCGACGGCCGGGGCTTGAATGCCAGTGGAATGTTTATTCTCAACCCGCCCTGGACCTTGGAGGCAACGCTGCGCGAATGCTTGCCATGGCTGACACAGACCTTGGCGCGCGAGC
>CAZZMV010000089.1:2066-3985 GCA_964655425.1 uncultured Bifidobacterium sp.
TTCGTCAAAGAATCCGATGCCGATGAGGATGACGACCTCGCTGGTGCGCCACCGATACCACCGGGTGCGAAGAATTACATCACGCCGCAGGGTTATCAGCGTATACGCGAAGAGCTATTGCAGCTGATTGATGCCGAGCGGCCCGAGGTTGTGCGTGTGGTGCACTGGGCCGCATCGAATGGTGACCGTTCTGAAAACGGCGACTATATCTACGGCAAACGTCGGCTGCGCGAAATTGATCGCCGTATTCGCTTCCTGACTAAACGACTCGATCTGGCCGAAGTGGTCGACCCGAGTGTGCACCATGGTGGTGACCAGGTGTTTTTTGGTGCTACCGTCACCTATCTCAACGCGGCGGGTGATGAGCATACGGTCAGCATTGTCGGTATTGATGAGCTGGATCCATTACACGGCAAAATAAGCTGGGTATCGCCGGTGGCGCGTGCACTTACCAAAGCGCGTGAGGGTGATGTAGTCACCTTGCGCACGCCAGCTGGAGAAGACGAGCTGGAGATTATCCGCGTTGAATACCCGACATCCGGCTAACGTACAATCTCGCGCATGGCTATTGTTTTTTCGACGCTGAATCATCCGCTGCGTGTACCACTCGCCGCCGAAATTCACTCCCGCCCACCCGTCAGACTCGAAGCCCCCGAGGCAATCACCCATCTTGCGATTCATGGGCGCAACGAGCCGCTGGCAGCGGGCGATAAGCTCGGCATGCAATCGGCGCTGCTGGCTGATTTCTGTTCACGCTTCGGCGTGCCGGCACCGGCGGGCAATGCCAAATATTTCTTTCATGATTTTGGACGTTTTCGTCTTAAGTGGGAATGTCATACTGAATTCGCCAGCTTTACAGTGGCAACCACTGCAGCGGTGCCATTGACGAGTACGGATCCATTTTCGCGTATGCCCTCGAGCGAGCTGCCGGAAGATTGGTTGTTGTCACTGAAAGGTCGACTCATCGTTGCTACCCATATCGTGCTGGACCATGCCAATGCAGCCGCGGAAGACATGGCACCGAAGATGCGCCAGCTGTTCGACACCAACGCTATCGTCGGTTGTGGTGCCTCGCAAGCCGCACAAGTCTGGACGGATTTTCGAATTCACGCCGACGGCTTCGCTCGTTTCGTCGTACTCGATGCCGGTTTAAAGAGCCTGCAAGCGGGTCGTTTGGTGCAGCGGCTGCTCGAGATAGAAACTTACCGTGTCATGGCCTTGCTCGGGCTACCGATAGCTCAGCAGGCGGCGCCTGTATTAAACGATATTGAATCCGAGTTGGCCTCGGTCACGCGCGACATGGTAGCAAGCCAAAAGCTTGGGCGTAGCGAAGAGCAGGGCATGCAAGATGAGCAAGACCTACTGCAACAAATCACTCTACTGGCGTCGCGCCTGGAGCAATTGTCGGTCGATGACAGCTACCGCTTCTCTGCCTCGCAAGCTTATTTTGGTTTAGTGATGGCGCGTATTCATGAGCTACGCGAGCGCCGTATCGAGGGCGTACCGACGATTGAAGAATTCATGCAGCGGCGGCTGACGCCGGCCATGAATACATGCACCTCAACCGCGCGGCGTCAGGAAGTACTGGCCGAGCGTATTGCTAATACAAACTCGCTGCTGCGCACACGCGTCGGCATACGGCAAGAGCGTCAAAACAGCAAAATTCTCGAATCCATGAACACCCGCGCGGCGCAGCAACTACGTCTGCAGCAAGCGGTGGAAGGCTTATCGGTTGCTGCCGTGTCCTACTACCTGGTCGGTTTGCTGGGTTACGTATTAAAAGGCGGTAAAGCAGCGGGTTGGCCGATCAATCCCGATATTGCGACAGGTATCGCGGTGCCGGTACTGGCGATGGTGGTGTGGATGGGTCTGCGCGCTTTGCGTAAAAAATTTCAAAGCCCTGCACGGTAGCGGGTGCC
>CAZZMV010000089.1:4085-7315 GCA_964655425.1 uncultured Bifidobacterium sp.
GCAATCCCGCGTACGCGACGTACATTGCGCATGAGTCGTGCCAGATGCACGCGGTCCTCTACCTGAATAGTAAAGCGTAGCTCGGTGAGTGGGCCTTCGCGTCGGCCCTCATCCATGCCCACGTGCACGATGTTGGCGTCAGATTCATTAATCTGCGCGGCCAGTCGGGCCAGCAAACCTTTTTCATCGTTCACCAGTACCCGAATGCGGCAGTTGGAGCGGCTGGCATAGTCCTCTGCCCAAGACACATCAATCCATCGGCCGGGTTCTTTGGCGCGCAGCCGTCGCGCGTGTTCGCAATCACTGGTGTGCACCACCAGCATTTGGTCCCGCCGCAGATTACCCGCCAGCGTGTCGCCCGGTATCGGCGAGCAGCAATGTGCAAACTGGACCGACGATGATGGCTCCTTACCGCTAATCGTGACGGGTTTGATTTTTTGCTCGGTGACAGGTGCCGGGCCGGTCCGTGTCACCGCAGGCGAGGCAGCAGCCTCCATCAAACCCTGAATATGGCGCGCCACCAGTGTGGCGAGTCGACGCCCGGTGCCAATATCCGCGTTAATGTCGGCCATGGATTTTGCGCCGGTATCCCCCACCAACTTATCGCAGATGGCGGGCGGCGGGCTACCGGGCAGTTCGAGCGAGATCAGTGCTTGTTCCAGTAATAACTCGCCTACTTCAATCGCTTGCTCGCGGTTCATCGAGCGTAAATGATGTCGTATCGCCGAGCGTGCGCGACCGGTGCGTACAAACGATAACCAGTTCGGCGTCGGCTGCGCATCATCCGACACCTCAATCGCCACAATGTCGCCGTTATGCAGTTCAGTCTTCAGCGGCGCGGCTTCGTGATTGATTTTGGCGGAGACTGCATGGTCGCCAATATCAGTGTGAATGGTGTACGCAAAATCCAGTGCAGTGGCACCGCGCGGCAGGGAGATGATGGTCGACTTCGGGGTGAACACGTATACCGAGTCTGGAAACAAATCCACCTTCACATGCTCAAGAAACTCGGAGGGGTCGCCAGTCTGATGCTGAATATCCAGTAACGACTGCAACCACGCATGGGTACGCTGCTGCAAATCAGTGAGGGTGGCATCTTGGTTCTTGTATAGCCAGTGTGCTGCCACGCCGGATTCAGCGACATGGTTCATCTCGGCGGTGCGAATCTGAAACTCGACTGGTGTGCCGTATGGGCCGATCAGCGTGGTGTGCAGCGACTGATAGCCGTTCAATTTGGGGATGGCGATGTAGTCTTTGAACTTACCCGGCATGGGCTTGAATAGCCTATGCAACACACCGAGTGCGACATAGCACTGCTCGAAACTCTCCACCACTACTCGAAAGCCGTATACATCCAGCACCTGAGAAAAACTCAAATGCTTATTGCGCATCTTGCGGTAGATACCGTACAGGGTTTTTTCTCGCCCGGCGATGGCAGCGTCGATCCCCGCTTTGGCCAAGGTTGATTTCACTGATTCCAGAATCTTGCCGACCACCTCGCGGCGGTTGCCTCGCGCGGCTCGAATCGCTTTGGCGATCGTACGCTGCCGCAGCGGATACATGTGTGCAAATGACAGATCCTGCAACTCGCGATACAAATTATTCAAACCAAGTCGGTGTGCGATTGGTACATACACCTCCATGGTTTCACGTGCGATACGGCGGCGCTTATCAGCACTCATGGCGCCGAGCGTGCGCATGTTGTGCAAGCGGTCAGCCAGCTTCACCAAAATCACGCGTACATCGCGAGCCATAGCCAGCAGCATCTTGCGGAAGTTTTCGGCTTGATGTTCGGCCTGGCTTTGAAACTCCAACTTATCGAGCTTGGATAGTCCATCCACCAACGACGCCACCGGCGCACCAAAGCGTTCGATCAGTTCATCTTTGAGTACATCCTGATCTTCCATCACATCATGCAGCAGTGCTGCCATGATGGCCTGTGCATCAAGCTTCCATTCGGCACAGATCTCGGCTACCGCAATCGGATGCGAGATATATGGATCGCCCGAGCGCCGCACCTGACCGAGATGCATCTCGTCAGCGAAGCGGTAGGCGTCTTTGATGGTTTTGAGTTCGGCCGGCGTCAGGTACTCGGCCAGCCGGTGACTCAGCTGAGTCACCGATGCCACACCAACCGTCAATGGCGTGTTGGTGTCAGGCGGGATGGGTAGTTCGGAGGGCGCAACCGCATTCGCCTTGCGGGCAGGCGTAGCGCTGGGGTCAACGGCGGTCGGAGGCATTGCTGTTTCCGCCCGAATCGGGTTCGCCGTGTTAGGTGGGGACTTTCTTCAGCATCTCCAGGCCCACATGACCCGCTGCAATTTCACGCAGCGCAGTGACGGTGGCCTTGTCGTCGCTATGTACCTTGGGCGTGTGGCCCTGCGCCAGCATACGCGCACGGTATGTGGCAGCGAGACAGAGCTGAAACCGGTTGGGAATTCTTTTCAGGCAGTCTTCAACGGTGATGCGTGCCATGGGCTCTCCGGTGGTGAAACGAGGTGTTCAGGGTTGGATACCGAATCCGGCGAAGAGATCACCGAACCTTGCTGCTTGCTGCCTGAGACGGCAGCGACTTGCGCGAGCTATGTCGACCAACTGAGACAGGGCGACATCAAAATTTGCATTGATAATAACATAGTCGAATTCATTCGCATGGGCGATCTCCCCAGCCGCATTGTGCACCCGGCGCTTGATCACTTCATCGCTGTCTTGACCGCGCTGTTTGAGTCGATGCTCGAGCGCAGTAATGGAGGGCGGCAAGATGAAGATACCCACTGCATCCGGAAACTGCTGCCGCACTTGCTGCGCGCCTTGCCAATCGATTTCAAGCAGCACATCGCGGCCCGCTTGGGTATGCTCTTGAATCAATCGCTTTGAGGTACCGTAAAAATTACCGTGTACCTGCGCCGATTCCAGAAACTCCGCTTTAGCCTGTCGCTGCAGAAACTCGGCCTCGCTAATGAAGAAATACTCTCTCCCATCTTGCTCACCCGGCCGTGGTGCGCGGGTTGTAAACGATACCGACAGCACGATATCGCTTTCCCGCTGCAGCAGCGCATTCACCAGCGAAGACTTGCCGGCACCCGAGGGCGCGGCGACGATCAGTAAACTACCTGCGCTTTGAGTGGAGCTGGCGGCTGCATTCATGCGCATCACTCCAGATTTTGAACTTGCTCGCGCATTTGCTCGATCAGCAGTTTCATTTGCATCGACGCATCCGACAAGGCCTT
>CAZZMV010000090.1:0-1321 GCA_964655425.1 uncultured Bifidobacterium sp.
CCCGTCTCAAATGGCACGCCAACTTCCGCAGTCGAGGTGCGACCAACACGACTGACATCATCAGCTTGGTAGATGAAATCTGGGTTCGGCCGCAATGACCCCTGCAGCACCTGCCCCTCGGTCGCCATGACCTCGCGACGCGCTGCCGACAGCGTCGGGTTGTATTCGATTGCATAGCGGATGGCCTGATCCAGACGCAGCGGCTCGGGTCGCTCGACTAGGGTCGGCACTTGCGCTGAGATCGGTGCTGAAATGCACAACAATGGCAGCGCAATGACCAGCGCACACCATGCTTTCAACCCATGCAGACCGCCCAACACCATGCCTTGTCCTCTCCCGCAGGGCTGTCTCATGTGGTCAGCAGCCCGGGCGCGAGTTTAGCAGCCAGCATCTGGCACCTACGATCGTGCAGCACCATTGATGGCCACGATCAAGCACGGCGACGACTGCCTCGCAGCAAGTGATCACGAAACACACTGGCGATCGGCGACAACCGCTTGCCTTTGGGTGAGACCACATGCCATTGCGAGTGCAGCGGAAAACCTTGCACATCGAGTGGCACCACTTCGTCGCTGTTCTGGCCGCTGTCGAGCGCGTGGCGCGACAGCACGGCCACGCCCAATCCCGCCGCCACTGCCTGACGGATCGCTTCATTGCTACCCAGCTCCATACGCAGACCAGGACGAAACCCTTGCGCACTAAATAGCTGCTCGGTTGCCATGCGCGTGCCGGAGCCAGATTCACGCAAAATGAATCGCTCTGCTGACAACTTCTCAATCGCTAGCTTGCGCTTCTTGGCGAAAGGGTGCGCCGCTGAAGCAACCAGTAGCAGCGGGTTGGGCATGAACACATCGTCATCCAACTCGATATCTACCGGCGGCATCGACATGATGTACAAGTCGTCGAGGTTGTCGCGCAAACGTGCCACCACACCATCTCGATTGAGCACCTGCAAAGAGATATCGATCTCCGGGTGCTGCTGACAGAAGCCACCGAGCAATCTCGGCATGAAGTACTGCGCCGTGTTCACCAATGCCACCCGAAGCCGTCCGCGGGTGAGCCCGCGCATGGCGTCAAACTTCTGCCGCAGCGCTTCCCATTCGCCGGCGATGGCGCGCGCGGTCTCGGCCAGTTCGCGGCCAGCCTCGGTCAGAAACACCCGCTTGCCCACCACCTCATAGACCGGCATGCCGATCGATTGCGTGATCTCCTTCAACTGCATCGACGCAGTCGGCTGCGTCACGTGCAGCGTCCGCGCGGCCGCACTGACGCTACCGGTATCGGCCAACGCCAGAAACAGGCGCAGCTGGCGAAACGTCAG
>CAZZMV010000090.1:1421-3281 GCA_964655425.1 uncultured Bifidobacterium sp.
ATTCTGCGGCGGCAGCATGCGGCTGGCGCGCAGGGTGTACGCGTCACTGCACAGGGATCACTGGTTGTCACCGACGAGGGCCACGGTGCTTCGATCAAAGCCATCTTGCACGAGTCACTCACCAACGGCACGCACTTGCTGCTGCTGGCATCTTTAGTCATCGGCTATATCAGCGGCGACGCCGGCAAAGCGGTGATGAAGCCGTTTTCGTCCGACCTGTTCAAAGGCATGCTCGCGTTCTTCCTGCTGGATATGGGCCTGGCAGTTGCCAAGAGCCTGCCCGATATCAAGGGCAAGGCCCCGGTGCTAGTGCTATACGCTGCCATCTCGCCATTTGTGCATGCGGCGCTGGCGCTGGTATTAGCCCAAGGGCTGGGCCTGCCGCTGGGTGACACAGCCCTGCTGATGGTGCTGTCAGCAAGCGCCTCATACATCGTGGTGCCGGCAGTGCTGCGCTACGCCATTCCGGAGGCCAACCCGGCGGTGTATCTGGCGCTGCCCATCGGGATCACCTTCCCGATTAACCTGTTGGTCGGCATACCGCTCTACACCTCGGTCGCGGCATTATTTGTTTAGCAACTGTACTGAATTGTTACTGATCGTTTCGCCGGTTTTTTTGCTGACGCCAATCGCCTATAAATGCGGGTATGTGAAGTGGCCAAGGAGCCTGTATGACCCCGCAAGAGAAACAACAGCTCGAAGAATTTTTGGTGCAGCTGACCCACGTCGGCTATGTGGATAAAGACCCGCAAGCAGCCGAGGCCATTGCCGCCGCGTTTTCACAGCAGCCCGATGCACCGTATCTCACCGTGCAGCGCTGTGTGTTGCTGAATGAGGCGTTGATCGAAGCCCATGCACGTATCGCTGAACTCGAAGCGCGTGAGGCATCTGCCACATCGCCGCGCGCCGAAGCGTTTCTGAATGCACCTGCGAATGGCTGGCTCGCCAGTGCAGCGATGCACGCAAAAATGTGGCGCGGGCTGACCCGAAGCTTTGCACGCGCAAATTAATCGTCGCAACGCACCCCGATCCCGGCATTCGCCGGGATCCAGAGAATGAGTGCTCATCGTGATGCGATAGACCCTGCTGTTTACGTACTCAAAAGAAGCGACAAGAAACCCTACCAAGCGCTCCAAAGTCGGCCGCCACAACATCTCCCGGTTTGACTGTGACCGGTATGCGGCAAGTACCGGTGGTCACAACCTGACCCGGCTCGCAACTTATACCCAGTGCCGACAATTCATTCACCAACCAGGTGAGTGCAACGCGCGGGTCGCCCAATACGTTTCTGCCATACCCTGATTCAACCAATACACCATTCAAGCTAACCTCGATCGGCTGATTCAGATAGTCGAAGTCTTGCCAATCATCCGCTTGCGGCCCGAGCACAAACATATTCGCGCAAGCATTATCGGCAATCAGCTGCGCCTCACCTGCTTTCACAAAGTCGTTGTAGCGTGAATCCGGTACCTCGATCGATGGATGCACACACGCGACTGCATCGAGGACCTCACTCACTTCGTAGGGCCTCGCGATTGGCGGTAAAGTCCGCGCAAACCGAAACGCAAACTCGATCTCTGCAACACGCATCAGGTTATTTTTGAGGTTGACACTCGCCCCATCACGCAATACGCGATCGGTATACAGACGACCCGCGAGTGGCCCATTGACTGCAATATGACGCTGACCCTCAACACTGGTCGCAGCGATTTTCCAACCGAACAAAGCATGCGACTGTTGTTCACCCATTGCCTGCTGCACTGCGTAGCCCTCACTACGCGAACTCGGACGACAGGCCTCCGGTAAGCCATCACAGCGCGTGCGCTGCTGCCACAGGTCAAGCAAAGCGGCAGCGGCTTG
>CAZZMV010000090.1:3381-7255 GCA_964655425.1 uncultured Bifidobacterium sp.
CGCGTGGCCCAGCTCAAGGTAAACACAGTCATCAAGTAGAACAGGACGAACTGTCCCATACCAGTCAAACTACCCAGCACCAGCGCACGCGGGTAACGTGTGACGACACTCAGGATCGGCACCCTGACGCGCTCATGGCGCGCCAACACGGCGCGAAACTGCGGTGTCTCGGCGATATTCAATCGCACGTATAAACCGACGAGTACGAGTAATGCACTCGCAACAAACGGTATGCGCCAACCCCAATCCAGAAAATCAGCCTCGGGCAGCTGCGTGGTCAGCAGTAAAAATACCGAGCCCGATAAAAAGAAACCGATCGGCCCACCGAGTTGCGGAAACATGCCGTACCAAGCGTGACGACCAGGTGGCGCATTTTCGGTCGATAGCAAAATCGCGCCACCCCACTCGCCGCCCAGACCCAAGCCTTGGCCAAAGCGCAATACAGCCAGCATGATGGGTGCGGCAATGCCGATCGACGCGTAGGACGGTAGCAAGCCAATCAATACCGTCGATAGACCCATGGTGAGCAGCGACGCCACCAGTGTGGCCTTGCGACCGACTCGATCACCAAAATGTCCGAACACCGCCGAGCCTACCGGCCGCGCCACGAATGCCAAGCCAAACGTTGCCAGTGATTGCAATGTGGCCAGGGTGCCATCGGAGGACGGAAAAAACAGCGTCGGAAAAACCAGCACTGCGGCAGTGCCGAAAATATAAAAATCAAAGTACTCAATGGTGGTGCCAATCAAGCTGGCAAACAGTACCTTGGAAGGCGAGTTTGACGAATGCGTGGCATGTTGTTCAGCATGCTCGGCGTGATCACTATGCTGATGATTGACAGCAGGCTCTTGCATCGTTTGTCTCGTTTTGTTGATCAGGTCGAACCCGGTCCGCTGCCGTACGCGTAAGCATCACGCGCCTACGTGTTTATCCTGATTGTTTTTTAATTATTTTTACCAATCATATCCAAGTGCTAACTCACGCTATGATTCACGTTACCCGGATGATCATGACAGCCGGGTCTGTTAGCGTCAATGCCGATTACTGCACGCATATCGGAAGAATTTTCATCCAAAACCGTCGGAGAACACCATGCGGCTACTTGCCGGCTTTACCGAACAAATCATCCGCACCAGCGGCGCCAAAATCAAGGTGGCCTACGCCGGCCAAGGTGAGCCGGTGCTGCTGCTGCATGGCTATCCGCAGACCATGGCGTGCTGGCACGAGATCGCGCCCAAGCTGGCGAAGCATTACACCGTGGTCTGTGCTGACCTGCGCGGTTACGGCGGCTCATCCAAACCAAAGGGCTTGCCGGATCATTCGAATTATTCCAAGCGAGCGATGGCGCAAGATATGGTCGAGGTGATGAAGAAGCTCGGCCATGATCGATTCCACCTAGTGGGGCATGATCGCGGCGGTCGCGTAGCCCACAGGCTGGCTAAAGATCATGGGCAATGTGTGCAAACGCTCACCGTGCTTGATATCTCACCCACCCTAAAAATGTTCGAGAGTACCGACATGCGCTTTGCCACCGCTTATTATCATTGGTTTCAAATGCTGCAACCGCCGCCGATACCTGAGCGCATGCTGCAAGGCATCGTGCCATTCAATATCATCGGCATGATTGGCACGGCCAAGCCCGATTTATCAGCATTCTCCAAAGCCGCGCTAAGAGAATATGTCAAAGCCTTCAGCGACCCTAAAACCATTCATGCTAGCTGCGAAGATTATCGTGCCGCCGGCACCATCGATCTTGAACATGACCGTAAAGACCGTCGGCGCAAACTCAAGATGCCATTGCTTGCGCTGTGGGGCAAGCGTGGCGTGATCCACCGCCTGTTCAATTGTCTGGCCGATTGGCGCGAAGTCGCGAGCGATGTGCGTGGCAAAGCACTCGATTGTGGTCACTTCATTCCGGAAGAAAAACCGGCCGAGACCTTGCGCGAAATTCGTCGCTTTCTGGCGCAATATCCGATTAAGGCAAAGTCAAGCAAAACCCGATATCAACGCTAGAAATTTTTTGGTATGCAACCTGAAGTTACTAACGAACGATGCTCACCACGCTGATTGTTTGCCTCGCCAACTGCGGTCCAGCCACAACGCCTGCAGATGAAATTGGCAAAGTCGCCGGTGGCTATCTCGAGGTCTGCCATGAGATGCATTACTTGAAGCGCAGCTATTGCCCGGAACTGCAACCGCCGGTGCTTTTGCAATGCGTGAATGATGTCGAGCGAGAGTTACCGCATCAATACCGGGCCGATTTTCGCAAAGGCAGGCGAGTGCTTGAGCAACGTCTGGCAACCGACTTGCCCTCGCAGGCAGAGAGCCGCTTCGCGCTTCAGTTGCGCAATGCGGGTGGCGATACCGCACTTGCGTGCTACAACAGCGCCAACGAGATCGCGCAGCGTCGCATCAATCTGATGCGGCAGCTAAAAATCTTCGGCAACAATCCTTGAGTCAGTCTTGAAGCAGTCTTGAATCAGTTAGTCGCAGCGGCTCTGATCACGCTTTGTAGCTGTGGCTTTTGACCTTCTTTGCGCGCCGAGCTGTCCATCATCAAATAATTCTTCTCGTGGTTTTCTGCCACCAGCGAGAGATAACGCATACACGAAATCCGCAGGAATGAAGAGAGGTTCTCGACCTTGCCCTGACGCTCGACGATTTCCTCGTACAATTTGCATATCAGCTGGTTGGTGGTCATTTTGTCTTTGGCTGCAATGCGCGCCAAGATGTCCCAACACAAATTTTCCAACCGTATGCTGGTGACCATGCCGTGAATACGCACCGAGCGCGTGCGCTGCTCATAATGAATCGGATCAGCGCTGGTATAGATATCGCACATCACATGTCTCCTGCTGATGGGTCAAACACAACTAAGTCGACTGCGCTCAGCTTGTACGAACTGCGCCGCTTGATTGAGTTCGTGAGCGCAATTTTCTCATTGCGTTTCTAGTGAAACAAAAGCCGCTCCCGACGGGGGAGCGGCTCTGTGCGAGGGTATCCGAGAAACACCCTAGCGACTCGACGATCAGATCGTACGGCTACGCAGACCCTTGGCAATGAACTCGGCCTGACGAATCGCCAATGCAACGATGGTCAGTGTCGGGTTCTCTGCTGCGCCAGTGGTGAACTGCGAACCATCGGACACAAACAGGTTCTTGATGTCGTGCGTTTGACCATGCTTGTTAACCACACCATCACGCGCCTTGGCACTCATCCGGTTGGTACCGAGATTGTGCGTCGACGGATACGGTGGCGTGTAGATGACGCGCTTGGCACCGACCGACTCGTACAGCGCCTTACCTTGCTGGAAGCCGTGGTTACGCATCGCCACATCATTACCGTGATCGCTGAAGTGCACGTTCGGAATCGGCAGACCGAACTGGTCTTTTTCGGTTGCATGCAGCGTGATGCGGTTGGTCTCTTGCGGCATATCTTCGCCCACCAGCCACATACCGGCCATGTTGTCGTAGGCGTCCATCGCGTTCGAGAAATCACGGCCCCAGTCGCCTGGATTCAAGAATGCAGCCAAGAACGCCGGGCCAAGCGACAGTGTTTCCATTTCATAGCCACCGACGAAACCACGCTTCGGATCAAAGCGCGACTCATCCTTCACGATACCGGCCATGGTGGTGCCGCGGAACATATGGACCGGATTATCAAAAATTGCATAAACCGATGCAGTCATATGGCGCATGTAATTTCTGCCGACCTGGCCTGACGAGTTCGCCAAGCCGTTCGGGAACATGCTCGACGCCGAGTTCAGCAACAGACGTGGTGACTCGATCGAGTTACCGGCAACGCAAACGACCTTGGCTTTCTGGAAGAAGCGATTACCTTTCGCGTCGCCATACAGCACGCCGGTCGCACGACC
>CAZZMV010000091.1:0-7082 GCA_964655425.1 uncultured Bifidobacterium sp.
AATGTTCAATCTGCTCACGGCTTTGACCTTGCTCGAGCAAATACAACAAAACACCGGGGTCGATCGAACCTGAGCGTGTGCCCATCATCAGCCCATCGAGCGCCGAGAATCCCATCGTGGTGACAACGCTCTGGCCATTAAACGCAGCGCACAGACTGGCGCCATTACCCAGGTGCGCCATCAGCACACGGCCGCGCGCACGCTGACTCTGCTGCATTAATTCCCCAATGATGTACTGATACGAGAGCCCGTGAAACCCGTAACGACGAATACCGCTTGCTGTCAGTGCCTGCGGTAGTGCGAATTCCTGGTAGATGAGTGGCGAGTTGGCGTGAAACGCGGTATCGAAGCAGGCGACTTGCGGAATATTTGCAAAGGCATGGGCGAAAGCACGTATACCTGCGATGTTATGTGGCTGGTGTAACGGCGCTAAAGGACTCAGTTGCGCGAGCTGAATGAGTATGTCGTCATTGACGATCACACTTTGTCGAAACGCAGCACCCCCATGTACCACACGATGCGCAACAGCGTGGGGTGTCTTCAGTCCAAGCTCTAGCAACAGCTCACGCAGCGCCGCCAGCGCATCAAAAAAAACATCCGCTTGGTCGCGCTTGATGGGACGAAGATGCACACCGTGCGCATCAACCCAATGCAGTTCCGGTTGGCCCTGCGGTTGTAGCCCTTCGACACGGCCACTCAATATCGCGGGTAAGACATCACCTTTGCCGTCAGCCGGATACAGCGCAAACTTCAGTGATGATGATCCGGCGTTAACAGCGAGGATAGTCATAGCGCGCGTTCAGGTTTGTTGCAACTGCGACTGTCGCAGCGGATCAGCACGCAAATGATGTGCAACCAACAGCGCAATCAGTGCAGAGGCGGTACGCACGGTTGGGCCATCAGCGCGACTTGTCAGCGCAATCGGTACTCGAGCGCCCAGCACTACACCAGCACCCGTGGCACCTGCCATATACTCAAGCTGTTTGGCCAGCATGTTGGCAGACTCCAGATCGGGCGCCACTAAAATATCTGCATCCCCCGCTACTGGTGAAACGATCTGTTTAATTTGCGCAGCGTGCGCCGATACGGCGTTATCGAAGGCCAATGGGCCATCGACAATCGCACCCTGAATCTGGCCCCGATCAGCCATTTTGCATAAGGCAGCGGCATCAATGGTCGAGGGTATCGCCGGGTTCACCGTCTCAACTGCCGACAGTAGCGCAACCTTGGGGTTCGGGTTGCCCATGATGTGTGCAAAATCGATGGCATTGCGAACAATATCCAGCTTCTCTAACAAAGTGGGTGCGATATTCAGGGCCGCATCGGTCACCATCAACGGCTTGGGATAACTCGGCACATCAAACCGAAACACATGCGACAAGCGCCGACCGGTGGCGAGTTCTTTGTGCGCTAATACCGCATGGATCAATTCGTCCGTATGCAAGCTGCCCTTCATCAGGATCTCGACTTCGCCGCGCGCTGCCATCTGTGCCGCTTTCTCGGCAGCGGCATGACTGTGCGGCGTATCGATGATCTCGACACCCTCGAGCGATAAATCACCACTGACGGCAGCGGCGCGTATCTTGGCGATGGGCCCCACCAGCACCGGCACGATCAATCCGCGCTGCGCTGCATCGAGCGCACCCGCCAATGATTCAGGATCGCATGGATGCACAATCGCGCAACGCAGTGCCTGCAGCGAATCTGCCAGTGCGAGCAAGGTATTCAAGCGCTCGACCGGATCAAATAATCGAATCTGTGGCGCTGAGACTTTGGGTCGCTTCACTTTTTGTACAGGCGCCATCACGCGCGCCATACCGCGCAATACAACCTCGTCATGCTGATTGCGCACCTCGCACTGTAGTTCGACACGTTTTTTCAAATCGTCTTTGCTGACAACCGTCACCATCACTTCGAGCGTATCGCCTATGCGCACCGGCTTGGTGAAGTCGAGATCCTGATGAAGGTAGATCGTGCCTGGCCCGGGAAACTGCGTACCCAAAACGGCAGAGATCAGCGAACCACCCCACATGCCATGGCCAATCACGCCATGAAACAAGGTTTGATTGGCATAGACCGGATCAAGGTGAGCCGGATTGATATCGCCAGAAACAGCGGCGAAAGCGCGCACATCATCAAGCGTGAGTGTGCGTTTGAGTGTGGCCGACTGACCGATACTCAGTTCGTCATACGTGATGTTCTCGATAAACTCGATCTCGGCAGCTTGATTCATGATCTCTGGTAGTTACTAGCAATCAAAGTTGGAGATGCCGCTGCACGCAATTTAATACAGCATGATAGCCGCGTAAAACCACGTACTGGCTCAATCAACTGCATGACAGCCGGCATCCACATAGACCGTCTGTCCAGTCATACCGGACGAGGCATCAGCGCACAAGAACATGCATAACTGCGCAATCTCATCCAGTGTCACAAGACGCTGCAGCGGTGATTTGCCGATCGCATGCTGCATCAGTGCATCGAAAGATTCAATACCCGATGCGGCACGGGTCGGGATTGGGCCAGGTGAAACTGCGTGAACACGAATCTTTTGCGGGCCCAATTCCAGTGCCATGTAACGCACCAATGACTCGAGCGCGGCTTTCACCGGCCCCATCAAGCCATAGTGCGGTACGGCTTCGTCAGCACCGAGATACGTCATGGTGATCAGGCTGCCGCCCGCACCCATATGCGGCGCAGTGAGTTTGGCGAGTGTGGCAAATGAGTGGCAAGACACTTCCATCGCACGCGCAAAGCCCACCGATGAGCTATCGATCACTCGACCGTGCAAATCCTCCAGCGGCGCCCAGGCAATCGAATGAATTACAAAATCAATCTGGCCCAGCCGCTCGGCGGCGTGACTCACCAGCGCGGTGAGTGCGCCCTCGTCTTCGACATTGCAATTCACCAGATCAATACCAAGCGGATCCGTGAGTGGCGCAACGAATTGACGTGCTTTATCGTTGAGACACGTCGCAACCACCTCCGCCCCCAATTGACGGGCGAGTTGGGCGCAGCCCCATGCAATGCTTTGCTGGTTGGCGATACCCAGCACCAAACCTTTTTTGCCATGTAACCCATAGAGCGACGTGGCAAGGTTGGAAACGCTATCGTTAATCTGCATAACGCACCATCACATAGTCACCGGGCGCATCACACAGCACCTTTTTTATATCGATTGAGCGCGCTTTAACTTGAGCAGATGAATGCTGATGCAACCAGGTCTGCCATGCTTCCCACCATGAGCCTTCGTAGCGTGGTGCCTGGCTGATCCACTCATCCGGATCAATCCAATCAGCACCTTCATCTCGATGATTCATTTGGTAGCTACGCCGTGCATGGCCTGGCTCTGAGATGATGCCCGCGTTGTGTCCACCCGCTGCCAGTATGAAGGTCGTCGGCGTATCGGTTTGCAGATGAATTTTATACACAGAGCGCCACGGTGAAACATGGTCGCGTACCGTACCCACCACCATCAATGGCATGTTCAGGTTTTTCAACGCAATCGGCAGGCCATCGACTTTGTAATGACCCTCGGTCAGGTCATCACGCAGAAATAGCGTATCCAAATACTCCGAGTGCATACGCTGCGGCAGGCGGGTGGTGTCGCTATTCCAACTCATGAGATCACTACCGATATCGTCCACCCCCATCAGATAACGATGGGTATTACGCGACCATACGAGATCTTTGGCGTGCAAGAACTGAAAGCTGCCCGCCATCTGCCTGCCCGATAAATAGCCGGTTCGCGCAATTTGCTCGCGCAGTGTCTTGAGTTGGTCATCGTCGATGAAGATGCCCAACTCACCCGCTTCACTGAAATCTGTTTGCGCTGCCAGTAGCGTGACACTAGCCAGCGTTGGTAGTGGCGCTTCTTGAGCCTCGGATTGCTTGGCCTCTCGCGCCGTGAATTCTTTTGAGCCCATCAGCGCTGCCACGATCGCGAGAAAGGTACCGCCCAGACAGTAACCCATCGCATGAACGGCTGAGGCATTCGATATCAAGCGGGTCTGACGCAAAGCCTGCATCACGGCACCAAGCAGATAGTCGTCCATACCAAGGTCGCGATCATCAGCATCCGGATTACGCCAAGAGATCATGAATACCGTGAACCCTTGCGACACGAGATAACGCACCATCGAGTTTTGCGGCGATAAATCAAGAATGTAAAACTTCATGATTGGCGAAGGAATGATCAGTATCGGCTCGGCAGCCACCGAGTCGGTATTTGGTGCGTACTGAATCAATTCGATCAAATGATTGCGATACACCACCTTGCCGGGTGTGATTGCAACATCTTCACCCACTGCATATGGCAGTGGTGACAAACCTTGCGGATTCGCGCTGCTCGGCAATGTACTTTGGTGCAAGTCATGCATGAACAACTGCATACCCTGTATCAGGCTTTGGCCTGCCGTCTCGAAACTATGCGCGATCACTTGCGGGTTGGTGAATGGCCAATTCGAAGGCGACAAGGCATCCATCCACTGACGTGCAAAGAAACTCACGATCTGCTGACGATGCGGCGACATACCATCTATCTGCGTAGCCTCTTGCCACCAGCGATCCCCCGCCTGAAAACTATCCTTTAGCGTTGAGTAGGGCCATTGCTTCCACGCCGAATCGGTAAAACGCGCATCGTCTTTGGTATCGCGCGACGCATTGGACTCGTTCAGGGGTCGTTGTAGTTCATCGAGCGTGAGCTGCATCGCGCGTTGCGCCAGCTGCAGCTGTTTACCGGGCGACACAGCGAGGTGCATAGCCCAATCGATACACGCCAACGCCAGCGACATCGGCGACAAGCCGGCGGTGGCGCGCGCGAGCTGCTCGTGGACGACTTCGTCCAGCTTCTTGGCATCTTGATCAGAGAGCCAACCCGGGGCCGACTCGGATAAAGTGAAAGGAGAAGATTTTGGTAAAGCCATCGGGATGCATAAAAGAATGTCAATGATTTGGAATTATGCATTCCGTAGAGCAACATTTTGATGAATCGCTGAGCGTTTCGTGGGGGAAATTGACTGATGTCAAAATACATACCGTTGCCCGCTGCGGACGGCACCAAGCCCCCGGCATCGAGGCTCTGGCATCAAAGCCCCGGTGTTAAGGCCCCGGTATTGAGGCGCGGGTATCCAGACCCGGATGACTGAGGCGGCGGCAGTCGCGGCTAAAGTGGCTGCGCCTGCTGCCGATACATCCAAAGAGATGGCTTGCGCCAATCATTAATAAATTGCTACCGATCGCCCGACCTGACCATGAAAACGCCGACCCACCTCCGCTGGCTACTGATAAGCGCGTTGGCGTTTGCGTTGACGGGTTGTGCCAACCGTCGAGCCCCCACCATCGATGATTTCACCTGGAACACGATCGGTTGGGAGACCTTGTATTACTTTGATGGCAGCCGCTACCAAGGTACCTTTGACCGGACCTTCGACCGTGATGGCCCCGGCACCTACACCTACCCCAACGGCGACCGGTTGGTGGCGATTTTTCGGGATGGCATGGTGGTTGGCCGCGCGACGGTGCTCTATGCCGACGGTAAAAAATACGTCGGCGAGTTTCGAAACAATCGGCTTACCGGCAAAGGCACGCTGTTCTACAACAACGGCGATCGCTACGACGGACGCTTCGTGAATGGGCGCCGTTCAGGCCGCGGTATTTACACCTACGCCGATGGCAGCCAGTACAACGGCGAGTTCTACAACGACCAGATGACGGGCTCCGGCGTACTAGTGCACGCCAATGGCGATCGCTACCAGGGCCAGTTCCATGAAGGTAACCCGCATGGCGTGGGCCGCATGGAATTCACCAACGGTCGTACGCCGTTGGAAGGCCGCTGGGAACATGGTGACTTTGTCTGGCCACAGCAGCTGCGATTCTAATCAACGCGTGGCGGCGTTACCCGGCGCATATCGACTCTGATTAGCGCCTACCAAACCCGCTTGATAGATTGTATTGAGTCAATCGCGTTTTTAACTACGCAGTGATCGATCGTATTCACTTCGGGTATGCATACAACACCCTCTGCACCCATGCATAGTGCAGCGAAGTACATCGTGCTTCATTGACCCTCGAATTCTCCCAATGATATTGATAGCACTCCGCGCCAATTGCGGCCGGACTATCACTGATCGAGGGAGGAAACGTGAACCACGTATCAAAATGGATATCGCTATCGATTGCAGCGATCGCGATGGTCAACAGTATTCAGGTCAGCGCCAATACTGAGCTGGCACGGCTTAGCCAAGACCCATCTAACTGGGCGATGCAAGCGGGAAATTTTGCCAATCATCGCTACAGTGAGCTAAAGCAAATCAACAAGGCTAACGTAGGCAAGCTTAAAGTTGCCTGGACTATGTCGACCGGTGTGCTGCGTGGTCATGAGGGTTCGCCGCTGGTGATCGGCGACATGATGTATCTGCATACGCCCTTCCCCAACAAAGTGTTCGCAGTTGACTTGAACACACAAGAGATCAAGTGGAAGTTCGAACCCAAACAAGATAGCGCCGTGATTCCGCAGATGTGCTGCGACACGGTAAACCGTGGCGTGGCCTACGGTGAAGGCAAAATTATTTTGCAACAAGCCGACAGTATGCTTGTGGCGCTCGATGCAAAGACCGGCAAGGTCGTTTGGAGCGTCAAAAATGGAGATCCAAAACTCGGTGCAGTGAATACCAATGCACCTCATATCTTCGGCGATAAGGTGCTCACCGGTATCTCGGGCGGCGAGTGGGGTGTGCGCGGCTATATCAGCGCCTACCGCCTATCCGATGGCCAACTGGTATGGCGTGGTTACAGCACCGGCCCCGATACCGAGATGCTGGTCGATCCGGATACCACCACGACGTGGGCTGACGGTAAGGTCACGCCCGTTGGCAAAAACTCGTCACTCAATACCTGGCAGGGTAAGCAATGGGTCAATGGTGGTGGCACCACGTGGGGCTGGTACAGCTACGATCCGGCGCTGAATCTGGTGTATTACGGCACTGGTAATCCCTCAACCTGGAATCCCGCGCAACGCCCGGGAGACAACCGCTGGTCGATGGCGATCTGGGCGCGCGACCTGGATACCGGGAAGGTCAAGT
>CAZZMV010000092.1:0-2715 GCA_964655425.1 uncultured Bifidobacterium sp.
CTGAATAACTCGGCGAGTAACTCCACCAGTGCCGGAATATCGTCGTCACGGGCTGGCTCGATCAAGCATTCGTTATCGTTCACTCACGCCCCCCGACCATGAATAATCATCGATTCGCCAGCGCTCATTCACGGCCCCGGCCATAAATAATGATGGCCAAGAACAGCGCCGGCGTCTCGCTCAATACCTCGGGGCCATGCGGCACGTCACCCCGAAAAGTCAGCGTATCGCCCGGACCAATCTCGTAGGTTTCATTGCCATGACGATAAGTCATGCGTCCCTGCAGCATGTAAATCAGCTCGGTGCCCGGATGCTGAAATGTCGGAAACACCTCGGAGGCATCGTCCAGGCTGATCAAGAAAGGCTCGAACAGTTTTTCCGGCCCTTGATCGTAGGCCAGTAGCCGGTAGGTATGGCCGGAACGGGTGCCGCGCCGCACCACCTCCATGCCCTCGCCTGCGCGCACCAGCTGCGCATTGCCCTCGATGACGTCGACGTCGCGAAACAGCGCCGACAGCGAAATCCCGAGCGAGCGAGCCAAGCGGTGCAGCGTATCGAGGCTGGTGGCGCACTGGCCATTCTCGATCTTGGACAGCATCCCGCGCGAGATGCCGGCCAGCGTCGAGACCTCGGCAATGGTGAGCCCGTGCGCCAGCCGCTTCTCGCGCAAGGCGGCGCCGAGGTGGCGCGCTACCGCTAAACCCTCGCTGCCGACTGCCTCTTCGTTTGCTGCTGCGACCACCGCAGGTACTGTCCGCCTGTTGCCCATGATTCCCCTGGAGATGTTGTTGACCGACAATAAAAAGTGAGATATAAGAATAATTGTTTATTCTGAAGAAACAAAGCCCCGCTGTCAAAGCGGCTCTCCCCAACCTAAAAGTTCAGTCGTATGCCCTGGAGTCTGCTCCGTTTTGGCCTCAGCCGCTCGCACCCCGAGCCGAGGATGTTCACCACGCCAACCGAGCTGAAGTCGGAATATGACGTAGTCATTATTGGCGCCGGCGGCCACGGCTTGGCCGCTGCGTATTATCTGGCGCGCGACCACGGCATTACGCGCGTGGCGGTGCTGGAGAAGGGCTATATCGGTGGCGGCAACACAGGGCGCAACACCACCATTATTCGTTCCAACTACCTAACTCCCGAGGGCGTGAAGTTTTACGATGCCTCAGTCAATCTGTGGCAAGACCTGAGCGAAGACTTCGACCTCAACCTGTTTTACTCAACGCGCGGACATTTCACGCTAGCGCACACCGACTCAGCGGTACGCACCATGCGCTGGCGCGCAGAGGTCAATAAGCACTACGGGGTTGACTCGGAGTTAGTAGGACCGGATTTCATCAAGCGCGCCTGCCCCTCCATCGACATCAGCTGCGGTGGGCATGCGCCGATTCTCGGTGCGCTCTATCACGCGCCGGGAGCGATTGCGCGGCATGACGCGGTGGCCTGGGGCTATGGTCGCGGCGCATGCAATCGGGGTGTCGAGATTCATCAGCAAACCGCGGTGACTGGTATCGAGGTCAAAGCAGGCAAGGTTACCGGCGTGCACACCACGCGCGGGACGATCGCCACCAGCAAAGTGCTGTGCGCTGTCGCAGGTTTCACGCCGCGCGTGACCGATATGGTCGGCATTCGCACGCCGCTCTATATTCACCCGCTACAGGCTATGGTGAGCGAGCCAATGAAGCCGTGGCTGGATCAGATTTTTGTTTCTGGCAGCTTGCACATATATATCAGCCAGAGTGCGCGCGGTGAGTTGGTGATGGGCGCGTCGCTCGACCCCTATGAAGTACATTCAACGCGCTCGACGCTAGATTTCACCGAGACCTTGTCGGCGCATATGCTCGATATGTTCCCGTTTCTGTCGCATGTGAAAGTGAACCGGCAGTGGTCGGGCATGGCAGATATGACACCGGACTTTGCGCCCATCATGGGCATGACGCCGGTTGAGGGTTTTTATCTGGATGCAGGATGGGGCACGTGGGGTTTCAAGGCAACGCCGGTGTGCGGCAAAACCATGGCATGGACGGTGGCAAACAATCAGCCGCACGAATTGATTACCGGATTTTCTTTGGATCGGTTCCGCAATTATTCGCTCACCGGCGAAAAAGGCGCGGCCAGCGTGGGGCATTGATATGAAACTGATGCCCTGCCCTGTGAACGGCCTGCGCGCTATCTCTGAATTTATTTACTGGGGTGAGATGCGCGTGAGTCCCAACCCCGACACCTGTACCGATGATGAGTGGGCCGATTACGTATTCAACCGGAATGGCTCACCTAGTATTAAACGCGAGTGGTGGTGCCACACACCATCTAACACGTGGTTTATTGCAGAGCGCGACACCCTGGAAGATCGCGTACTACGCACGTGGTTGCCAGGAGCCGAGCCATGAGCCGCCTTCCAGTCATGCCGGACGAGTGGATCGATCGATCGCGCTCGATTCGCTTCCGCTTTGAAGGTAAAGAGTACACCGCGTTTGAGGGTGACGCTATCAGCAGTGCGCTGTGGGCGGCGGGTGTTAAAACACTTGGCCGCAGCTTCAAATACCATCGACCACGCGGCATTTTGTCGATGGCGAACCATGACGTCAACGTGATGGTTCAGGATGGCCAGCGCCACAATGTACGCGGCGATGTAATTCCTGTGCGCGCCGGCATGGATTTATCCGCCGTGAACACATGGGGCGGCGTTGAAAACGATCGCGCCAGATTCCTCGA
>CAZZMV010000092.1:2815-6984 GCA_964655425.1 uncultured Bifidobacterium sp.
TGGTGGATGAGAACGCGCGCGCCGGTGGTTCGGGTCTGTACCAACTGGGTGCTGACAATGCGCGACGCGATCGCACCAAAGCCTTGCTGCAATCTGCGCGCCAGCACGCCAACATTCGTATTCTTGAATCAACATTGGCCGCGGCTTGGTACGCCGATCAGTGGATACCACTGATTGATGCCGACAAGATGGTGAAACTGCGTGCCAAAGCCACCATCGTTGCCGGTGGCGCGTATGAGCAACCAACGGTATTCCGCAACAATGATTTGCCCGGCGTGATGCTGGGCTCTGCCATGCAGCGCCTGATCTATCGCTACGGCGTTCAACCTGCACGACGCGTCGTCATCAGCACGGCGAACGAAGATGGCTATCGATTGGCGTTGGATCTGCTGCAAGCGGGCGTACAAGTACAAGCGCTGGCCGATCTGCGCGACAGTATTCCGGCATCGGCAGTGGTTGAAGCAGTACGACAGCGTGGCGTTGAGTGCTTGCTCAGCAGCGCGGTGTACGAAGCGCATGCCAATGATCGCGGCGAGCTTGGTGCAGTCACCTTGTGCAAGGTACGTGACGGTGTTGCCGATACTGCGAGTGCGTGGCGGCTTGATTGTGATGGCGTGGCAATGAGCACGGGTTGGGCACCATCGGCCAATCTGCTTTACCAAAGTGGCGCCAAGATGCGGTTTGATGAGCGCACGCAGCAGTTCGTACCCGCCTGGTTGCCGGAGGGCGTGTTTGCCTGTGGTCGCGTGAATGGTGTGTACGACTTCGATGCACGTATTGCAGATGGCGCGCGTGCCGGTAGCTCGGCTGCAGCATTTGCGCTTGGCATCGCTTTAAATATTCCTGCAGTACCAGCGGATAGCAGCCGACCCAGCCATCCGTGGCCTGTGATTGAGCACCCGAAAGCAAAAAACTTTGTCGACTTTGATGAAGATCTGCAGGTCAAAGACTTCGCCAATGCAGCGCAAGAGGGCTACGACAACATCGAGCTGCTAAAGCGCTACACCACCGTGGGCATGGGTCCGAGTCAGGGCAAGCACTCGAACATGACGGCGCTGCGGATTTTGGCGCGCTTGCTCGGCAAATCACCCGAGCAAGTTGGCACGACCACGGCGCGTCCGTTTTTTCATCCAGTGCCAATGTCGCATCTGGCCGGTCGGGGATTTCATCCACAGCGGCGCAGCCCGTTGCATGGTCGGCATGCTGCACTGGGTGCGGTGTTCATGCCGGCCGGCGTATGGGAAAGACCAGAGTACTACGCACAGGCAGGCAAGTCGCGCACTGATTGTATTCATGACGAGGTACGCCGCGTTCGGAGCAAGGTTGCACTGATTGATGTCGGCACACTCGGCAAGATTGAAGTGCGTGGCCCGCAAGCCGCCGAATTCTTGAATCGTGTGTATACCGCGCGTATAGATCTGCTGAAAGTCGGTGGTACCCGTTACGCCATCATGTGTGACGAGTCGGGCGTGGTCACCGATGAAGGTGTCATCGCGCATCTTGAGCAAAATGTGTACTACTTCACCACTACCACCTCCGGTGCTGCGAATGTCTATCGCGAGATGTCGCGACTGAATGCGGAGTGGGGTCTGCAGTGCGGCATCATCAACCTCACTGGCGCCTTTGCCTCAGTTAACTTGGCCGGGCCGGATTCGCGCAAAGTACTGGCGCCGCTGACGGATGTCGATTTGTCGAGTGCCGCTTTCCCCTATCTGGCCGTCCGGCAAGGCAAGATTGCCGGTATCGACGCGCGCATCATGCGGGTTGGTTTTGTCGGTGAATGGGGCTACGAAATTCACGTACCGGCCGAGTACGGTGCCACGCTGTGGGATGCATTGATGGCTGCCGGGAGCACCTATGGCATTGGCCCGTTCGGTGTGGAAGCACAGCGGTTGCTGCGTCTGGAAAAAGGCCACCTGATCGTCAGCCAAGATACCGACGGCCTGACCAACCCCTTTGAGGTCTCGATGGAATGGGCGGTCAAAATGGACAAGCCCTTCTTCGTCGGACAGCGCTCACTAAAAATCGTGCGCGAGATGCCGCTTAAGCGCAAGCTGGCTGGCTTCCAACTGCCGGCGAGCCACAGCGGCGCAGTCCCGCAAGAGTGTCATTTGATTATTCACCAAGGTGAAATCGCCGGCCGCGTGACTAGTTGCTACTGGAGCCCGAATCTTGGTCATCACATTGGCCTCGCGTTCTTGCCGCCCGAGATGTGCGAACCGGGTACGCGTTTCCAGATTCGATTGAGTGATGGCAGCACGGTTAGCGCCGAAGTCTGTGCCACTCCGTTCTTTGATCCGGAGAACTTGCGTCAAAAGGAGAGCGCATGAGCACGCCAGCCCGCGTGAGCCCACTCAGCGATGCGCAAATGAACGATGCCGCGCGCTGGGTCGAGCATGAGCAGATGCGTGTAGTCGCCGCTTTCCATCATGAGCAGGCTGCTTCACTCAATTCGGTTGCAATAGGCGATTTGAGTTTTCGTCGTCGTACCGGCGTTAAAGGACCTGGTGCTGCATCCGCATTGAATGCTGCAGGCATCAGTACACCGACTCAGCCTAACCAATGGTGCACCAGCGAAGGCGCACTCGTCGCGCGGCTTGGTCTGACCGAGTACCTGATAGAACAACACAGCGCACCGGATGCAGTCTCGCGTGTGCTGTCGCTGCCCGTTGCAGCCGATGTCTACCCGGTGCCGCACTACGACGCAGCACTGATCATTCTGGGCCCACTTGCAGCGGATCTGTTTCGCCAGACCTGTTCGGTAGACATGGCCACACTCGATGCCAGCCAAGGTGCGTTGGTGTTGACCTCGGTAGTCGGTGTGGGCGCCACCGTTGCTGCGATCAACACGGCAGCGGGCATCGCGTACCGGATGTGGTTTGACGGAACCTACGGCAGTTATATGTGGGAGACCCTGTGCGAAATCGCGCAGGACATGGGCGGTGGGCCGATTGGTTATGACAGTTTGTTGAAGGCCATCGGATGAAATGCAGATAACAGAGGCAAACAGGCTCATGTGACGAGCCGTAGAAAGGGGAGACCATGAAACCAGCAGAGGCCAAGAAATTCCTGAAAGAGAACGGCGTCAAGTATGTGCTGGCGCAGTTCGTTGATATACACGGCGCCGCAAAAGCGAAATCGGTACCGGTTGAGCACTACGACACCGTGATTACTGATGGTGCAGGTTTCGCTGGTTTTGCATTAGCTGGTATGGGCATGAAGCCGAACGCCGATGGCGATTACATGGCGGTTGGCGATCCGAACACACTTAGCCTGGTACCTTGGCAACCCGGTTACGCACGCATGGCATCCGATGGTCATGTGCATGGCGAACCGTGGCCGTATTGCTCACGCGTGATTTTACAAACGCAGCTGGAGCGCATGGAAGCGAAAGGCTGGACTTTCTACACCGGTATGGAGCCGGAGTTCTCCTTGCTCAGAAAAGTCGAAGGTCGCTTGGTACCGTGCGATGCCTCCGACACACTGGCCAAACCCTGCTACGACTACAAAGGCTTGTCACGCTCACGTGCGTTTCTCGAGAAGCTGGCCGAATCGATGCGTGCAGTGGGTATCGATGTCTATCAGATTGATCATGAAGACGCCAATGGTCAGTTCGAGATTAACTATACCTACGCTGACGCATTAACCTCTTGCGATCACTACACCTTCTTCAAGATGGGTGCGGCCGAGATTGCGGCCGAGATGGGACTGATCTGCTCGTTCATGCCCAAGCCATTCAGTAATCGTCCCGGTAATGGCTTGCATATGCACATGAGCATAGGTAATGGCAAAAAAAATCTGTTTGAAGATAAATCGGACAAGCGCGGGCTGGACCTGTCCACCATGGCGTATCACTTCGCCGGGGGTTTGCTGGCGCATGCATCTGCACTGGCCGCGGTGTGCTGCCCTACCGTCAACAGCTACAAGCGTCTGGTGGTGGGTCGCTCACTCACCGGTGCAACCTGGGCACCGGCGTATATCTGCTACGGCAATAACAATCGCTCCGGCATGATTCGTGGTCCGGGCGGTCGGATTGAATTGCGCCTGCCGGATGGCTCAGCCAATCCTTACCTTGCGACTGCTGCCGTGATCGCAGCAGGTTTGGACGGCATTGAGCGCAAATTGGATCCGGGTGAGCCAGTGACTGAAAGCTTGTACGAGATGAGCCC
>CAZZMV010000093.1:0-5031 GCA_964655425.1 uncultured Bifidobacterium sp.
GCCGCAGTGCGCAACCATGACGTATCTGATCACGCGTTCGAATCGCGCGGTATTTTGCATTGTGTAGTCACGATCGACAGCCATTTGATTCACTGCTATGTCGTTCACCTTGGCTTGTTCGCAGGCAGTCGCTCGCGTCAGACTGAAGCCCTGATTCATGCTGTGACGAGCAGCGCACCACCGGATGCTCCACTGTTGATCGCAGGCGATTTTAATGACTGGACCAACGCGTTGTCTGACGTGTTGCGCAATAGTCTGGGCGTGAGCGAGGTATTCGATCGACAACTTAGTACGTCGCACTTTGGTAGTTATCTGCGTCGATTAGCCGGACGCGGGCCACGCAAGGCACCGGCACGTACCTTTCCGGCAGCGATGCCGATGTTAAAACTCGACCGAATCTATGTACGTGGCTTCGACGTGCTTGATGCCAGAGTATTACATGGCGCGAGTTGGGCACGACTATCCGACCACGCACCTATCATTGCCGAGCTTGTCATGCACATGCCGACTCATCAGCAAAGTATCGATGCGCTGCATGAGCTTACTCATGCGGGCAGCTAGCTACAGCCACGGTAATCAACTCTCGTTACTGCACCGAGGCGAGCAGTTTTTTCCTGCATTGATTAGCGCATGCGACACTGCCCAAGACACGATCTATATCGAAACATATATCTTCGCGCTAGACGCTACGGGTTTGCGGGTAACAGCAGCACTGATTGATGCAGCGCGGCGTGGCGTCACGGTACAGCTGGTGGTTGATTGGCTTGGTACGGGTGACGAAACGATTACCCAACTACGTTCAGAACTGGAACCGGCGGGTGTTCAAATCCTTGCTTTCAACCCGTGGTTTGAGCGGGGTATCACACGCATGCACCGCAAGATCGCAGTGATTGATCAGCGCATCGCGTTTCTGGGCGGGCTGAACATTAATGACGATTTGTTTTCCGATGATGGTAGCGCGCAACCCTTACCTGCACCGCGTTGGGATTTTGCAGTGAGCATTAGCGGCCCATTGGTGCAGACCATACATGGCGAAGTACTGGCGCAGTGGGCACGTCTGGGCTCGTTACCTTTGACTACGCGATTGAGAAGTTTTCGTTCATATGTCAGTCATCGGCAGCCCTTGCGCACACTACAAGTTGCTGAGGCTGCGTTCGTGGTGCGTGACAATCTTCGCAATCGCAAGGCAATACAACGCGCGCTACTGCAAGCCTTGGGTCGGGCGCGTCGTAGTGCCTTGCTTGTCACGCCTTACTTTGCACCCGGCCGCAAGCTGCGCAAGGCGATGGTGCACGCCGCTCAGCGCGGTGTGGAGGTGGTGCTATTAATTGGTGTTGGGCAGTTTGTGATGCAAGATGCAGTTGCGCAGTCTTTCTACCCAAGGCTAGTACGTGCTGGCGTAACGATTGTTGAGTATCGACTGACCCAATTACACGGCAAGCTGGCGGTGATCGACGGCGAGTGGGCGACGGTCGGATCGAGTAATTTTGATGGTCTCTCACTATTCGTGAACCATGAGGCAAACATTGTTGTGCGTGATGCGGTATTCGCGGCCGACTTGCAACGCATGATCCGAGACGCAGTCGCTGAGGGTGTGGTGATCACGCCGGCTGATGTGATGCGGCTCTCGCTACCACGGCGGCTATGGAATCGCTTTGCCTATGGCCTGTATCGGACGGTGCTGCAAGTGCTGACGCTGGGCAGCTATACCCGTTAAAGCGTACGATCACGCTATGGACGGTACTCGAATCGATAAATGGCTATGGGCCGCCCGCTTCTTCAAGACCCGCTCGTTAGCATCCGAAGCGGTCGAGCGCGGCCGTGTGAGAGTAAATGGTGAACGTTGCAAACCAGCGCGGGCACTGAAGCTCGGCGAGCTGTTGGATATTGATAATGGCAGCGCCGAGTGGCAGGTGCGCGTGCTGGCGCTGTCGGACAAGCGCGGCTCGGCAACTATTGCCCGGCAGTTATACCAAGAGACCCCCGAGGGCCTGCAACGACAGCAAGAACGAGCCGAGCGCTGCCGTCTTTACACCGAGCCCGCCGATACCATTCACGGCCGACCTACAAAACGCGACCGGCGCCAGCTCGATCGCTCGCGTGGTTAAGTCGTCGCCCTTCCCAACCTATTGACTGCCCCAGGAGACCCGCATGCCCAGTTACCAACCGCCATTGCGCGATATGCAGTTTGTGCTGCATGAGTTACTGCAGGTTGAGAATGCATTTGCAAACCTGCCCGCGCACGCAGAGCTGGATGTCGAGACTGTCAATCAGGTTCTGGAGGAAGGTGGCAAATTCACCGCCGAGGTGCTATTCCCGTTGAACCATGCTGGCGATCGCGAAGGTTGCCACTTTGATGCTGCGAGCCGCAGCGTCACCACGCCCAAGGGTTTTAAAGAAGCCTATCGGCAGTATGTCGATGCTGGCTGGCCATCACTGGCCTGCGACCCCGAGTTCGGCGGGCAGGGTTTGCCGATTACGCTCAACAACGCGTTCTATGAAATGCTGAATTCGTCCAATCAAGCCTGGACCATGTACCCGGGTTTGTCGCATGGCGCGTATGAATGCCTGCACGCGCATGGCACACCAGAGCAGAAAGCGCTCTACCTGCCCAAGCTGGTATCAGGTGAGTGGACCGGCACCATGTGCCTGACCGAGCCGCACTGCGGTACCGACCTTGGCATGTTGAAGAGCAAGGCTACACCACAGGCGGATGGTAGCTATCGTCTTTCAGGCAGCAAGATCTTTATTTCGGCCGGCGAGCATGATCTGGCCGCTAACATCGTTCATCTGGTATTGGCGCGTTTGCCCGATGCGCCAGCCGGTACTAAAGGGATATCGCTGTTCGTGGTGCCGAAGTTTTTGCCCGATGCCAGCGGCGCACCCGGTGACCGTAACCCGATTTTCTGTAGCGCGATCGAACACAAAATGGGCATACACGCGAATGCCACATGCCAGATCAGTCTTGACGATGCAACGGGTTGGTTGGTTGGCGAGCCGCATCGCGGCCTGAATGCGATGTTCGTCATGATGAATGCTGCGCGCCTGGGCGTGGGCATGCAATCACTTGGTTTGACTGAGGTCGCTTATCAAAATGCAGTGGCCTATGCGCGTGATCGTTTGCAAAGCCGTAGCCTGACCGGCCCGAAAGCCACCGACAAACCCGCCGACCCCATCATCGTGCATCCGGATGTGCGTCGCATGCTGCTCACAGCACGTGCGTATGCCGAAGGCGGACGCGCGTTTACTGCATATGTTGCGCTGCTGATTGATCGTGAGTTGAGTCATCCCGACCCCGATGTACGTAAAGAAGCTGCTGACGAGGTGTCATTACTCACGCCTATCGTCAAGGCATTTTTAACCGACAACGCGTGGATTGCCTGCTCCGAGGCATTGCAGGTGTATGGTGGCCACGGCTATATCGCCGAGTGGGGTATGGAGCAGTATGTGCGCGATGCACGTATCAACATGATTTATGAGGGTACGAATACCATACAGTCGCTCGATCTGCTCGGCCGCAAGGTGCTGATGGACAATGGCGCGAAGCTGCGCAAGTTTGGCGAGCAAATTAAGGCTTTCGTCGATCAGCATGGTACCGACGAGAAGATGGCTGAGTTCATTACGCCGCTGGCCGATATTGGCGAGAAGGTGACCAAGCTGTCGATGGAAATCGGCATGAAAGCCTTCATGAACCGTGATGAGGTCGGCGGTGCAGCCGTGCCGTATCTTAGAGTGGTGGGCCACTTGGTGTTTGCGTATTTCTTTGCACGTATGGCGAAGATCGCGCTGGATAAACAAAATAGTGGCGATGATTTTTATAAAGCCAAGCTGGCGACTGCGCGCTTTTATTTCGCTCGGTTGTTACCGGAGACGGCGATGCTGATTCGGCAGGCCCGATCAGGCGTAAGTAATTTGATGGAGATGGACGACAGCTTGTTCTAATCCTCGTAAGCCTCAAACAAAATGGCGCTAGCGTTGTTGGGATCGCCTCGCCGTACGTCATGTACTGTCTTCGGCTCCCCGCCTAGCTAGCGCCCGCGTCGTACGCGACGCTCATTTTGTTAGGGGCTTTTAACGTGGTCATTCATTGACTACAGGTATTAATTATTGGGAGTTCTGCTTCGTGAGTAATTTCATCGTAAAAAAAGTCGCTGTACTCGGCGCTGGCGTAATGGGCGCGCAAATTGCCGCGCACTGCATTAATGCGCGCGTACCGGTCATTCTGTTTGACCTGCCGGGTAAGGAAGGTCAACCGCGTAACGCGCTCGCGATGCGCGCGATTGAGCAACTCAAAAAGTTAAGCCCGGCACCGTTGGCAGATAGCGCGCAGGCTGAATTAATCGAGACTGCGAATTTCGATGACGACCTCGACAAGTTGCTTCAGGCCGATCTCATCATCGAGGCGATTGCCGAGCGTATGGACTGGAAGCACCAGTTGTACGCAAAAATCAGTGCGCATATTGCGCCGCACGCGATTTTTGCAACGAATACCTCGGGCCTATCGATTACAGAGTTGGCCAGCGCCTTGCCTGATGAATTACGCAGTCGGTTTTGTGGTGTGCACTTCTTCAACCCGCCACGTTATATGCACTTGGTGGAGTTGATTCCAACGTCGGCGACAAAAAGCACAATTCTTGATCAGCTAGAGACCTTCTTGACCAGCACGCTCGGCAAGGGCGTGGTTCGGGCCATTGACACACCAAACTTCATCGCCAACCGAGTTGGCGTGTTCGGCATGCTGGCCATCATGCATGAAGCAGAAAAATATGGTCTCAGCTACGAGTTGGTAGATGACTTGACCGGCGCAAAACTCGGCCGCGCGAAATCCGGTACTTTCCGCACCGCTGATGTAGTCGGACTCGATACTTTGGGTCATGTGATTCGTACCATGACCGACAAGCTGCCCCATGACCCATTCCACGCCTTGTATCAACTACCGGCGGCCTTAGCGAAGCTAATTGAGGCGGGTCGGCTTGGACAAAAAACTGGCGCCGGATTTTTCAAGAAGGTCGGTAAGGACATTTTGCGTTA
>CAZZMV010000093.1:5131-6983 GCA_964655425.1 uncultured Bifidobacterium sp.
TGGGTGTTTGACGGTCGCGATAGTGTGCACACCCCAGCGGGTTCATGGTCAGCCTCGCGCAAGACCTATGTGCCCCGCACTGAACTACCGGTGTATGCGCGCCAAGCCTTTCGCGCGCCGCTGCTCGGCTCCAACACGCCGCATGGCCGTCATGCAGGCATCACAGTGCATGAAGATGACGCAGTACGCTTGTGGCATCAAAACGATGGTGTATTGATTTTCTCAACCAAGACCAAGTTGCATGTACTGGGCCCAGATGTCATTAGCGGCCTTGAGCGCGCAGTCACAGAAGCTGAACAAAACCATCGCGCACTGGTGATCTGGCATGCAGATGCTGCTGAGGGCGGCGCTTTCTCTGCTGGCGCAGATTTACAAGCGATGCTACCCGTATTTATGTCGGGAGGCGCGAAAGCGATCGAGCCTTTCGTCGCACGCTTTCAAAACGCGATGATGCGTGTGAAGTATGCCAACGTACCGGTCGTCGCTGCAGTCGCTGGCTTGGCGCTGGGCGGTGGTTGCGAATTGATGATGCACGCAAGCCGACGCGTGGTTCTGCTTGAATCCTATGCTGGCTTGGTCGAGGTTGGTGTTGGCTTGGTACCTGCAGGCGGTGGCTTGAAGGAAATCGCGCTACGTTCCGCGCGCGAGGCTAAGGGTAACGATATCTTGCAGTTTCTTAAGCAGCGTTACATGAATGCCGCGACTGCTGCCGTGTCCAAGTCGGCGACCGAGGCAAAGAAAATGGGCTATGTGTCGCGTGGCGATGTCATCGTGCTGCATGCGCATGAGTTGCTGCACGTCGCTACGTCGCAAGCGCTTGCTTTGGCAGATGCGGGCTATCGCGCACCACTGGCATCGCTGATTCCGGTGACTGGCCGCTACGGTAGTGCCACCATCAAGGCGCAACTAGTGAATATGCGTGATGGCGGTTTTATCTCGGCGCATGACATGCATATCGGCGAATTGATTGCCGAGGTCGTGAGTGGTGGCGATATTGAGTCTGGCAGTCGCGTTTCCGAGCAGTGGTTGCTGGACCGTGAGCGCGCAGCATTTATTTCATTACTGGCGCATCCAAAAACGCAGGAGCGCATCATGGGCATGCTACAGACCGGCAAGCCAGTGAGGAATTGAACGAATTAAAGTACTCGGCATTTTGATATCACACTGGCATACGCCGGGATTAGCATCTCTTGAACGGCAGAGGACAACGGAATGGGTAAACAACTACAAGACGCTTACATCGTCTCAGCTATTCGTACCCCGATTGGTAAAGCGCCGCGTGGTGTGTTTCGACATATACGCCCTGATGATCTGCTGGTACACACGCTGAAGGCAGCGCTGTCGCAGGTGCCGACACTGGACCCCGCGACTATTGAAGATGCGATTGTCGGCTGTGCTTTTCCTGAAGCAGAGCAAGGATTGAATGTCGCGCGCATGTCGGTGCTGTTGGCAGGATTACCTAAGACTGTGGGCGGTGTCACCGTCAACCGCTACTGCGCATCTGGTTTGACGGCCATCGCCATGGCAGCTGATCGTATTCGTACCGGCGAGGCCGACGTAATGATTGCTGCCGGTGTGGAGTCAATGTCAGTCGTGCCGTTGATGGGCTATCACCCCTCATTCAACGCCGGCATCTTCCGCGATGAAAATATCGGTATGGCCTACGGTATGGGCCTGACAGCGGAAAAGGTTGCGCAGCAGTGGAAAATTACCCGCGAGGCGCAAGATGCATTCGCCGTTGAATCCCACCGTCGTGCAGCCGCCGCCATTGAAAACGGTGATCGCGTGGACGAGATCACGCCGGTTGAAGTAACCGAAAAATTTCCGAATCTAGCTACCGGTGAGATTGACA
>CAZZMV010000094.1:0-6934 GCA_964655425.1 uncultured Bifidobacterium sp.
AGCTGGATTTACGTCCGTCAGTTGAGCAATGGTGACAGAGGAAGGCGCGCAGCACCGGTAACTTTGCGTGGACCGCGAAAAGTACTGGATGAGCGTTTGTCTGCCTGATTTTTAAACCGAAGAGGTTTTTGGTTTTGTGTCGCTTGCACCGATGGCGTCCAAGCAGTGTGACCTTGAATGAATGCTTGTAGCGCCAAACAAAAACGCCGCAGTGTGAACACTGCGGCGTTTTTTTATTTGGTAGGTCGTGCAGGACTTGAACCTGCGACCAACGGATTAAAAGTCCGCTGCTCTACCAACTGAGCTAACGACCCGAAGCCTTCAATTATACTAAGTTAGAAAAAGTTTTGTCAAACAGGGGCTTATCGCTTTTATCTGATTGCTATTGAATGGATTGATTTTCAGCGGCTCCATCAAACTGATCGTCGCAAGCAAGCAGTCATCCGCCTTCATTTAAGCTCGCTCAAGCGCCCTTTGCCCGTTTTGGCCGCCGCGCTATTGGGAAAACGTTTAATCAGGTTGTTGAGTGTTTGTCTCGCCGCGGTCTTGTCTTTCATGTCGCTTTGGCATTCCGCCATATTGAGCATGGCATCCGGCGTGCGCTGGCTGCTGGTAAAGCGCGTGATCACTGTTTGGAAGGCCGGAATGGCGCTTACGCAGTCTTGCAATGCGTAGTGGCTTGAACCGAGCCAAAAATAAGCTTGTGGCAAATTACTCGACTCCGGGAAGCGCTTGAGGAAGTCGGTGAAGCCAGCCGCCGCAGCTCGATAGTTTTGTGATTTGAAATGACCGAGCGCCAGGTCATAGGTTTTTTGCTCCGATAAGCGTTCGTCGGCGAGGGATGGCGAGTTGGCGCTGGGCGTCTCTAAGGGCTTGCTCTCGGCTTGCCTGTTTTCCAGAGCGGACTGTTTAGTTTCCAGCGTCTGTTGCCGGCCTTCGACTGCAGTATATTTTTGGTCTAGCGTCCGAACACGCTGATCGAGATCGGCATAGAAATCTTTCTGCTGCCGCTGCGTATTTGCGATGTCATTTGAGACGACTTCGAGTTGCCCGCGCAAGCTTGCAACCTCCTGCCGAAGTTTGTCGATTTCCTCGCTCAGTTTGAGTAGTGCTTTGGTATCTGCTTTGCTATCGATGCGCGTGCCGAGCGGCTGTAGTTTGGCATCAATACCCTGCTGTAGTGCGTCGAGTTTGGAATCAATTCGGCTGGTGAGTTCATTGACTTGCTTGCGCAAATCGAGCAGTGAACGACGCGCATCCACATCTTCGAACAGCGCATGCGAGTTGATGGGCGCCAGAATAAAAAGCGCCGCCATGGCGGCGGCGCGGAGTGTCGTTGATGACGCGTTCATTGATCAGATCAATACACGATATCGGCACGACGGTTTTCCATCCAGGCGGCTTCGTCGCTTCCCATAGCTTTGGGTTTTTCTTTACCAAACGACACCGCTTCCATTTGTGAGTCACGAGCACCAGCTAAGGCCATAGCGCGGCGTACTGCTTCAGCGCGTTTTTGTCCGAGTGCGAGGTTGTATTCACTACCACCGCGCTCATCGGTATTGCCTTGGATGGTGACTTTTCGGTCAGGGTTAGCAGCGAGGTACTTGCCATGCGCTTCGACCAGCGCGCGGAATTCTTCTTTCACTGTGTACTGATCGTAGTCGAAGTAGACGCTGCGCTTGTACAGAATATTGGACGGATCGTTGAGCGGGTCAACCGCGCTGGCGCTGCTGGGGCTGACTTCACTGGTACGACCCGAGCTTGGAGCTGGCGCAGGTGCAGGCGCTGGTACCGAAGATGCGCTGTTGCGATCTTCAACCGGCGGGGCTTTGTCATTCAGCTTGACGGTTGAACACGCGCCGAGCAAGGTGAAAGCAATAATGCTTACAAGTGTTTTTACGCCATTCATGGCTTTTTCTCCTTGGTTGGTTAAGCAATTTTAACTACTTGGTAAACGGTCCCCATGCCGGCTCGCGAATCTTCGATGCCTTGGCATTCAGGGTATAGCTCGAGCTGCCATCGACTGCCACCACCGCCAGATGCGCACGACCTGCAGATTCGCTTGCGTACATGATGTACCGGCTGTTTGGCGCAAAGCTCGGCGATTCATCACGCGGCCCATCCGACAGGCGGGTCTCCTGGCCGTTTGCCAGGTCGAGCACGTAGACCTGAAACCGTCCGTCGCGACGCGAAATGTAGCTCAAAAGCTTGCCATCGGGCGAGATCGCGGGGCTGATGTTGTAGCTGCCGTTGAAGGTGACGCGGCGTACTTCGCCACCGCTCGGCGTCATTCGATAAATCTGCGGGGAGCCGCTGCGGTCACTGGTGAAGTAGATCGTATCGCCCGTCGGTGAGAAGCAGGGCTCGGTGTCAATCGCATTGCTGGTTGCGACGCGTCGTAAATCAGTGCCATCAGCGTTGACTGTATGGATTTGGGTCAGACCATCCCTCGACAGTGCGATGGCTAGCCGCCGCCCGTCGGGTGACCACGCCGGCGCGGAATTGCTACCCTTGAAGTTGGCGACAGCAATTCGCTGACGTGTCGCTAGCTCTTGTACATACACCACCGGTTTTTTCAGATTGAAGGAGACGTAGGCCACTTTGCTACCGTCCGGTGACCATGCGGGCGAGATCACGGGCTCGGTATCGCGAAACGCGGTGAATGCGTTTTCTCCGTCGGAGTCTGCAATTTCAAGGCGGTATTCATTACCACTGCGCGCGACATAGGCAATACGGGTTGCGAAGGGTCCACGAATACCGGTGAGTTTTTCGTATACATCGTCGGCCACGCGATGCGCCGCGAGCCGAATGAATTGCGGGTTTACTTTTAATCCGGATGAGGTAAGCGTGACGGCCTTGGCGGTGTCGTGTAGCCGATAGCGAATCTCGGTCCGACCGTCCGCTTGGGTCAGGCTGCCACCAAGTAAAGCATCTGCACCTTTGGATCTCCAGACAGCATCATCAACCGCGCCAGTCTCGCGAACCAGGTCGCTGCTTGGGATTACACGAAACAAACCGCTGCGCTGCAAATCAGCAGCGATGATGGCTGTCACTTGGTTGTCGCCCGCGGGGTCATCCCAGAACTGCCCGATTGCAATCGGTATCTGGTTGGCGCCCACGCCGGAAATTTCAACTCGCAATTGCGCCAGCGCGGCAATCGGGTGCAGACCCGCGGCCACGCCACTGGCCACAAGGGATTTCAGGAAAATTCTTTTCTTGGGTGAAGCCATCATCAATTTTCTTTAAGACGCTGCGTCACCGGAATTGAAGCAGGTACTCTCCCGGTGGCGGGGTCGCGCTCGAATGGTGCGGTCGAGTACACGGCACGCTTTACTGCCTCGTCGAAAGCTGCATAACCAGAACCACGTGTTATTTTAATATCTTTAACGCTACCGTCTGGTAAAAGTTCGATTTCGTATTCAATCGTCGGGTTGCCGGGCACCGCATCGGTGGCGACGAAGCGTGTGTTACGTTTGATCAGCCCGCCAATTTTTCTTAAATAGCTTGGATCCACTTTCGGTGCCGATGCGCGTTCCGCATCGCCGGTACCGGATTCCCCGGCCATCGCTTGTAAACGTCTCAGTTCTTTATCGCGTCGAATTTTTTCCAGCTGCGTATCGGCGGCTTCTTCTTGACGGTTACGCATTTCCTCCGCAGCTTTTTTTGCAAGATCTTGCTTGCGCTTCTCATCGGCTTTTTTCTTGTCGAGTTCAGCTAGCCGTTTTTTTTCATTCTCTTCGGCGATGCGCTTTTTCTCCTGCTCTTCAACTAAGCGTTTTTTCTCAAGCACCTCGGCCTGTTTTTTTTCCAGTTCTTGTTTACGCTTTTTTTCTAATGCAATGTCCGGGTCTGGTGTCTTCGCAGCAGGTTCAGGCGGAGGTGCAACTTTGGGTGGTAAAGGCTTGGGTGGTTCAGGTTGTGGTTCGGGCTCCGGCAACGGCTCGGGCCTAGGCGCTGCTTCGCGCGCTTGCGGGCTCCAGATTTCTGCTTCGATGGCAACGGGTACGGTGTTTTGCCAAGACACACCGAACCACAAAAAAATAATCAGCGCGATGTGTACCAGCGCCGCCAATATCAGTGCGCGCCAGCGACCTGGCTCGAGCGGGACTTGGTAAGGGACAGCGGAGGCGTTCAAGGTGTTATCAACGGATGAGAGGTCATCAACGCGTGGCCAGACCAACACGACCAATACCGGATTTATGCGCTAAGGTAATGGTTTGTACGACTTCGTCGTATTTGATGTCTTTATCTGCCGCGATCATCAGCGGTAGCTCGGGGTGCTTGCGACTGAGTTCGGTTAATGCATCGCCGAGTTGCGTGCGATTACTCACTTTATTAAATTTTTGACCGTGTATGCCAACGCTGGCGCCACCATCGGCGCGCAGCTCGATCTCGATGTAGTCAGTGGGCGGCTGGGTCGACTGACCGGCTTTGGGCAGCTTGATCTCGGTAGGCGGGATCATGGGTGCCACCACCATGAAAATCACCAGCAACACCAGCATCACGTCGATATACGGGACGACATTGATCTCGGCTTTGAAGCGGCGTGTACGGCCACCGCGCAGGGACGAGTTGTTGGCCATGTCAGCGCGCCTGTCTCTGCAGAATGTTCAAAAATTCTTCAATGAAGCTCTCGAAGCGAATCGAGATGCGATCAAGATCATGCGAGTAGCGGTTGTAAGCAACCACTGCAGGAATCGCAGCAAACAAACCAATCGCCGTGGCAATCAATGCCTCGGCAATACCCGGCGCCACCGCTGCCAGCGTGGCTTGCTGCACGTTCGCCAGACCACGAAACGAGTTCATGATGCCCCACACGGTACCGAACAGCCCCACGTAGGGCGAGACCGAGCCGACTGAAGCAAGAAAGGCAAGGTGCTGTTCGAGCGCATCCATTTCACGTTGGTAGGCGGCCCGCATGGCGCGCCGCGCACCATCAATCAGGACACCGGTATCGATGTTTTTACCACCGAACGAGACGCGTGCTTTTTTGTACTCTTCCATGCCCGCTTCGAAAATACGCTCGAGTGCGCCACCACCACTGCGCCGGCGGCTCGCTGTTACTTCGCCGTACAAGGCATTCAGGTTCGCGCCAGACCAGAAAGCCGTCTCGAATTCGCTGGTTTGCTTTTTGGCGCTACGAATAGAGAAAAGTTTTCTGAAGATGTAGAACCAGCTCATCAACGACACCAGTACCAGCAGCGCCATCACTAACTGCACCAGCACCGAAGCATTGCTAATCAGTGCGATAAAAGAAAGATCTTGGGTAACATTCATCATGAGTTTTGGTTGGTACGATCTATACGAAATTATCTCGGGGCCAATCAGCAGAGTGGGTTGCAGTCATGTTGCGCATCAGCCCAGTTGATTTATAGCCGGCTTCGAATTTGGTTCGCCACGTGTGCGGGCAGCGGTTCCGGGCGCATTGAATCTGTATTGACGCAACCAACTCGGACCAAGGCGCTGCATATTAGCGTTGGTTCGTGATCCGAGTGATCAAGCCAAGCTTGCTGCTGAAAATTGACCGAGGCTCGGCCAAGTTTTTCGACGACCACGGTGAGTACGAGTTGATCATCAAGGCGGGCGGGGGCATGGTAATCAATAGCGCAGCGGGTCACCACGAATGCGCGCCGCTCTTTCTGCGATAACTCGCGTTGATTGATGCCCGCGGCGCGCAGCCACTCAGTACGAGCACGCTCGAAAAACTTCAGGTAGTTGGCGTAGTAAACAATACCGGCGGTATCCGTGTCTTCATAAAAAACTCGGACTGGCCACCGAAACGCAGTGCTCATCCCTGACGCTTGACCGTGAATGCCGAAAAACCCTGACAAGTCGGCATCATTTCAATTTGATTGATATTGATATGCGGCGGGAGCGTGGCGACCCAGAAGGCGGCTTCAGCGACATCATCTGCAGTGATTGGTTGGGTACCGACATAAACTTTCGCGGCGGCCTCGTCATCACCTTTGAAACGCACGTTGGAAAATTCTGTTCCGCCCGACATGCCCGGCGCCAGGTTCGTGGCGCGCACGCCGGTGCCAACCAGATCAGCGCGCAGATTAAGTGTGAATTGCTCGACGAACGCCTTGCTTGCGCCATACACATTACCGCCCGGGTAAGGGTAAGCGCCAGCGACCGAGCCCAAGTTGATGATCAGGCCGCTGCCGCGTGCCACCATCTGCGGCAACAGCGCTCGGGTCATCCAGACCAAGCCTTGGCAATTGGTGGCGATCATGGTTTCCCAGTCTTGCAAGTGGGCTTCTTGAGCCGGCTCCAGACCGAGTGCCAGCCCGGCGTTATTCACCAGAACATCGATCTGCCTGAGTTCGCTCGGCAGGGCAGCCAGCATGGCATCAATTGAGGCCTTGCTGGTCACATCAAGTGTCGTCGGCGTCAGTGCCGGACCAAGTTCTTTAGCCAATGCGGCTAAGCGATCGGTGCGCCGCGCGGCGGCAATAACTTGATGCCCTTCACGCACAAATCTGCGCGCAATCGCTTCACCGAAACCTGAGCTGGCGCCCGTGACTAGTACGATCATTGAGAATTCCGAATAAAGGTGAACCGTTTAACCTTCGGATTCTAGCGGAAAAGGCTGTCTAAAGCGGGCTTCCATCCTTGCTGAAAGGCGGCTGCTCCTCTAGAATTTGAAGGTTTCCTGCCTCGTTTGATTGGGCTATCGCGCCAGCCTGCAGGCGCGCCAAGCAGCCTCTCCGAGCGCGGACGCCTTGCAGTTCATTGTGCCCAACCCAGCCCAAGGCGACCGTATCCGTGAACACTGTCATGCCGTTGCCATCGCCCGATTTGGCAGGGCGTACCTGATTTCTTAACAAGCTAACTATCCATGGGAGCCCCCCGATGTTTTCCAGTCAGCACACCATCGCCGCCGTCGACCCTGATTTGTGGGCAGCGATTCAACAAGAGAACGAGCGTCAGC
>CAZZMV010000095.1:0-1993 GCA_964655425.1 uncultured Bifidobacterium sp.
ACGCATGAGCACATGAAGAAAATGAAAGATCAGGCGATTGTCTGCAACATCGGTCACTTCGATAATGAGATCGAAGTTGTCGCGTTGAAGCAGTACAAGTGGGAAAACATCAAGCCGCAAGTTGACCACGTTATTTTCCCAGATGGCAAGCGCATTATCTTGCTAGCCGAGGGTCGACTCGTGAACCTGGGCTGTGGCACGGGCCATCCGTCGTATGTGATGAGCTCATCATTTGCCAACCAGACCATTGCGCAGATCGAGTTGTTCACCAAGACCGAGAACTATCCAATCGGTGTGTACACCTTGCCCAAGCATCTCGACGAAAAAGTCGCGCTGCTGCAGCTGAAGACGCTTAACGCGCAGCTCACCAAGCTAACCGAAGAGCAGGCGGCCTATATCGGCGTCAAAAAGGAAGGCCCTTACAAGCCTGATCATTACCGGTACTGATCGCAACTCAGCAGATGGGTAGCATGGTTGTTGCTACCCATCTGAATCACTCAGCCGAGATTCGATGCGATTGCTGCTGATCTGGCTCGTCAACACGCTCACGCTGTTTGTGCTGCCACACTTGCTCGATACAGTGCAAGTCGATAGCTTCACAACTGCGCTGACCGCCGCATTGGTTCTCGGATTAGTGAATACCCTGATTCGCCCCATCATTTTGCTATTGACCTTGCCGATCACTTTTGTCACGCTTGGTTTGTTCATTTTTGTTATCAATGGCTTGATGTTTTGGGCGGTTGCTGACATCGTGCCCGGCTTTCAGGTCACCAGCTTTAGTGCCGCGATAGTCGCTGCCTTAGTCTACAGCCTCGTGTCCTGGGTGTTATCCGCTTTTATCCCGAAATAAACTCATGCAAGCAGCTACTTTCAGTGTCGAATTTTTTCCGCCTAAAACCCCGGATGGTGTCGACAAGCTGAGGCTCGCGCGACAACAACTTGCGGCGATGAAGCCTGCATATTTCTCCGTGACTTTCGGCGCGGCTGGATCAACCCAAGCCGGTACGCGCGATACTGTGCTCGAAATACAGCAAGAGGGATATCACGCCGCGCCGCATCTGTCGTGCATCGGCCGCACGCGTGATGATCTGCGTGCCATCATCAATGAATACAAAGCCCACGGTATTCGCCACATCATCGCGCTGCGCGGTGATTTGCCCAGTGGTTTTGGTGGCACCTTTGGTGAGCTGCACTATGCCAGCGATTTGATTGAATTCATCCGGCAAGAGACCGGTGACTGGTTTCATATTGAAGCTGCGGCTTACCCGGAAATGCACCCACAAGCGAAATCGCCCCAAGATGACTTGCAGAATTTTGTGCGCAAAGTAAAAGCAGGTGCTAACGCAGCGATCACGCAATATTTTTATAACCCGGACGCCTACTTCCGCTTCGTCGACGATGCTTCAGCGTTAGGTGTTGATGTACCGGTATTCCCGGGCATTATGCCGATTACCAATTTCTCTCAACTAGTGCGCTTCTCCGATATGTGCGGGGCGGAAGTGCCGCGTTGGATACGACTGAAGTTGGCATCATTTGGTGATGACAGTAAATCGATTCGTGCCTTCGGGCTCGACGTGGTCTCGCAAATGTGTGAAAGACTGCTGACAGGTGGTGCGCCCGGCCTGCACTTTTACTCACTGAATCAAGCCGCGCCCACGCTCGCGATTTGGGAGCGTTTAAGCCCGGCCGCGCGCGGATAGCGTTTAGGGGTTCGACTTCAATCAAGCTGCGACTCGGCGATTGAAGTCGCTAACGCCTTGAACAAAATGAGCATGGCAAAGCGCACGTGCTCAGGTTAGATGCCACCAATAATGCCAGCGACATATCTGAAGAGGCTTTCAGTCAGTCATGATGATGTCAAGCGGGATATCATGCGCTTCTGCCGCAAAACTCACCCTGCTAAACGCATAGGCAATACCCACAGCGCGTGGTCTTGGTTGTTGAGCCAGCGTTCTATCGAAGTAGCCGCCACCAAACCCTAATCGTAAATTTT
>CAZZMV010000095.1:2093-5462 GCA_964655425.1 uncultured Bifidobacterium sp.
CGCCGCAATCAACTGCTGTCTGAGTTCGGCTTTGGAAGTTGGCTGATTCATGAATGACAAATCGAGTTGATCGACCTATTGAATTTTCGAGCGCGTGATATTCTAAGGTAATCAAATCATGGTCGTTAAAAATTCATGAAGCATTATTCAACGTGGTGGCTGGGTGCGATTTTGTACACCGCCATCAGTCTCGCGTGGCTTGCCTCACCTGTCTCTGCGGCTACCCGACACGCCATCATGGTTGGCAATGCGGCCGACGCGGATTTTCTCGCGCTGCGAGAAGCAGCCTTGCGTGGTGAAACCGGTGAAGCAAACCGTATCGCGTCTCGCCTGGGAAGCTACCCGATTCAATCGTATGTTGATTATTACCGGCTTTATCCGCGCTTGGTCGCTGCACCCGAGGGAGAAATTCGTCAGTTCCTCGAGCGTTATGACGGTACTGCGATTGCTGATCGTTTACGCAATGACTGGCTGTTATTACTGGGTCGTGCGCACGACTGGCGTGTATTTGATGAACAGTACCCCCTGTTTGTTTTGAATGATGACACGCAGGTAAAGTGCTACGCGCTGCAATCACGTTTAGCCAAAGGTGAGAACATCACCAAAGCAGCGCGGGAATTACTGCAACAACCGAAATACTATGGCGATGCATGTGTTGAATTGATAGGCAAACTCGCAAACGAGAAAAAATTCAACGAATCCGATATCTGGCGACAGGTACGTCTCGCAGTTGAAAATGGTGTAAGTAGTACTGCTCGTCGCATCGGCAATCACACCGATGTCAATGACAAACAACTCGCGCAGGCAATCGATAAACCTTTTGCAGTGCTCGAGCGAGGCGCGGTGGGCGGCCGCACTTCACGAGAACTATTCCTGATCGCATTAGGCCGCGCCGCGCGCGATAAACTCGACAAAGCAGTACATCAGCTTGAAAAAGCGCAGTCTCGGCTCAATGCGGAGGAGAACGCGATTGGCTGGTCGCAGCTAGCGCTGCAGGCGTCGCTGGTGCTCGACAAAGATGCGCCCACTTATTGGCGCCGCAGCTTCGATGCACCTCTGTCCGTCGAGGGCTATCAATGGCGTGTGCGGTCCGCGCTACGCATCGGCGATTGGCAACTCGTCGCGCGATCGATTGATGCGATGCCGCCCGAGCTGCAGAAGGATCCGGCGTGGCTTTACTGGCGTGGACGTGCGCACACAGCGCAGGGGCGCACCGAGGATGCCAAGCAACACTTTGTGCAAATCGCCGGGCAACATCATTTCTATGGCTTATTGGCGACCGAAGAGTTATCGCAACCGATTCTGGCACCGACCAAACCTGCGCCGCCCACGGCTGCCGAGCTTGCCGAGGCAAGCGCAAACCATGGATTGGTTCATGCGCTGAAGTTTTACGAGTTGGAATTACGCTTTGAGGGTAACCGTGAATGGAATTGGCAGCTACGTAAAATGAATGATCGTCAGCTGCAGGCAGCCGGTGAATTTGCGCGACGCAGTGAGGCGTTAGACCGTATGGTCGCCAGTGCTGATCGCGCCAAGGTAGAGCTTGATCTTGCGCAGCGCTACCCGACGCCACATGAAGACATTATGCATTCAGCCACTGCCGGTATTGGCTTGGACAAGGCGTGGGTGTATGGCTTGATACGACAAGAGTCGCGCTTTGTAAAAACTGCGCGCTCGGCCGTAGGTGCCTCGGGGCTGATGCAGATCATGCCGCGCACAGCCACTTACGTTGCAAAGAAAATCGGCATGAGCGGTTTTTCATTATCAGGGCTCAATGACACGCGTACCAACATCACGCTTGGTACGCAATACCTGAACATGGTGTTGGCAAATCTTGGTGGTTCACAAACCTTGGCAACGGCGGCGTACAACGCCGGTCCTAGTCGTCCACGGCAGTGGCGGGCGTTACTGGAAAAACCAGTCGAGGGCGCGATATTCGCTGAGAGCATCCCATTCTCTGAGACGCGTGGTTATGTCAAGGCGGTACTCGCCAATGCCACTTGGTATGCATTACATTTTGATAGCCATGCGCCATCGCTCAAGGCGCGACTGGGTATTGTCTCGCCACGTGACGCCAACTTGATCGAACTTGGCGATTTACCCTAGGGTCTGCGATGCATCATTCCTCTGTACTTTTGATTGGCGGTAGCGGTTTTATCGGGACGCACATTGCCGCGCGGCTGTGTGCATCAGGTCGACAGGTGATCGCACCCACACGTCGCTATCACCGCGCGCGTCATTTGCAGGTATTACCCACCGTGCAAGTGACCGTGGCTGATATTCACGACCCTGCGACGCTCGATAAACTATTGCAACGCGTAGATACCGTCATCAATCTGGTGGGGGTATTGCACTCATGGCCGGCAAAACCGTGGGGTGCGGCATTCGAGCGCGCGCATGTGGCTTTACCGCGCATGCTGGCGCAAGCATGTGCACGACATGGCATCAAACGCGTGCTGCACATGTCGGCGCTGGGCGCTGCGATTGATGGACCGTCGATGTATTCGCGCTCCAAGGCCGCCGGTGAGCGCATTCTGCTCGATGCCAAAGATTTGCAGGTCACTTCGTTTCGTCCGTCGGTGGTATTCGGCGCCGAAGATAGTTTTTTGAATTTATTCGCCAAGCTACAAGCCCTTGCGCCTATCATGCCTTTGGGTGGTGCCGACGCTCGCTTTCAACCAGTCTACGTGGGCGATGTGGCGCAGGCATTCGTCGATGCAATCGATGACCCGGGCACCGTGGGTCGGGTGTATGAGATGGTGGGGCCGCGCCAGTATGCGTTGCGTGGATTGGTGCGTCTGGCGGGTGAATACAGTGGCCATGTGCGTCCGGTGATTGGGCTGCCTGGCTGGATCGCGCGACTGCAAGCTTTGATGCTCGAGTTATTGCCTGGGCCCACGTTGATGAGTCGCGATAATCTTGACTCGATGAAGCAAGATAACGTCGCCACGGGCCAATACCCGTTACCGCCGCACTGGCAGGCTACGCCACTCGAAGCCGTCGCGCCAGATTATCTTCGTGCGGGTGCATGACGGGTTTCAAGGCTTATGTCGTCGGTGGTGCGGTACGGGACGCGCTGCTCGGCTTGCCGGTGAAAGATCGTGACTATGTCGTAGTGGGTGCGACGCCCGAGCAAATGATCAACAATGGCTTCACCGCTGTGGGGAAAGACTTCCCGGTTTTTTTGCATCCACAAACCCATGAAGAATATGCATTAGCACGCACCGAGCGAAAAACTTCACCCGGCTATGCGGGTTTTGCGTTTCATGCTGCAGCCGATGTCACGCTCGAGCAAGACCTGCAGCGACGCGACCTCACCATCAACGCCATGGCGCAAGATGTGGATGGCACGTTAATCGATCCCTATGG
>CAZZMV010000095.1:5562-6919 GCA_964655425.1 uncultured Bifidobacterium sp.
CAGGTGTGGCCTCAAATGCATGGTCGAAGCATCATCAACTAACCACGGATGCTTTTGCATATGCGCTCAAGGCGGCAGACTACGCAGCTGAACATGATTTACCGATCGCTGTGCGCTTTGCGGTGCTGCTGCCCCAGATTGGGCACGCAGCAATCGATAGCCCAGGGTTAACTGAAGATACTGCCATCGATGCGCGTGCCATAGCGCTCGCTGAGCGTGTTTGCCAGCGACTCAGGGTGCCGCACGATATTCGTGATCTGGCCATCCTGCTGGTACGCGAGCACGTCGCGGTAGCGCGCATCGAGTCGGCACCCGCCGCTGCCATGGTGAGGTTGTTTGAGCGCTGTGATGCATTTCGCAAGCCTGCGCGTTTCTTGGCACTACTCGATGCATGCGAATGCTTCTATGCCGATCACGGCGGCGCCATCTTTGCGCAGAAACCCTTGCTGCAACACGCGCTTGCGGTCGCGCAGTCGGTCAATGCGGGCGAGATAGCGAATGAGGTCATGCGCATCACCGCCGAGCAGGCTGGCGAAAAAATCCCCGATGCCATCCACGCCGCACGGGTACAGGCCGTGGCTCAGGCGCGAGGCAGGGATGTGTCGTCGCCGCCTTGATTCATCGAGTCGTTGTACGATTCTGCGTCGCGCTGCCATACTTCTACTTATAAACCTAGCAGCTCTCAGGAGAACCCGATGAACGCCCCACTCGCGTCCATGCATGCCTTGCAACCGGAAGCGATTACGCTCGACGACAAGTACACCCTCGAGCGAGGCCGGGTATTCCTGACGGGCACGCAAGCACTGATACGGCTACCGATGCTGCAGCGGCAGCGTGACTTGAAAGCGGGCTTGAACACTGCCGGCTTCATCAGTGGCTACCGCGGCTCGCCGCTCGGCAGCGTCGACCAAACCGCCGCCAAGGCACAGAAATACCTCGAGGCACACCAGGTGCGTTTTCAGCCCGGTGTCAATGAAGACTTGGCGGCGACCAGCATCTGGGGTACGCAGCAACTCAATCTATTCCCCGGCGCAAAATACGATGGCGTATTCGCCATGTGGTACGGCAAAGGCCCCGGCGTAGATCGCTGCGGCGACGTGTTCAAACACGCCAATGGTGCCGGCACCGCCAAGCATGGCGGTGTGCTGGTGTTGGCAGGTGACGATCACGCCGCCAAGTCATCAACCAATGCGCATCAGAGCGAGCACATCCTAAAAGCCTGCGGTATCCCAGTGCTGTACCCATCGACGGTGCAAGAATATCTGGATTACGGTTTGCATGGCTGGGCGATTAGTCGCTATACCGGGCTATGGGTGGCAATGAAGTGCGTCACCGATGTCGTCGAATCGGGCGCCAC
>CAZZMV010000096.1:0-1495 GCA_964655425.1 uncultured Bifidobacterium sp.
GACGATGAGCAGATTGCTGCGTTGAAATCCGCAGGCGCGATTTGATTTGTTACATCGTGCTCGGCATCGCCTTGTCGAGATCCAGCCCCAGCTGGTCGGCGATGGCGCGCCACTCGGCATCAGTCTTTTGTCCTGCAAATAATTCGGTCAACGCGACATAGCAAATCCAACGCGCATCGACTTCAAAAAAGTCACGTAAGGCAGCGCGTGTATCACTACGACCAAAACCATCCGTGCCCAAGGTGACATAGGGCGCTGGCACATAAGCGCGCACACTTTCAGCAACCGTGCGCACATAATCCGATACCGCAATGACGGGCGCATTCGATTCGCCGAGCTGTTGGGTGATCCAGGGCAGGGCGTTGGATTGTTTCAATCGACGTGCCCGCTCGCAGGCGATGCCATCGCGTGCCAGCTCAGAAAAACTGGTGACGCTCCAGACGTCGGCTTGAATGCTGAAGTGCTCTTGCAGCAGCGCCGCAGCAGCAATGGTCTCTTTCAACAGAGGACCAGCACCGAGCAAACGCAGTTGCGGCTTGTCGCTGGCTTGGATTCTATGTAATCCACGCAAGATGCCCTCGCGCGACTCAGGCGGCATGCTGGGTTGGGCCTCATTCTCGTTGGTGACAGTGATGTAGTAAAAAACATCTTGCTGCTGCGTCAGCATACGATGCATGCCGTCTTCAACAATCACTGCCAGCTCATACGCGTACGCCGGGTCGTAGGCAACGCAGTTAGGCACGGTGGCAGCCACCAGATGACTGGTGCCATCTTGATGCTGCAAGCCTTCGCCACCGAGCGTGGTACGACCTGAGGTAGCGCCGATCAAAAAGCCGCGCGCGCGTTGGTCTGCAGCCGCCCAGATCAAATCGCCGATGCGCTGAAAACCAAACATTGAGTAGTAAATGTAAAACGGCAGCATCGGCAAACCATGTACCGAATAGCTGGTGGCGGCGGCAGTCCATGAAGAGATCGCGCCCGCTTCGGAGATGCCTTCTTCGAGTATCTGGCCATCTTTCGCTTCGCGGTAATACAGAATCGAGCCAATATCTTCCGGCTGATACAGCTGGCCCTGCGCCGAGTAGATACCGACCTGACGAAACAGATTCGCCATACCGAAGGTACGCGCCTCATCCGCCACAATTGGAACCACATGCTTGCCGAGTTGTGGGTCTTTTAGCAGTGCGCCCATCATGCGTACCAGCGCCATGGTGCTGGACATTTCTTTGCCATCTGCTTCCAATGCAAATGCGGCGTAGCTTGCCAAATCGGGTACTGGTAAGTGTCTGCTGCTAGCGATACGTTGTGGCACAAAGCCACCCAGCGCGGCACGCCGCTCGTGCAGGTGCCGCATCTCTGGGCTATCTGCTGCGGGGCGGTAGAACTCAAGTCGCTCGATTTGTTCATCACTCAGTGGCAACTGAAAACGATCTCGAAACTCGATCAAATCGGCGAGTTCAAGTTTTTTCTGTTGGTGCGTGGTCATCCGGCCTTG
>CAZZMV010000096.1:1595-3246 GCA_964655425.1 uncultured Bifidobacterium sp.
CTTGATGACGTGCCAACCGGCGCCGCCGAATAAGGTTTCCAGCTCATCAACGATATGCCCATTGCCCCGCACCGGGCCATCAAGACGTTGCAAATTACAGTTGATGACGAATACCAGGTTATCGAGTTTTTCCCGCGCGGCGAGCGAGAGTGCGGCGAGTGATTCGGGTTCGTCCATCTCGCCATCGCCGAACACGCCCCATACTTTGCGCGGTTGTGTGGCAAGCAGCCCGCGATGTTCAAGATAGCGCATGAAGCGCGCTTGATAAATCGCGCTAATCGGCCCGATGCCCATCGAACCGGTTGGAAATTGCCAGAACTCGGGCATCAACCATGGGTGAGGGTAAGACGACAGGCCTTGTATGCCCTGTGAAGCGGCGCTGATCTCTTGGCGGTAGTGCGCAAGGTTATGCTCCTCCAGCCGGCCCTCAAGATAGGCACGGGCGTAAATGCCCGGTGCCGAGTGCGGCTGAAAGTAGATCAAGTCGCCGGCAAACTGCTCGCTGCGCGCACGAAAAAAATGATTGAAGCCGACTTCGAATAAATCGGCTGCTGAGGCATAGCTGGCGATATGGCCGCCGAGTTCGCCGTAAGCACGATTGGCGCGCACCACCATCGCCAGCGCATTCCAACGCAAGATGCCGGCGATTCGTTCTTCGATTGCAATGGCATCGGTACCGCCGGGATAGGGCGGCTCGTCTTGTACGCGAATAGTGTTGATATAGGGCGTGATGCGTGCGTCGCGCCAGTTCAAGCCTGCGGCGCGTGCCGACGAAGCCAGTTGCGACAACAAGTAGCGGGCTCGCTCCGGTCCTGCGTTGGCGATGACCGAGGCGAGTGCCTCGATCCACTCGGCAGTCTCTTGCGCGTCGGTATCCGTTGGTTGAAGCAGATGCTCGGGGGCGGTCATGTCCATGAGGTGAAGTCGCTATCAGTTGTTTGAAAAACCAAAAACCATCGCTTGCCTTACTGTCGGCGTGGCCGTCGCAGTTTTTGCTGCCCAGAGCCTTCCTAAAGCGCAAACAGCCAGAGAGAGCGCATTGGGCAGCGCTTTCGTTGTGGGTGGTTTGACGTCCAGCAGTACCAAAAGCCTAACGGTTTGGCGGCAAAATGTGCTGCTGAAAAATTTGCCTTTATCGACCTAATTAAGCATAGAATGCTTTAATTAAGTATTAATTAGGCATAAAAATATGGAAAATATCGATGCTACAGATTTTCGTATCCTGAGGCATTTGCAGCAGGATGCCAGCCTGACCAATGTCGAGTTGGCGGCGCAGGTGCGGCTTTCGCCTTCACCGACGCTGGCGCGGGTCAAGCGTTTGGAGAGCGAGGGTGTGATCTCAAGTTATGTCGCACTGGTCGATCCGCTGCGATTGGGCTTGAAGGTGAATGTGTTCGTGCGCGTGGCACTTGAGAAGCAGGAGGCACAAGCACTAGAGCGTTTCGAGCAAGCGGTGAGTCACTTTGATGAGGTGATGGAGGTGTACCTGATGACGGGTGATGAAGACTACCTGCTGCGCATTGTGGTGCCGGATTTACAGGCATTGGAGAAATTCATTCTTGAAAATCTCACGCGCATTCCCGGTATCAAGAACATCAAATCCAGCTTTGCGCTGAAGCAGGTCAAGTACAAAACCGCTTTGCCTTTACCG
>CAZZMV010000096.1:3346-6895 GCA_964655425.1 uncultured Bifidobacterium sp.
CCTCCACACAGTGGATGCCTGCCAGCCAATCATCCACCTTACGCCGCCCTGATTCGAGATATTGCTCCAGCGAGCGCCGCAATTCAGTCTTCAGCAACAGGAACACCGGATGACGTTGTCGTTGCACTTCGTCTCCAGTCACCACAACAGCGGCATCTGCTTGCTGCCCACTCATCTCTGTAGACAAGCGCGAAACCAAATCAAGGGGTATCTGTGGTGAGTCACAAGGCACACTGAGCAAATACGGTGTGCTCGTTTGCATCAGCGCAGCATGAATGCCTGACAAGGGGCCAGCGTAGCCACTGACGATATCCGCGCAAACGGGTAACCCTAACTGCTGATACTCATCCAGATGACGATTCGCGTTGATCAGTACCTTACCCACTTGTGGCTGCAAGCGCTGCAGCACGTGCTGCACCATCGGTTGTCCGTTGATCAGCTGCAGACCTTTATCCACGCCACCCATGCGCCGCGCGAGACCACCGGCGAGTATGACTGCGGTAATTTGCGATGGTGAGATCGTCACATCAAGCCGCTTGCTTGCGCGGCGCGGCGTTGAAGGCTTGTGGCAGGGTGAGGATTTCACCGGTATCAGTCGCGTCATAACCCGCGAGTTGATGTACCGCCTCGCGGAAACTAGTCGAACGCACCACATCAATCACTTGGCGCATACCGGGCTGATCGAGTGAATCGGCGTTCACCGCCAGGAAATAGCGTTCGCGCGCAATCGGAATAAAGTCGAGCTTGAATCGCTCGGCTGCAGTTTGCACACCAAAACCAACATCAGCCATGCCGCTGGCAATGAACGCAGCGACTGCGGAGTGCGTGAACTCGGTGTTTTCAAAGCCGTTGATGGTAGCCGGGTTGATGGCGAATTGAGACAGCATCAGTTCAAGCAACATGCGGGTGCCTGAGCCTACTTGCCGGTTGACGAAGCGGACATCGGTGCGCGACAGGTCTGACAAACCCTGAATGCCGAGTGGGTTGCCACTACTAACAAATAAACCTTGAGTGCGGTGAGCCAGATGAATCAGGCGGTGCGTGCGCGTGTCTAGCCACTTGCCGAATCGCTCGGCTGATGGTGCTTCGAATTCGCCGGTCGGCACATGAAACCCCGCCAAATCGGATTCGCCGCGCGACAAGGCGGCGACTGCATCGGTGCTATTGCGATAGCGCAGATCAATTGGCAGGCCGGATTCAGTCGCCTGCCTCAGAAACGCCGCAACTGCAAACCCATGGCTGGCATCGAGCCGGATCATGGCGGGCGCAGCGCCGACGGTTCTGCCCAGCTCAGTCTCGAGCTCAGAGGCGAGGCTATCCAAGGTTGGCGAAAGACGGGCAGCGACCCGACGATCGGCCCAGATCAGCTTCTCGGCCAATGCAGAGAGCTGGGTGCCGCGCCCACGACCGGTCTGCATCAGGCTGCTGCCAAACAGGGCCTCCGCTTCGCGCAGCAGACCCCAGGCGTAGCGATAGGACAGCCCGACGGTTTGCGCCGCGCGTGCGATTGAGCCGCTTTCATCAATGGCGCGCAGCAGCGATAGCAGCACGGCTGTGTCGAGTGGCTCGCCGTTACCGCGGGTGATTTCCCAATGCGGATTAATTCTTACCTTGAACATTATGTTTACCTTAGCATATTGCAACGTAGAATGTACCCTGTCACGATGAGCGCCGCTTGCGGCACCAAGCTCAAAATAACAACTCGAATGACCGACGCCGTCGAACCATGGCGGCCCCCACGAGGAGGAAACATGTCACTGCTCGATAAAGAGCGCACCATCGCCGGCGACGGCTACAACCGTTGGCTGGTACCGCCCGCGGCACTCGCAATTCACCTGTGTATCGGCATGGCGTATGGCTTCTCGGTTTTCTGGAAGCCGCTCGGCAATGCACTGCTTGGACCTGATGGAACACCGCTGCCATCGTGCGCTGCGGGTGCCGTGACATTCGGCGACAAGTTGGCCGGCACGGGCCGCGCTTTGTTTGCGACCGACTGTAACTGGACCCAGTTTGATCTGGGCTGGATGTACACCTTGTTTTTCGTGGTGCTGGGTTGCGCGGCCGCGATTTGGGGCGGTTGGCTGGAGCGCGCCGGTCCGCGCAAAGCAGGCTTGGTCGCTGCAGTCTGCTGGTGTGGCGGTTTGCTGATATCGGCTTTGGGCGTCTATGAACACCAGCTCTGGATGATGTGGCTGGGTTCCGGCGTGATTGGCGGTATCGGTCTTGGCTTGGGCTACATCTCGCCGGTATCAACCTTGATTAAATGGTTTCCTGATCGACGCGGTATGGCGACCGGCATGGCGATCATGGGCTTCGGTGGTGGCGCGATGATTGGTTCGCCTCTGGCGACATTGCTGATGTCGAAATTTGCTACGCCAACTGATCCAGGCGTGTGGCAGACCTTTGTCACGCTAGCGGCGATTTATGCGGTGTTCATGTTCTCTGGTGCATTTGGCTATCGGGTACCGGCCACCGGCTGGAAACCAGCAGGTTGGGAGCCACCTCCGCCCTCGCAAAATGCCATGATTGCGCAAAACCATGTGCATCTGAAGAATGCGCACAAGACACCGCAGTTTTGGTTGCTTTGGATTGTGCTGTGCATGAACGTGTCGGCAGGCATCGGCATCATTGGTGCGGCGTCGCCGATGTTGCAAGAAACTTTTGCGGGTGCACTGGTTGGGCAGCCTGAGATCGGGTTTGCGGATTTGAAAGCGAATCCTGATTTGCTCAAGACTGCGGTGGCGATTGGTGCGGGTTTTGTTGGCCTGATCTCACTGTTCAATATTTTCGGGCGCATCATTTGGGCATCGTCTTCGGATCACCTGGGTCGTAAACCAACGTATGTAATCTTCTTCGTGCTCGGTACGGCTTTGTATCTGATGGCCTCGGTGTCTGCCGGTTGGAAATCATTGGCGATTTTTGTGGCTTGCTTCTGCGTGATTGCATCGATGTATGGCGGTGGCTTTGCGACCATACCGGCGTACTTGGCCGACATGTTCGGCACGCAGTTTGTGGGTGCGATCCATGGTCGATTACTGACTGCATGGTCGACCGCCGGTATTCTGGGCCCGGTGGTTGTCAACTACATGCACGATATTCGCCTCGAACAGAAAGTGCCGTTCGATCAGATTTACGGCCCGATCTTCTATGTTCTGGCGGCGATGTTGGTGGTGGGTTTGTTAGCCAACCTGATGGTGCGTCCGGTGGCGGATCGATACTTCATGTCGGCAGAAGAGCTCGCGCATGAGAAGCAACTCGCGCATGAAAAGTCGGTGAAAGACACGCTGCAAGGCGAAGGCGGAGCAACCAAGAGCAACCCGGTGATTGCTTACGCAGCTTGGCTGGCAGTGGGGATTCCACTCGCTTACGGTATCTCGGTCACACTGCAGAAATCGGCGGTGCTGTTCAAGTAAGTTTTTTGCGTCACGAAAAGCGGCCGCCTCTTTAGGCGGCCGTTTCGTTTTGGTCTTTTGGTTTAGACTTGCGCCTCCCTAAAGGAGACGTGATGAGCCTCACTCAAGAATCCATACGCGAAACGCTCGCTAGCGT
>CAZZMV010000097.1:0-6836 GCA_964655425.1 uncultured Bifidobacterium sp.
ATGCTGTACCCCGAGCTTTTTCGATCGCTGGAGCAAGTCCGCTGGAACATGGAAACCGACATTCCATGGGATCAGTTCGACACCGACAAACTCTCCGACGAGCAGGCGCGCACCATCAAAATGAACGCCATCACCGAGTGGGCGGCCCTACCGGCAACCGAGATGTTCTTGCGGGATAACCGTAACGACAGCGATTTTTCGGCGTTCATGTCGGTCTGGTTTTTTGAAGAGCAAAAGCACGCCTTGGTGCTGATGGAATATCTGCGGCGTTTTCGCCCTGATCTGCACCCCACCGAAGAAGAACTACACAAAGTTCGATTTGAATTTGACCCGGCGCCACCGCTGGAAACACTGATGCTGCATTTTTGTGGCGAGGTCAGGCTGAATCATTGGTATCGCTGTGCGGCGGAGTGGCACACCGAACCTGTCATCAAGCACATTTACAAGACGATTAGTCAGGATGAAGCGCGGCATGGCGGTGCTTATTTGCGCTACATGAAAAAAGCCCTGACGCAGTTTGGCGACAACGCGCGTGCTGCGTTTGCCAAAATCGGTGTGTTGATGGCATCCGCCCGCCGCACCGAGAAGCCTTTGCATCCGACGAATTTGCATGTCAATCAGGCGCTGTTCCCGAATGACACGGTGCAAAGCCGGTTGCCTGATCCGCAGTGGTTAGAGGCTTGGCTCGACAAGCAAATTAAATTCGACGACCAATGGGAAACCAAAGTCGTCGACCGGATTCTGCATAATTTGTCACTGCTGTTCGAGCGCAGCTTCAGCAGTGTGCAGGAACTGAATCGGTATCGGAAAGAGGCACTCGCCCGCCTCGCCCCCACGTAATCGCCTTCACCACAAGGCCGCTGGCGTTGTTGGTGGCCTCTCGCTGTACGTCGAGTGCTGTCTTCGAGGCCCCCGTCTAGCCAGCGACCTTGCCGTGATGGCGCGACCTTGATCTCCGGCCTTCGCCGGCGTCACGACATCTGCCAACGATTGAATTAATCAGCATTGCTTTTGTGATGCTGGTGATGCCCGTGATGATCATGCATCTCGCCTTTTTTCATCGGCATTTTCATATCCACCACCTCGACCGTGGTTTCAATCTTGCCGGCTTTGCTGAAGTTCAGTGTCAGCGGAAATGTTTCGCCGACCACGAGTGGTTTTTTCAATCCCATCAGCATGATGTGGACTCCGCTACCGGGCTTCATGGCGATGCGCTGCCCGCTTTTCAATTCAAGCTGCTCCAGCGTACGCATTTTCATCACATCACCTTCCATCGACATGGTGTGAATCTCCACGCGCGATGCGGCGGGCGAGCTGCCTGACAGCAGCGTGTCATCTGCGCCCTTGTTTTCGATTTGCAGAAATGCTGCCCCATTCGGCATTTTGCCGACGGTGGCGCGCGCGACGGCCTTGTCGACCACGATGGTTTGCGCCTGTGCGGTCAGGCTCGCCAGAGCAAACACCAACATCGTCAAGCGAGAAATAAAAGTTTTCATTGCCACTCCAGACAAGCAAAAAAGGTCGAGAATTATAGGCTGAGGCAGTCGACTCAGCTTTGCGCAAGCGCCATCAGCGCCTGATCTTTCGCAAAGCTTGAGGCCGAGCCCAGTGTGGCCGGTTTTATGGATGCGTGTTGACCAAGCGGTTCAAGTCGATCCGACAAAACCCTGCTGACGCCAAGCCTCGAACACCACCACTGCAACTGCATTCGATAGATTCAGGCTGCGATTATCAGGCCGCATGGGCAGCCTGATGCGCTGCGTCGGCGGGAAGCTTTCCCGCAATGCCGGATCCAAGCCGCGGGTTTCGGCCCCAAACACAAACACATCACCCGGCTCGAAACGCAGCGCCGAAAATATCGACGAGCCGTGCGTGGTAAAGGCAAATATTCTTGCTGGATCAACGTGTGTTGAATCTAAAAACGCCTGCCAGTTTGCATGAACACGCATCGCTGCGAACTCGTGATAATCAAGCCCGGCGCGCCGCATGCGCGCGTCATCCAGCGGAAAACCCAGCGGTTCGACCAAGTGCAATTGGGCGCCGGTGTTGGCGCACAGACGGATCACGTTGCCCGTGTTCGGTGGGATTTCGGGCTCGACCAGTACGACGTGAAACACAGATCTCTCCGTTGAGGTTAACGTGCGGGCGTACGCGCAAACACCAGGTTGGTGACGCGCGACGCGCCAAAACGCTTGAGTGTTGCCGCGACAGCATGCAAGGTCTCGCCAGTGGTCATCACATCATCAACCACCAGCACATGCTTGCCTTTAACACTGTCGCTGCGCATCAGCGTGAACGCGCCGCGCATGTTACCGCGCCGCTTTGAAAGCGGCAGCGAAGACTGCGGCTCGGTGTCTCGAACTCGTACACACAGCATGCCGTCGAGTGGTAAACACCACGCACGCGCCAGCGGCTTGGCAATTTCATGGGCTTGATTAAAGCCGCGTTGCGCAAGACGCGGCAAGGATAGCGGCACTGCGATCATCACTGCCGCATCAGCTACGGCTGTGTGAGGTACGACCTTGCGTATGCGCTTGGCGAATGCTGCGGCCAGCGGCAACTGGGCGCCAAACTTGAGTGCCTGCACTAGCACATCGATGGGCGGTGCGTAATCGGTTGCACAAAAAGTGGCGTCAAATGAAGGCGAATTCGCTACACAACTGCCGCAAATCGATGTTGGTCCGCTCAGCCTGATCGCACATTGCGCACAGCGTGTCACGGCTTGGTTTGCGTATCGATGATGACATGACTCACACATCACACCAGCGCGCTGCTGGCCGCACAAAGCACATGCGCTGGGCAAAAGATTGGATGCGAGTTTATCCAGTGACTGCTGCAAGAAACTCCGACTGATAAATTTCATCGTGATGCGCTGAGTTAAACTGATAAGCAGTATGTGACTGCTCAATTCGCATGGCCAGAGTCATGAACCCAATGCATGATGTTTCCAAGTCAGCCGCAAACAGCGCACCCATCAATGTGACGAGGGTGCGAAAGTTGTTTGCACAGCCATCGCGTTGTGACGCGTCGCAGTTTTTGCGACGTGAAATTTCGACGCGCATGCTGGAGCGGCTATCGCTCATCAAAATCAAACCGCAGCAGGTGCTGGATGCGGGTTGCGGCGAAGGTCGCGACCTGCTCGCGTTAAATCAGAACTACCCTGACGCGCAGCTAATCGCTGTGGATGCGGCTGTGCCGATGCTGCGTGCAGCGCGGGCATCGAGCGCTGCCACACGAACTGCGCTGCAAAGCTTTTTGGGCAAATTGTTAGGCGGCCATCGTCTGGCATCGCCGACTGCATTGCTCAGCTGTGCAAACTTCGCGCAATTGCCCGTGGCGAATCACACCATCGACTTGCTGTGGTCGAACTTGGCGCTGCATTGGCACCCTCAGCCACACATCGTGCTTGCAGAGTGGGCGCGCGCGCTGCGCACCGATGGCTTACTGATGTTTAGTTGTTTTGGTCCCGACACCTTTGCCGAATTGCGCGAGGCCTTCCAAGCCCAGGCCATGCACGCGCGCGTGCTGCCTTTTGTGGATTTGCACGATTACGGCGACATGCTACAAGCCGCTGGACTGGCCGATCCGGTCATGGATATGGAAAAAATCACGCTCACCTATCCTGACCCGGCGGCACTGATGGCCGACGTGCGCGCGTTTGGCGGCAACCCGCTGCAGGGGCGAGCACCAGGTTTGCAAGGCAAGCGTGCTTGGCGTCGGGCGCTGGATTCATTGGATCAGCAACGCGATGGCGACGGTCGGATTCGGCTCACCATTGAAGTGATCTACGGTCACGCGTTTCGCCCTGTGCCGAAACGTAACAGCAGTGGCGAGCAGATTATTCGTTTCAGCCCGAGAGCGTAAATCGGTACAAAAAAGCCGATTTGCAATCATTTTCCGCAGGGCCAAGGGAGAAACAACCCGATACTCGATAATTTCTAATTCGATATGGGGTTGCCCTGGTTTTGCGATAGTTTTCACTTGGCGGGCATTGTCGATTGCACTTATACTCCGGCTCGGTTTTCGGGGTGGTCGCCAAACGGTTATCGTCCCGGAGCCGATTGCATAACGCAGAACAAATTCACGCAGCGATGCTGCCTAGTGGCCATCTCATGAACCAAATGTCTCTGAAATTTTTTGCCCTTCTGTCGTCCCTATTGCTCGTTACCGCAGCAGCGCAAGCAGAAGGCTTGACTGGTGACGCAGCTGCTGGTCAAAAGAAAAACGCAACCTGTATTGGCTGCCACGGTATCGTGGGTTACCAGGCCAGCTTCCCTGAGGTCTACAAGGTACCCAAGATCTCTCAGCAAAACGCGAAATACATCGAGGCAGCTCTGAAGGCCTATAAATCTGGTGAGCGACGTCATCCCACCATGCGCAGCGTTGCGCAAAGTTTGACTGACCAAGATATTGCGGATCTGGCCGCTTATTACGAGCAGCATGGCAAGAAAGTCGAAGTTGCCGAGCAAGCGGTCACGCCGCCGGCCGTGGTCGCTGATCTATTGACCAAAGGCGGTTGCGCTGGCTGCCATGGCGCCAACTTCAACAAGCCTATGGATCCAAGCTATCCCAAGCTGGCTGGACAGCATCGCGATTACCTCTACATCGCGCTCAAGTCGTATCAAGAGCAGGGCCACAGCACCTGGGGCCGGGCCAACGCGATCATGTCAGGCATGGCCAAACCCTACACGCGAGCAGAGTTGAAGAAAATCGCCGATTATCTCGGTAGTTTGCCGGGCGAACTGCAAGCTGTGCCGCAATCCAAATTCCGCTAACCCGTATCTAGCGCCACTTATTACCCAATTTTTGCGAATCGATCATGTTTGAGACACTTGAGAAAAAGCTAGCCACCATGACGGTGGGTGCGCTGTGCTGGTGGGCCGGCATTGCCAGTGCGGTGAATGATTTGCCCGGTGGCCCTGCAGTTCACCAGCTTAATTTGCCCCCTGCGGTAACCAAAATCGCCGAGGAGCAGCACGCGCTGCACTGGATGATGATGTTCATCTGCCTGGGTATTTTTGTGGCTGTGTTCGGTGTGATGTTTTATTCCATCTTCAAGCACCGCAAATCGCTCGGCCATCAGCCCGCAACTTTCCACGAGTCGATCAAGGTGGAACTGGCTTGGACGATTGTGCCGTTCATTATTGTGATTGCGATGGCGATTCCTGCCACCCGCACCGTGGTGGCACAAAAAGATACGTCCAACGCAGATCTCACCATCAAAGCCACCGGTTATCAGTGGCGCTGGGGCTATGAGTATCTGAGTGGCGAAGGCAGCGGCATCAACTTTGTGTCATCGCTCGACAATGAGCACCGCTTGATCTCGGATAGCGGCGCCAAAGGCGTTGCGCTGGATAACTACCTGCTGAAGGTGGATCACCCACTGGTGGTGCCGGTCAACAAGAAGGTGCGCATCATCGCCACCGGCGGTGACGTCATTCACGCATTTGCAGTGCCTGCGTTTGGTATCAAGCAGGATGCGATTCCCGGCTTCGTGCGCGACACTTGGTTCCGTGCAGAGAAGACCGGCGATTTCTATGGCCAGTGCCAGGAGTTGTGTGGCAAAGAGCACGCCTACATGCCGATTCACGTCAAAGTACTGAGCCAGGAAGACTACAGCGCTTGGGTCAAGAGCAAGCAAGAGACCAAGACCGCAGCAGCACCCGCAGCCGACACGGCAGCGGCCACGACAAATTGAATTTTCAAATACAAGACTGATTGGGAGCAGACATGAGCGCTGTGATTGACACCGGTGGCCACGTAGGGGCACATGACCATGATCACCATCACGCCCCGACTGGCTGGCGTCGTTGGGTGTTCGCCACCAACCACAAAGATATCGGCACGCTTTACCTGATATTCGCATTCACCAACCTGTTGGTTGGTGGCGTGTTGGCGCTGATGATTCGTGCCGAGTTGTTCCAGCCGGGTCTGCAAATCGTTAACCCCGAGCTGTTCAATCAGCTCACCACCATGCACGGTTTGATCATGGTGTTCGGCGCGATCATGCCGGCATTTGTCGGCTTCGCTAACTGGATGGTGCCACTGCAAATTGGCGCGGCAGATATGGCGTTTGCGCGCATGAATAACTTCAGCTTCTGGCTGACGATTCCTGCGGCTGCATTGCTGCTGATGTCGTTCTTCATGCCGGGCGGCGCGCCTGCTACTGGCTGGACAATTTACGCACCGCTCACGATGCAAATGGGGCCGTCGATGGATGCAGCGATTTTCGCGCTCCACTTGTTGGGTGCTTCGTCGATCATGGGCTCCATCAATATTGTGGTCACCATCCTCAACATGCGCGCGCCCGGCATGACGCTGATGAAGATGCCGCTGTTCGTCTGGACATGGTTGATTACGGCTTACCTACTGATCGCCGTGATGCCGGTGCTGGCGGGCGCCATCACCATGACGCTGACTGATCGTCACTTCGGTACCACCTTCTTTAACCCTGCCGGTGGTGGTGACCCCGTGATGTTCCAGCATATCTTCTGGTTCTTCGGCCACCCCGAGGTGTACATCATGATTCTGCCGGCGTTCGGCATTATCAGTCAGGTGGTACCCGCGTTCTCTCGCAAGAAACTGTTTGGCTACGCATCGATGGTGTACGCGACCTCGTCGATCGCGATCTTGTCGTTCATCGTTTGGGCGCACCACATGTACACCACCGGCATGCCGGTGACCGGTCAGCTGTTCTTCATGTACGCGACCATGCTGATCTCGGTACCGACCGGCGTGAAAGTATTCAACTGGCTCGCAACCATGTGGAAAGGCGCCATGACGTTTGAGACGCCGATGTTGTTTGCAGTCGGCTTTATCTTCGTGTTTACGATGGG
>CAZZMV010000098.1:0-6755 GCA_964655425.1 uncultured Bifidobacterium sp.
AGAAATGGGTGGGGCGTAACCGCCCACCGCGTGTACAGATCACTTACGACGTCGAGATTGGTGACGCGATCGAGAAGCGCGAGCTTCCGCTAGTCGTCGGTGTGCTAGCCGATCTGGCGGGCAAGCCGGCCAGCGCGCCACCGAAAATGAAAGACCGTCGCTTTGTCGAAATCGACCGCGATAACTTTGACGAGATCATGGCCAAGATCGGCCCGAGACTCGACATCAGCGTGCCGGACATGATGAAAGGCACGGGCAACTTGAAGATCGAGCTGCTGCCGAAGAAGTTTGCCGACTTCCACCCCGAGGCGATTGTTGATCAGGTACCGCGCCTGAAAAAGCTGCTCGAGGCACGGCTCGAACTACGTGATCTGCTCGCCAAGCTGGACGGTAATGATGACCTCGACGGTCTGTTGGCCGGCATCGTCAAAAACACTGAAGGCCTGAAGCAAATTCGCAATGCTGCAGGCAGTGGAAGCGGTGCTGACACTAGCACCGGCGGCAACAATAAACCCGCTGCCAAGAAAGAAGAAGACAAACCTGAGGCGAAGTCTGACGACGCGCCGAGCGCTGAGTAACGCGCCCCAATCACAGGCAATTCTCCGTACCCCGACCGAGACGAGTGACCGACATGGCAGATCCCAAATCCTCTTCAGGCGCTGGCGCTTCCGGCACCGGCAGCCTACTAGACCAAATTGTCTTCAACGGCAAAATGGCCAACGAGCCATCGCAAGAGCCGTATGCCAAGCGCATGCTCGGCCAGTTCGCGTCGCAGATCCTCGACGAGGACATGAAATTCAGCCCGGACAAGGGCGTGGTGGCAATGATCAACGAGCGCATCGCCGAGATTGATGATCTGCTGACCAAGCAGCTCAACGAGATCATGCACCACCCGGAATTTCAAGCGCTGGAAGGCGCCTGGCACGGTCTGCATGACTTTGTGTTCGGTACCGAGACCAGCACTCGCCTCAAAATTCGACTGATGAGCGTCAGCAAACAAGAATTGTTGAACGATCTGGAAACCGCTGTCGACTATGACACCAGTGCGCTGTTCAAAAAAGTATACGAAGAAGAGTACGGTACCTTCGGCGGCTACCCCTACTCGGTGCTGATCGGCGATTACTACTTCGGTCGCCATCCGCAAGATATCGCGCTGCTTGAGCGTGTATCGAAAGTAGCGGCGGCTGCGCACGCGCCGTTCATTAGCGCCGCTGCACCTGCGCTGTTCGACATGAAGCGCTTCACCGAGCTGGGTGGCCCGCGTGATCTGTCAAAGATTTTCGAGAGCGCTGAGCTGGCGACCTGGAAAGCGTTCCGCGAAGGTGAAGATTCGCGTTATGTGGCGCTGACCCTGCCACGCTATCTGGCGCGTCTGCCATACGGTAACAAGACCAAACCGATTGAGCAGTTCGGGTTTGAAGAAGACGTCGACGGTAAAGATCACGACAAATACCTGTGGTCGAACAGCGCTTATCAACTCGGCTTGCGTATTACCGATGCGTTTGCAAAATTCGGCTGGACGACTGCGATTCGTGGTGTTGAGGGTGGCGGCAAGGTCGAGGGCATGACGGCGCATACGTATCAGACCGATGAAGGCGATATCGCGCTGAAATGCCCCACCGAAGTGCTGATCACCGATCGCCGTGAAAAAGAATTGAATGATCTTGGCTTCATCGCCGTCGTCAATGCCAAGGGCACACCCTACGCAGCATTCTTCGGTGGCCAAACCGCGAACAAACCTAAGGTGTACAACAAAGATCTGGCCAACGCGAATGCGAATTTGTCGGCACGCCTGCCCTACATGCTTGCAGCATCGCGCTTTGCGCACTACGTGAAAGTGATTGCACGAGACAAAGTCGGCAGCTTCCAGACTCGCGACACATTGCAGGGCTATTTGAATACCTGGATTGCTGACTATATTTGTCTGGATGGCGCCGCACCGCAAGAAACCAAAGCGCGACTCCCGCTGGCCAGCGCACGTATCGATGTGACTGAAGTGCCAGGGCGCCCGGGGTCCTACACAGCGGTGGTGTTTGTTCGCCCTCATTTCCAAATGGAGGAACTGACCGCCTCGATTCGTATGGTGGCCGAGCTACCCGCACCGGCGGCTTGATGATTGACGCAACACGATAAGCGTCGACCCCCGATCGCGAACAGTTAAAAGGAAAACTACACCATGGAAAACAGCAATATTCTCCTGAAGATCAACGGTGTCGACGGCAGCAGCACACTCGCCAAATATGAAAAACAGATCGAGTGTGACTCCTGGAGTTTCAGCGTCGCGCAACCCACCAGTGGATCAAAGTCGGGCTCGGAACGTAATGCGGCCAATCCGATTTTTTCGGATATCACGCTGACGAAAGAATCGGATATCTCATCCACCTCCTTGTTTCGTCTGTGTGCCACGGCTGATGAAATCGACAAGGTCGAGATCACTATCCTGCGAAAAGCCGACGCAGAGAACAAACCGCTGGTGGTGATTCAGATGGAAAAAGTCATCGTCAGTAATTTCATGGTGGCGAGCAGCGGTATCTCACGTCCGGTCGAGACGATCTCGCTGAACTTCGTCAAAGTGAAAATGGTTTATCACCATCAAAACAATGACGGCCAGGTCACCGGCAGCACGGATTTCGCATACGACCTCTCGCTCAACACCAAGGCTTGATCCCTTGTTACCGGCAACACGCCAAGATAGAGGTGAAGCTCGATGTCAGTCCTGTTCCCGGGTGGGCCCATCCCGCTGTTCGACAAGCTCGACCAGCGCACTGCGCCGCCCGGACATGAATCTGGCCAAGGACTATCAGCCGATGGGGTGGAAGCATCGGTCGAGCGTGAGCTACATCGGCTGCTGAACTCACGATCACGCATCAGTCTCACTGAATTCATCGATGCCGGGCTGACCGTACTCGACTACGGTATTCCGGATTACACCGCCCTCTCCGCACGCAGCGAGAACGATCGTTCACGCATTGCTCGTGCCATCGAGCGTGCCATCAGCTATTTCGAGCCGCGATTAAGTCATACCGTTGTCACACCCTTGGGTGCCGCCAAGGGCATCACGATTGCGCTGTTTCAGATTGATGCTGATCTGGCCATCGCCCACACCGTACGTCGGGTTCGCTTCACTCTCGCTGCAGAAACACCTGATGCGGCGCAGCTTGCGATCGATGCTCCGGAGGCCGTGGCATGACTAACCGCACCGGCCAGCCAACATCCGCTTTGCACGGATCGAATGCCACCTTCAAGGTGAAGGCATGAACTCGCGCGCTGGTGATAACGAGCTACTCGATTACTACCTGCGCGAGCTGGACTGGCTGCGTAATCAAGGTCGTGACTTCGCCAAACGCTATCCAAAAGTCGGAGCGCGGCTGGATTTGCATGGTGGCGAGTCACATGACCCGCATACCGAGCGGCTGATTGAATCGGTTGCATTTCTGGCGGCGCGTATACGCCGCGATATCGATGCAGATTTTCCGCAAGTAGCCAGCGCGTTACTGGAAAATCTTTATCCCTCGCTGCTGGCACCGCTACCGTCGATGACGGTCGTGCAAATGACCTTGGGCGCAGCGCAAGGCAAAGTAACTGCAGGTCTGAATGTACCAAGACATACCGCATTGGTGGCGCATGCCCAGAGCGGTGAGGAAGTACGTTTCCGAACAGCGTGGGATAGCACATTGTGGCCACTACAAATCATCGACGCCAAGGTCGATGATGAGGGCTACATTGCTTTGCAAATCAAAGCGGATGATGGCAATACCTTAGAGGAGTTGTCACTCGACACCCTACGCATTCATCTCGCGGGTGATAGCGCGACGGTCGCCACACTGTACGAGTGTCTGGCGGCGCGCTTGAAGCGTATCCATGTCACTGACGGTAACGGCAAAGTTATCGCGCAACTACCGGCCAAGCAATGTCAGCGGGTTGGCTTTGATGCCGAGCATGCCGTGCTGCCACAAGCACCCGGTGCGCACCCGGCTTACGGCTTGCTGCAAGAGTATTTTGCATTTCCAGCCAAGTTTCATTTCTTTGATATTCGCGGGCTCAGCGCACTCAAACTAAAAGGTCAACAGTTCAGCCTGAAGCTGGATGTGGGTGCCGCGTCGCGCAAGTTGCGTGCACTTGATGCACAGTATTTCCGCTTGGGCTGCACGGTAGCAGTGAATCTTTTCCCGCGCACCTCAGAGCCGGTACAGATTGATCACACCCGGCATGAGGTGATGCTGGTAGGCGACCGCGCACGCGAGGCATCGACCGAGATTCATTCGATTGTGCAAGTCACTGCATCCGAACCGGGTTCTGACCAGCCGCTGCATTTACGGCATATCGCTGCACTACAAAACGGCGAGTCAGTCGATGATGTGTTCTGGATGGCGCGACGTGAGCGTAGCTTGCGTGATGACCTGACCGGTACCGATGTATTCATGTCATTTGTCGATCGCCGTCAGCAACGACGCGCACCGTCCGCCGTGGTGTACGCGCGCACACTGTGCACCAATCGCGGGCTGGCCGAGCAGATCACACCGCAAACTTTGCTGATCGGCGAAGGCGTCTCGAATGGCTTGCAAATTCGCTGTGTCAGCGAGCCCTCGCGACAACGCATGCCGCCACTCGGCAGCGACACCCTATGGCGTCTGGTATCGCTACTGAATCTTCAGCATCAATCACTGATCAGCAATGCGCAGGGTCGCGACCACTTGCGCGAATTACTCTCGCTGTTCAGCTCGGAACAACAACGCGATCTGGAGCAGATCCGCGGCATACAACGACTCAGTGCTCGCGCAGTCACGCGACACATCGGCCAGCAAGCCTGGCGCGGCCTGTGTCGCGGCACAGCGGTGCGGCTGGAGCTTGAGCCCGAGGCATTTGTGGGTGCTTCGCCGGTACTTTTCTCTGCGGTGCTAGCCCATTTTTTCGGGCTGTACACCACGGTCAATTCATTTGTCGAGTTGGGCATTTGGCGTGGCGACGAATGCCTGGTGCAATGGCCGCCGATGAGTGGCGCACAGGAGCTGCTGTAAATGAGTGCGCGCGACGCAGACACGCAGCTGGTCCCTGCCCTGTTGGCGCAGCCGCAGGGCTTCGATTTATTCCAGGCGATCAGTCTGCTGGAACGCGCCGGTATGGCCGAAGGACATGCCGAGCTTGGTGCCGAACAAGGCACAGAGGCAGTACGACTTAGCAGCCATGTATCGCTGGATTTCGATGCCAGCGATGTCCAAGACGCGCGGCGCGGTGCACACACCGGCGAGCCCTATACCTTGCGCACACCGGTGCTCTCGCTACTCGGTCAGGCTGGGCCGATGCCTGCAGCGTTTACCGAGTTGGTGATCGCGCGCGCAGCCACCAAGGATTTTGCGACTGCCGAGTTTCTGGATATTTTTCATCATCGCTTGCTGTCGCTGTTTTATCTGGGCCGCAAGCGTCACCGTCCATCAGTCGGTGGTGATACGCACAGCGCCAGTGTGGGTAGTGCTACCCGCCGCTTGTGTGGCAGCACGCACCTGCAGGCACAAGATGAAGGCCGCTGGTTACGGCATGCTGGTTTGCTATCCGGTGCACCGCGTTCAATGGCGTCTTTATGCACACTGCTGCAAGACCGCTATCAGATCGCGTTTCGTGGTGAACAGTTTGTCGGTCAGTGGCTACCCCTTGAAAAAGATGACCTCACCCTGCTGGGTGATGAAGAACGTGCGCCTATCCTTGGTCAAACCGCCCTGCTCGGTCGGCAAGCGTGGGATCAATCCGCAGCGATACGCCTGCACGCCACTGACCTACCGCTCAAACGCATCATGCAGCTACTGCCAGGGGGTGAGCAGCATGAAGAATTCAAGACTACCGTGCGCAGTTTTTTGTCCGCTGCATTGATGGTCGAGGTATCGCTCACACCCGCAGCCGAGACAGTGACTTCAGCCTCACTCAGCGCTACCGGACGGCCACGCCTAGGTTGGAATGCTTGGGTCGCAGAGCGAAACACACGCAGCGACACCACAGCTACCCACTCGCCACCACCGGCGCGTTTTTCATTTGATTGTGCGCATCATGAGCACTGAACTGCGCACCCTGATCCAGCGGCTGGATGTTGAGAGCCGCGCCGCCATGGAGCGTGCTGCCGAGTTATGCGCGCAGCAAACGCATTTCAGTGTCGACCCCGAGCATCTGTTGATTGAGCTCCTGCGCGACAAAGAGAGCTCGCTGCACCGTCTACTGACGCATTTTCAGATTCCGGTACCGCGCGCGCAATCGCAGTTACAAGACGCGCTCGATAAACTCAAGCGTGGTAATGGTCGTACACCCGTGCTGTCGGAACATCTCCCTCGCTTGTTGGAAAACGCCTGGGTGATCGCATCGGTTCAACTGGGTGAGAGCCATATCAGCCCGGCCTGTCTGATGTTGGCTGCGCTCGAATCAGAGACTTTGCGTGGCATCCTGCTTGAGTCTGCACCCACGCTGTTACAACTACCGCGCGAACAATTACGACAAGAACTTCGTGCATTTGTCGGCATGGTGAACACCACCAGTGATCATGCTTCAGACAGTGCGGCATTGCCAACCCACATGGCAGCCAACCACGGCGCTCACTCTGCAAATCAATCAATGATGCGTGGTAGTGGATCTGCGCGCAGCAAAACCCCCGCACTCGATCAGTACACCGTTGATCTCACCACGCAAGCGCAACTAGGCAAGCTGGATCCCGTCACGGGTCGGGATGAAGAAATCAGTCAGCTGATCGAAATTCTGCTGCGCCGCCGTCAAAA
>CAZZMV010000099.1:0-6702 GCA_964655425.1 uncultured Bifidobacterium sp.
CATTGGCTGATTTATCCATCGTGTTTCAGCAACCGGCACTTGATCTTGATTTGACGGTCGCTGCCAATCTGCGTTTCCAAACCGATTTGCATGGCATTGCACGTAGCGAATCGCAGCAACGCATTAGTCATTGGCTGCAACGATTCAATTTGAGCGATCGCGCAAACGAAAGCTGTCGCAATCTCTCGGGTGGTACGCGCCGCAAAGTTGAGTTGGCGCGCGCACTGTTGTCACAGCCGCATTTGCTGCTGATGGATGAGGCCACGGTTGGTATCGACCCCGCATCTCGGGCAGCGATTATTGCGGATGTAAAAGCGCTGTGTAGAGAACGCGCGATGGGTGTGCTGTGGGCCACGCATCTGGTTGATGAGGCCGAAGCGGCGGACCGCATCGTCGTGATGGCCGCAGGTACAGTACGTTTCAATGGCGATGCCAAAGCACTGCTGAAGCAGGCTGGCAAAGACACGCTGCTCGATGCATTTTTACAGCTGACTAAAGCGGAGGCCAAAGCATGAGACTGCTGCATGCCCGTCTGGCTCTCGCCGCCATCGCTGGGCGCGAGGTTCACAAATTTTTACGGCAGCCGGGTCGGCTGGCGTCGTCGTTGGTGCGTCCACTGCTTTGGATGGTGGTGTTCGCCGCCGGGTTTCGCCAGATGCCCGACCTCGGTACGGTGATGCCGTTTGATGCCAATCTCGATTATCGTTTGTACATGGTGCCAGGCCTGGCGCTGATGGTGTGCCTGTTCAATGGCATGCAATCATCGCTGGCGATGGTGTATGACCGCGAGATGGGTGTGATGCGACTGCTGCTGACTGCGCCCCTGCCGCGTGCTTACCTATTAGCCTGCAAATTGATGGGCGGTGCGTTTTTATCGGTACTGCAAGCGCTCGCCTTCATGATTCTGGTAGTGATTTGGCAAATCGGCCTGTCACCGTGGCAGCTACTCACCTCACTACCCGCTTTGATTGCCGGCGCGTTGATGTTGTCGGCGTTTGGTTTGATGCTGTCGGTGTACATCCGGCAGCTGGAAAATTTCGCCGGCACCATGAACTTCGTGATTTTTCCGATGTTTTTCTTGTCATCGGCGCTGTATCCGATTGGTCGCATGCGAGATGCCGGCGCGACCTGGATTTATCAAATCTCCGCGTTGAATCCGTTTACCCACGCAGTTGAGTCAGTGCGTTACGCACTGTACGGTGAGCTCACCGCATCGTTGTGGGTGGTGCTTGCGAGTACGCTACTGTTTTACTGGATTGCAGCAGCAGGCTACGACCCGCAGCGCGGATTGATCAAGTCAGCACGCGGCGCCTGAGTTGTCGCACGCCGCGCCTGCAAAACCTCGATCATATTTTTATGAGTTGCTTGCTTATCTACGGTTAAAGATAGCTCATTGTTAGCATCAAGAGGTTTGCTTCTCTACCTCGGCCGCCAGACGTAACGAGTTCATGTCGTTGCGGAACACCAGCGGTTTTTCCTCGACTGGCCGATTTTTTGTTTGCAGCACGATCTGTTTAACGACATCGTGCGATGGCGATTTGCCGCACACCGGGTCCGCATTGCGCGCGTCGCCGGTCAAGGCATAGGCCTGACAACGGCAACCACCAAAATCTTTTTCTTTTTCAGAGCAGGTGCGGCAAGGCTCTTTCATCCACTCGTAGCCGCGGAAAGCGTTGAACGCGTCGCTCTTGTACCAAATGTCGTGCAGCGATTGCTCAGTGACATTCGGGAAAGTCAGCCCCGGCAGTGACTGCGCTGCGTGGCAAGGTAAAGCGCTGCCATCGGCCGCGACGGCAAGAAACACCGAGCCCCAGCCATTCATGCAGGCTTTGGGTTTGTCTTCAAAAAGATCTGGCACCACAAACAACAGCTTCAGCTTGTTGCCGAGCTTGGCGCGGTACTCCTGAACGATTTCCTCGGCGCGCACCAGTTGCTCGCGGGTGGGCATCAGCTGCTCACGATTGATACTCGCCCATGCGTAATACTGGGTATTGGCGAGTTCAAGATACTCCACGCCCATCTCAACCGCCATATCGATGATGCGGCCGATATGGTCCAGGTTATACCGATGCAGCACCACATTCAGCACCATCGGATAGTCATACTTCTTGATCAATGCCGCAACGCGAGACTTCAAATCGAAAGTTTTGGTACTCGACAGGAAGTCGTTCATCTCCTTGGTGGAATCCTGAAACGAGAGCTGAATATGATCCAGCCCGAGTTCCTTCATTGTCGAGATGCGCGCTTCGGTCAAGCCAACACCTGAAGTAATAAGGTTGGTGTAATAACCCAGTTGATGCGCTTCGCCGATCAGCTCTTCAAGGTCATCACGCACCAGTGGTTCGCCACCCGAAAAGCCAAGCTGTGCGGCACCCAGTTTGCGCGCCTGACGCAGCACTTCTTTCCATTGCTCAGTGCTGAGTTCTTTTTTGTTGGCCGCATACTTCACCGGGTTGTAGCAAAACACACAGTGCAACGGGCAGCGATAAGTCACCTCGGCCAACAGCCAAAGCGGGGGCGCAATATTCGCCATGTTTGCTTGTTCAGACATCAGACAACCCATCCTCGCTCGGTTGCAATTTCAAGAAAACCAGTGACGTCCTTTTCGAGCCCCTGCGCATTGAACGCTTGCTCGATGTCAGCGACGATCGCATTGACATCACGCTCACCGTCGCAGCGCTTCAGGATCTCGGACGCCGGTTGGTTCAGCTTCACCATGCCCTCGGGGTATAGCAGCACATAAGCGCCCTGCGCTTCTTCGTACTGCAGTCGGAACAGCTTCGCCAGCTTGGGCTTGCTGGTCAGATCGATCATGGGCGCACTCACGAGTAAGCCTTCTCGATCGCATCCGAGATCTGCCAAAGTACATCCAACTTGAACTGCAGAATCTCAAGCGCACGTTCCTGCTGCTCGCGGGTGGTGAAGTAATCCAGCGTCACCTGCAAACCATGCTCGACATCACGCTGCGCCAAAGGTACGCGGCTGCGGAAATATGCAAGGCCGTCATCGCTAACCCACGGGTAATGCGTTGGCCAATTCGCCAAACGATCTTTATGAATTTTGGGTGCAAACATTTCCGTGAGTGATGAGCACACCGCTTCTTGCCACGGGCGCTGACGAGCAAAGTTTACGTAAGCGTCGACAGCGAATTTCACACCGGGCAGCACTTTCTTCAGCGACCACAACTCATCGCGCGAAATGCCAGTCGCCTCGCCCAAGCGCGTCCAGGCCTCGATCCCGCCTTCCTTCTCGCCATAACCATCATGATCAAGAATACGCTCCACCCATTTGCGACGCACCTCGCGGTCCGGCATGTTGGACATGATGGCCGCGTCTTTAATCGGGATCATCACTTGATAGTAAAAGCGGTTAATCACCCAGCCACGAATTTGATCGGGCGTCAGCTTGCCCTCGTTCATGCGCACATTGAACGGATGATTGATGTGATAGTTGTCGCCCTTGGCGCGCAGCTTGGCCTCGAATTCTTCCCGGCTCCAAGGCATTTGTTCTTCCAGTTTTGTGTGTGCGTTCATTGCATTCCTCACAGATTAATTTCCATGCCGTCGTAGGCCACTTCAATACCGTGCTGCGCCAGCACGGTTCGCTCGCTGGCGTCTTCGTTCAAGATCGGATTGGTGTTGTTGATATGAATGAGTACCTTGCGACGCGTGCCGATGCCATCCAGTACCTCGATCATGCCGCCGGGGCCAGAGAGTTGCAGATGGCCCATGTCGGCGGCAGTTTTTTGCGTCAAGCCCAAGGTGATCATTTCGTCACCCGTCCACACCGTGCCATCGACCAGCACGCAATCTGCCTGCTGCATGGCCTCAAGCACATGCGGCTCAATCTCACCCAAGCCCGGCGCGTAGAATAATTTTTTGCCGGTCGCTTTACTTTCGATCATCAGCCCGTTGTTATCACCGGGACCGGGATTATTACGATGCGGTGAGTAAGGCGGCGCTTTACTCTTCAATGGCATAGGATGAAAGCGTATGCCCTCGATGCCGGGTACCTCGATCGGCGCGAAACGGGTTTGGTCTGACGATAATCCTTCGATCGGATGCCGCTCGACGCCGCAGTAATGCGAAAGCACCTTGGCCAGCGGTAAACCGTGATTCAAGTCGTCCCACACTGACTCGGTGCAGTACAGGTTCAGTTTTTTACGCCCTTCACGCAGCATCAACAGGCCGGTGATGTGGTCAATTTGCGCATCCATCACCATCACAGCGGCAATGCCGGTGTCACGAATCGCACGCGCCGGTTGCAGCGCCGGGTTGGAGCGGATCTGCTGCAAGATATCCGGCGACGCATTGATCAACACCCAATCGGTGCCGTTGGAAGACACGGCGATGGATGACTGCGTACGCGCTTTGGCTTTGATGCCACCGCTTCTCACGCCAGCACAATTCGGACAATTGCAATTCCATTGCGGGAAACCGCCACCCGCGGCAGAGCCAAGTACCAGGATTTTCATGATTTTCAGGATCTCGTTTTCATGGGTGCGCCTAGGCTTTGCTGCGTCGTTCAACCCGCCATCGGCATGCCTGCAGCACGGCGGGTGATGAAAGACGCCGACCGTTACACCGACCAAAACCTCAACCAGTGCATAATCGGTGACCGTCAATGGCGCCGAGCCGACGAGGTTTTTCCTTGTAGCTGCAGCGTTTTCAGCGATCGTGACGCCAGCGCGAGCCGATGGTCGTCAAGCGACCACCAAGCGCAAAACCGTTCCATTTTATCGCCGACCCCGAAAAAAAGAGCATGCCGCCCAGCGCCTTCGACCAGCAGATGCTAGATACCGGCGACGGACATCGCCTGTATCTGGCGCAATACGGCAAGGCTTCAGCGCCTGCCGCCGTGGTGCTGCATGGCGGGCCGGGCAGCGGCACCTCGCCCTCGGTCTTGGAGTGGTTTGATCTGAGCAGACAACGCGTGGTGCTATTTGATCAGCGCGGTGCCGGGCAGTCGCTGCCGCAAGCTGAGTTACTCAACAATGACAGCCAGCGATTGGTGTCCGACATTGAATTGATCCGCACTCGGCTTGGCATTGAGCAGTGGACTGTGGTGGGTGGATCTTGGGGCGCGACACTCGCGCTGCTCTATGCAGGCGCTCACGCCACCCACATCAAGAGCCTGGTGCTTCGCGGTAGTTTTTTGGCGAGCGAGCGAGAGCTGCAGTGGTTCTTTCAGTCGCTGCGCGCGATGGTACCGGTCGCCTGGCAGCAATTGACCGAAGGCTGGAGCGAGGTGCAGCAAGCGGATGTGCTTCACACGCTCTGTCTGGCACTGCTGGGCAACGATGCTGCAGCAGCCAACGACGCAGCACAGCGTTGGAGCAACTACGAGTCCGCGCTGATGCGCGCAATGGAGGGCAAGCTGGAATCCCCTGCAACATCTGCAAAGTCGCATGGATCGACAGACTCACAGGGATCGGTTTCCGCCCGGACCTTGGGCAAATACCGTCTGCAGGCGCACTACTTGTCGCAGCAGTGTTTTTGCAGTGAAGCGCAACTCCTTGCTGGCGCCGCAGCCATGCAAGACAAACCCATGATCATCATTCACGGCACCCACGATTTGATTTGTCCGCCAGAGAACGCCATCAAGCTGAACCATGTGAACCCACGGGCACAGCTGAGGTGGGTGGAGCGGGGCACGCACACACCAGCCGACCCGCTGATTGCATCGGCACTCACGCAGGCGATTGCCGAGCTGCGGGCATCGAGTTACTGACCCGAATAGCAGGCGCTGGCCGGGGCTGTCCGACGCCGGGTTGGGTGCTGCTAGTCGCCCGGCGCCGGCAAGTGCTTCGACTAGAACCCGTAGCGCAGCCCCACGGTCCACGCGCTCAGGGTAACGAGCGAGCGGTAGACGTCGCCAAAATATTGGTACTCGATATTGCCCGATACCTGCGGTGAAAATCGGTAATCGAGGCCGACGCCACCGATCAGATTGGTATCTGAGCGCGTCCCGACTGCGGAGCCCAGTGCAGCGGCCGAGCCGCTGCCTTTGCTTTCAATCAGCGCCAAGCCCACCTTGGCGTAAGCATGGGTTGCCTTGTTCAGCGGCGCGCTGGCCACACCCGCGGCGTACAAAGCGTGCGAGTAAAAGTTGCTTGACTGCTGCCCGGGAGGCGCGCGAGAGACATCGCCAAAATGCATATAGCCCAGCTCATAGCCCCAACTCGGGTCGATCGCTTGGCCGTACGCGAGGTTCCATGCTGTCTCGGTGGCGGAATTTCCGGGTTGGCTGTAGCGGGACGGACCGAGCCCGACTTTGAAATACGAGGCCTCGGCCATGGCCGCCCAAGGCGACAGGAGCGCGGCGACCGTTGCCGATGCCAACAGAAGTTTTTTCATCTGAAATCCTTTTAATTAATCCAGCGATCACGAACACGCTACCGACGCGACCAACACGCCGGTAGCTCGCTATGATTTTATTGAAAGTTTTCAGACTGATAATTATCAAGTTGTGAATCAGGCACGGCCAAAATGGCGTGTCTGACTACTAGCTGCTGTGGTGCGCTGGCACAGGGTCACCACAGATATCTCAAACCCAGCGTCCACATATCCACGTCAGAGGCTTCGCCGGCTACCTTGCTATTGCGGTTGAAGTAGGTGTAATCCACATCGGCAGCCCAGTTCGGCGTGAATTGCCAACTCGCGCCCACGCCGATCAACGGTCCGAAGCGATCGTCATTGGTGT
>CAZZMV010000100.1:0-5056 GCA_964655425.1 uncultured Bifidobacterium sp.
ATCATCTGCGATTCTTTATCGTCATATTTTTTGAGCAGATCCACCACTGCCTCGGCGGCAGCAGTGGGTACGACCACGACACCATCGGCGTCGGCAACGATGTAGTCGCCTGGGTGCACCATAATCTCGCCGCATTTGACCGGGATTTGTTTATCGACGCTGATCATGCGTCCGACGGAGGTGGCCGGGCTGACGCGGCGCGACCAGACCGGAAATTGCAGCCGGCGCAGCTCGGTGATGTCGCGCACCGCACCATCAATCACAGCGCCGGCCAGACCGCGCACTTTGGCGGTGGTGCCCATCAGGTTGCCCATCGCGGCAATCTCCAGGCCATCCTGCATCACGTACACCAGCACCGAGCCGGGGGGCGCTTCGTCCAGAATATCCAGAATATGGTTCTGGTATTTACGGGTATCGTTTTTCAGCACGGGACGCATCAGCGCGGTGGCGGCGCGTCCGACGATGCGCGCGTCATAAATCGGTTTGACATCGGATGACATCCAACCACGCGCGCCGGTTGCTTCCTCAACCGCGTCGGCGATATTGCCGGTGCTGTTTTCAGGGCGCTGCAGTGCAGCGATGATTTGCTCAGGGGTCATGGCGCGTGCTGGAAAAGCAATCGCCGCCAGTATCAATATGCAAAAAATACTCGTCAGCGGAGCCGTGATGATTAATTTATTCCGGTGCGGGGAAATAAGCGTCTTGGGCATTTTTGTTCGGCGCTAAAGGTTGATAAACCAGCAGGGTCAAGTCCGACACCAAGCAGGTTGATTCAACGGAGAATACACCGAAATAATGCAATTGAACGCCAATCACAGGGGACGGCATTTTGCCGGCACCGAGGTGAGCGATGCCGGCGGGAGCTTACAAGACCGGGGCGAGTCCCAATGGTCGGCGAGTTGAAAGTTTGCTCTCGACTTTGCTGGATTCGCCCGACAACTGCGCTGCTTCGCGCTCAATCGTCGACGGCCGTACAGTAAAAAATCTGAAGCGCTTTTGAAGTCCCATGCGAAGTACCAGCAACGCCGCAGCGTGAACCGACATGCCCGTGAATCGCTGCATATCGATGGTAGCGGCCAGACGAAACGCTTCTTCCGGAACACGCATGCCTTGACCAACACAGTTTGCTAATTGCCCGATGAGGTCATCTCGTTTCATGAAGAGATCCTTGGTGGGATGAGGAAGCCGCCCGGCAAGCGGACGGCCCGACTGAAATCATCAGCAGCTAGCTCTGGAGAGTGGCACGCGCGAGAAATAAGGGCGCGTATCACCCATCCAGTAACGTAAATCACGCACTGGAATGTCGGTGGCATCATGTATCTTGAGAAGAATCTCGCTGCTGACTGCGAGACGACGTCTCTTCACTTTGCTGAGCACGGAGGGAGACAATCCGACCACACGACCCAGCGCAGAAAGTGAGCGCGCGCCGAGTTTCTCGCATAACCGGTCGAGAAAGGCTTCAGGTGCATAGTGCAACAAATGCGATTGGTTCTCTGGCTTCATTTCGATCTCCTTGTGGGGAATGGCACGCGAACTTCGTCGCGTTACCTGAAGCAGATGTTGCCTCAGACCGAGTTCTCGAAAAACCAGAAATAATAAGATGAAGGGTTACGAAAAATAGGATTATCGTAATATTAATTAATAAAAATTTGTGCGCTTGTGTGTGTGCAAATAAAAACGCTGCTGCAGAAGCATTATTGGGAAATTTTCCCAGTACATTCACCGAACCCAATGCGAGCTTTCCCCGCTGCTTCGCACCAACCGCGCAGAGTCACTTCATCACCGTCTTGCAGAAATAATCGTTGTTCGCCATCGGGAAGCATCAGCGCTTGCTTGCCGCCGTGTGTGATCTCCAGCAGTGCCGCGAGTTGTGTGGCTTCGGGGCCGGATAGTGTGCCAGTACCCAGCAAATCGCCTGCTTGCAAATTACAGCCGTTTACGGTGTGGTGGGTGATTAATTGCGCCAACGTCCAATACGCGTGTTGGTAATTGGTATGGCAGATTGTTTGTGCTGGCAGTTTGGCTGCTCGCATAGCCGGCGTTTGAAGCAACACTTGCAGTTGAATATCGAATGCGCCCGACGCGCGATTATGTTCACTGTCGAGGTAGGGTAGTGGCTGTGGCTCGCTTGGTTCGCGCCGAAAAGGCAGACGATACGGCGCCAGCGCTTCCAGAGTAACTATCCAAGGCGAGATGCTGGTGGCAAAACTTTTCGATAGAAAGGGCCCGAGCGGTTGATATTCCCAACCCTGAATATCGCGCGCCGACCAATCGTTCAATAAACACAGGCCAAAGACATGCTGCTCAGCTTGCGCGATCGGTATCGCAGTGCCAAGTGAATTACCGTTGCCGATAAACACCCCCAGCTCTAATTCAAAATCTAGCCGTTTGCTGTGAGCCAAAAACGGTTGCTCTGCGCCCGGCGGCATGAGCTGTCCCTGCGGACGACGAACATCATGACCGGATAACACGACACTCGATGCCCGGCCGTGATAGCCAATCGGTACCCAGCGGTAATTTGGTAATAAGGGATTATCGGGTCGGAATAATTTACCGACATTGGTCGCGTGGTGGATCGACGTGTAGAAGTCGGTGTAGTCACCAATATGTGCCGGCAGCGCGTACTCGACATCGGTCATGCTGACCAAGCATCGCTGAGTCGTTGCTTGCTCTACCGCGCCCTCGCGCAGCAACCGTGACAGTGCCAGCCGCAAGGCATGCCATGCCGGTTGACCGAGCGCCATCAAATCATTCAGCGTGGTGGCAGATGCAGCGAGCGCGGCCCGTTGCGCTTCGCCACTCAGGATGGCTTGTTGACTGAGTGCCGCGAGATCGAGCACTTGATCGCCGATCGCAACGCCGCCGCGGAAGGGCTCATCGCTACCTTGACGACGGAAAACGGCGAAAGGCAGGTTTTGGATCGGGAAATCTGTGCCCTGGCTATTGGCGCTGACAATCCAACTTTTTAAATTGGAACTATGGGTTTCGTTTAACAGACTCACGATGCAATACTTCCGTCATGCATCCACGCAGCGTGCTGTGGTGCTTGCTTGGTGCGGCTCCACTCTTCCAGCATGTCCCATTTCACTTCATCCAACTTGCGGTGCATTTCAGGGGTTCCGCAGTCGTAAGCTAGTTCAAGTCGATGCCCATTGGGGTCAAAGAAGTAAATACTTTTAAAAATAGTGTGATTAATCGGGCCAATCACTTCAATACCTGCGGCGTCGAGCCTGGCTTTGGCAGCGAGCAGGGTCTCCATGGAATCGACCTTCATCGCAAGATGCTGCACCCAGGTCGGCGTGTTGCGATCTCTGTCCATGTCGGGCTGCGTGGGGAGCTCGAAGAACGCAAGGATATTGCCACCACCTGCATCAAGAAATACATGCATGTACGGATCAGGCGCTTTGGTGGAAGGCACCTCGTTCTCTGCAATCGCCAGTACGAATTGCATATTTAAATGCTTGGTATACCACTCGACTGTTTGCTTGGCGTCTTTGCAGCGATACGCTACATGGTGAATACGCTCGATTTGCATGGATGCTCCTTCAGCTTGGGGCGGGCCTTTTCAGCGCGATAGCAAGGGGGTAGCCAGACTACTCGGGGCCTGACAAGATAGCTTTTTAGTATGCGTCTGTCGTCTGCCGAGCAAGCTGCATCGCCTCGCGCAGTACACTAATGTCACCGATGTGGTTCGCCAAAATAAGTATCAGCTTGGCATTCAGCAGGGCACTTTGTTGTTCGGTCAGATCGCGATGGGTATTAATCAGCAGCTGATAAAAATCATCGCCCGGTGAAAAATCACGAAAGTAGCGCTTGCCAGGTTCATGAAAATTAGGCTCGGTGATCAGCGACATAGTCAATCCTCTGAAAAATTAGCAGTAGCGCGAGCGACGGCCGCGACAATACGCGAGACTTCGGTTTCTCGCCAGCGCGCCGCCACATGTTGATCTGGCCGCGCCAGGTAACAGCTGCCATCAGTTGCATCGTAGCGTTCGAAGGCAAGCCCTTGCAGGTCGAGCAAAACAGGTAAACCATGCGCCTGACCGCGCCGCGCAATCACCAGGGGAGTCACCGGGATGGCAGCGTGAGCCAAGCCACTCAATTGCAGCTGCATCGCCTCCGGGATAGCGCTGGCATCGTCGCAAAAGTACAGTAGCTGAAACTGCCCACCCAACTGATCGATTAACCAGACCGGCTGGCCATCACGCATCAGCGGTGCATCATCCATAGGCGCGCCGGGCACCATATCCCCGTGAAACGGCTCGCTGTCAGGGGTATTGAGATCTGAATCGGTTAAAAAACTCGGCACTGACAGCCGACCTGAATTCACCAGCTTGCGTGCAAATGGCAAGGTGCGAGAGAGCTCGAGCACTGCATTACGAAAGGTTTGGCTGACTGACCCTTTGGGTGTAATAAAGTCAGTCGAACGTGTTGAGTTCAGAATGTTTTCATCTGCACTGAAACCGCGTTCATCCGTGAAGCTATCGAGCAAGCGTAATGGCGCACGTCCATCCATCACCAGTTTGAGTTTCCAAATTAAATTGTCGGCATCTTGTATGCCGGAGTTTGCGCCGCGTGCACCAAATGGCGAGACCTGATGCGCAGCGTCTCCGGCAAACAGGCAACGGCCATGGCGGAAGTCGCGCATGCGACGACACTGAAAGGTATAAACACTGACCCATTCAAGTGCAAACTCGCGGTCGTCACCTAACATGGCTTTAATGCGCGGAATGACACGTTCCGGTTTTTTTTCTTCTTCGGGATCCGCATCCCAACCCAGCTGAAAGTCGATGCGGTATACATCATCGGCTTCGCGATGCAATAGCACCGATTGATTCGGATGAAACGGTGGATCAAACCAGAACCAGCGCTCGGCAGGAAAGTCTGCTTTCATGATCACGTCAGCAATCAGGAAGCGATCCATGAACACCTGGCCTTCAATATCCAAACCCAGCATGGCACGCACTGGGCTACGTGCGCCATCGGCCACAATCAACCAGTCAGCTTCGAGGGTGTACTTGCCTTGCGGTGTCGATACTTCAAGCGCAACATGATC
>CAZZMV010000100.1:5156-6674 GCA_964655425.1 uncultured Bifidobacterium sp.
AGTGTGCGTTTGGCGTAGCACAGCCCACGTGAGCCAACCGAGACGGTATCGTCGTCATCTAGCAGCAGCACGGGAATGCCATGCTGACGTGCGTCGATGGCTGCCGCCAAACCAACCGGCCCGCAGCCGATCACAATCAACGGGTGACGAACAATCTCCTCACTACCGATTTCCGGCGGTGGTGTAAATGGAAACGATTGATACCGGTACGCCTGATGCATGCTCAGTCTTGCAGTGCGTGCCACATCTCTTTATCGCGCTCGGCTGTCCAGATACGCGGGTGCTTGATGCCGCTCGCTTCATCGACTGCGCGCGTCACATCAAACGGCAGACAGTGCTCGTAAATGAATACATGGCCAAACTTGTGGTCCATTTTACTGCGGGTGTGTTTCATCGCACCTTTTAAATCCAAGCCTTGAGCTACCGCTTCTTTGGCCGAGGTGAGCAAGGTGCTGACAAAGTCTTTGGTGTAATCCAGACCCTGCTGTACTTCACTAGGGTTCATCAGCGCCGGGCCACGGCCGGGTACCAGTTTTTCTGCGTTCATGGCGCGCAGTACTTCAAGTGTGTGTGGCCATTCTTCCAGCTGTGCATCACCGGTGTAGGCAGCGGCGTCGTATTCAACCAGGTCGCCCGAGAACAGGATGTTTTGTGAGGGTATCCAGACAATGGTGTCGCCCTTGGTGTGGCCCATGCCGACGTGCATGATCTTCACTTCAAGCTTACCCATGAACAGGGTGAGTTCTTTTTCAAATACCATTGTTGGCCAAGTCAGGCCGGGCACGGTCTCGACACCGGCAAATAATCGCGGAAAGCGATCAATCTCCGAGTGCATATCCTGCTCGCCACGCTCGACGATCATTTCATAAGTGCCACGCGACGCAATAATCTGTTGCGCGCCTTCAGCGAAATAGGCCGAGGCACCTAATACGCGTACCGCATGGTAGTGGGTCAGGGTGACGTATTTGATCGGCAGGTCGGTGATCTCTCGGATATGCTTGATCAGCGACTGCGCCATCGCAGGTGTGGCGGTGGTATCGATCACCATCACCGAGTCGTCGCCAATAATCACGCCGGAATTCGGGTCACCCTCGGCGGTGTAGGCGTAGGCGTTATCGGATAGCTTGATAAAGCTGGTTTTTTTCTCTTGCAGGTCGCCCTGCGAGGCGAATTTTTTGTCGGTCATGGCATTATTGATACGATCAAAATTTCAATTAGGGCTGAGCGTTGGATGAAGTTCTTTGAGAATTTCAGCACCATGCTCCAGCACAAAATAACGGAATGCCTCAGCAGAGGGCGATTGTGCGCTACCGTTCAGCGCTACGACATGCCAAGCGCGCGTGATAGGCGTCTCATCAATATCGAGTACCGCGATTTTCTCATGCGCCACTTCCAAGCCCACGGTGTGTAGCGAGACGAACGATATACCGAGGTTGGCGATCACTGCTTGCTTGACGCTCTCGTTGGATGACATCTCCATCGATACGCGCGGCGTCAGGCCTCGCTCTTTGAGGAAGC
>CAZZMV010000101.1:0-6641 GCA_964655425.1 uncultured Bifidobacterium sp.
TCATCGATGCCGGTGATTCGCGGTGATCTGATGATGCAAACCGATATGGACTACGACTCGATCGCCAAAGCGGGATCGATGTTGGGCTCGGGTGCGGTGATCGTGATGAATGAAGAGCGCTGCATGGTGAAGTCGTTGCTGCGCCTCTCGTATTTTTATTACGAAGAATCCTGCGGTCAGTGCACGCCGTGCCGTGAGGGCACGGGCTGGTTGTACCGGATGGTGCACCGTATCGAACATGGTGAGGGTCGCCCGGGCGATCTCGATACCTTGCTATCAGTATGCGATGGGATTCAGGGCCGCACGATTTGTGCGCTGGGTGATGCGGCGGCCATGCCGGTGCGGGCCATGATCAAAAATTACACCGATGAGTTTGCGTATCACATCGAGCACAAGCGTTGCATGGTGCCCACTTATGTCTGAGCGTAACGATCATGCTTGAAATTGAGATAGACGGGAAGAAGGTCGAGGTGCCCGAGGGCAGCATGGTGATGGATGCTGCCAACCGGTTGGGTACCTACATTCCGCATTTTTGTTATCACAAGAAATTGTCGATCGCGGCTAACTGCCGCATGTGTCTGGTCGAGGTAGAGAAGGCACCGAAAGCACTGCCCGCTTGTGCAACGCCGGTCACGCAGGGTATGGTGGTCCGCACTCATAGCGAGAAAGCGGTCCAGGCACAGAAGGATGTGATGCAGTTCTTGCTGATTAATCATCCGCTCGATTGCCCGATTTGTGATCAGGGTGGTGAGTGCCAGTTACAAGATTTGGCGGTCGGTTATGGGCCTTCATCTTCTCGCTATCAAGAAGAAAAGCGAGTGGTACACGCCAAGGAAGCGGGGCCGTTGATCTCGATGAAAGAGATGAGCCGCTGCATTCACTGCACCCGCTGTGTTCGCTTTGGCCAAGAGGTTGCGGGCGTGATGGAATTCGGTATGTTGGGCCGTGGCGAGCATTCTGAAATCAGCAGCTTCGTCAATGGTGCGGTCAGCTCCGAACTCTCCGGCAACATGATCGACTTGTGCCCAGTGGGTGCGCTGACGTCCAAGCCCTTCCGTTACAGTGCCCGCACCTGGGAGTTGTCGCGTCGTAAATCAGTCAGTCCGCACGATAGTCTCGGCGCTAACTTGATCGTTCAGGTCAAGGGTAACAAGGTGATGCGCGTGCTGCCGCTCGAGAACGAAGCGGTGAATGAGTGCTGGCTGTCTGATCGTGATCGCTTCGCTTACGAAGGCTTGAATAGCGAAGACCGTCTGACCACGCCAATGATCAAGCAGGGTGGTGAGTGGCAATCGGTTGATTGGCAAACTGCGCTGGAGTACGTTGCACAAGGTTTGCGCGGCATTCGTGATCAGCATGGTGCAGATGCGATTGCTTCGGTTGCAGCGCCGTACGCCACCTTGGAAGAGCTCACACTACTCGCCAAGCTGACGCGTGGTCTCGGCTCTGACCATATTGATTTCCGTCTGCGTCAAAGCGCCGCGATTTCAGACGCGACCTTCGTGCCTTGGCTCGGCATGCCGATTGCCGAAGTCAGCCAGCTACGCCGCGTATTCGTGATTGGCTCGCATCTGCGTAAAGACCACCCGTTGCTGACGGCCAGACTGCGAGCAGCCGTGCAGCGTAGCGGTGCGCAGTTGTCACTGCTGAACGCCAATGAGGGTATGCCACTGATGGCGGTCGCGAACCAGTTGATCGCAGCACCGTCTGATTGGGTGCGGCAACTCGCCGAAGTCGCGACCGCGGTCGCGCAGGCAAAAAATATCAGCGTGCCCACAGAGTTCGGCAAGCTCAAGCCCTCGAGCACGGCTGTGTCAATCGCGAACAGCTTGATGTCCGGTGAACCGCGTGCCGTGCTGCTTGGTAATGCCGCCGCGCATCACCCGCAGACTGCGCAATTGCACGCGTTGGCGCAATGGATTGCGCAGCACACCGATGCCAAGTTTGGCTATCTGACCGAGGCTGCGAACACGGTGGGCGGCTACCTTGCCAATGCCCTGCCGGCGGATCGTTCAGTCGCGCAAAGTTTTTTCGATCAACCGAAGAAGGCTTATTTAGTCTTGCATGCGGAGCCGGAACTCGATTGCGCCAACCCGTATCAAGCACGTGCCGCGCTCGATCAGGCCGAGATGGTTGTCGTGATGTCGCCGTACCAGCACGGTATGGACTACGCCGATGTATTGTTGCCTGTGTCGCCCTTCTCGGAAACATCCGGCACCTTCGTCAATGCCGAGGGTCGTGTACAAGGCTTTAATGGCAGCACGCGGCCACTGGCCGACACCCGTCCGGCTTGGAAGGTGCTTCGCGTGCTCGGGAACCTGCTTTCACTCGGCGGTTTCAACTACGAAAGCTCGGAAGATATTCGCGCTGAGTTGCTCGGCGCGCGCAGTATTGATGCGGTCGATGTGTCTGGCCGCCTGAATAACCTATGCGATGTGTCGCTGCCGACCCCGGCCGCGGAAAGTACTGAACCAGAACGCGCGGCCGATGTGCCTCTGTATTTCACCGACGCCATGGTGCGTCGTGCAACATCGTTGCAGCAGACTACTGATGCCCGACCACCGCGGGCGGTACTCTCGACGAGTCTGGCGCAAAAAATTGGTGTAGCTGACGGTGAGCAAGTACGGATCAAGCAGGGCAGTGGTAGTGCGGTGCTAGCGTGCGCGATTGACGCCAGCCAGCCCGCGCAGGTGGTGCGCATCGCCGCAGGCCATCGCGATACTTCCACGCTGGGCCCGATGTTCGGTGCGATTGCGGTGGAGAAGGCCTGATGGATTTGCTCAGCCAACTCACCAGCACCGGCGAGGCACTGCTCGGCCCGTGGTGGCCGATCGCCTGGAATCTGATCAAGATCGTCGCGATTGTGCTGCCGTTGATGGGTTGCGTTGCCTACCTCACGCTGTGGGAGCGCAAGATGATCGGCTGGATGCACGTACGACTCGGACCCAACCGCGTCGGACCCGCCGGTTTGCTACAACCCATTGCCGATGCGCTGAAGTTGCTGCTGAAAGAAATCGTTGTGCCGGCGAAGGCGAACAAAGGCTTGTTCGTTCTCGCACCGGTGATGACCATCATGCCGGCGTTAGCGGCGTGGGCCGTGGTGCCGTTCGGTCCGGATAAAGCGCTCGCGAATATCAATGCGGGCTTGTTGTTCTTGATGGCGATTACCTCGCTTGAAGTGTATGGCGTGATCGTTGCCGGCTGGGCCTCGAATTCGAAATATGCATTCCTCGGTGCGATGCGTGCGTCGGCACAGATGGTGTCCTACGAGATTGCGATGGGCTTCGTACTGGTGATTGTGCTGATGGTATCCGGCAGCTTGAATCTGTCGGAAATCGTGGGTGGTCAGCTCAAGGGCATGGGTGCAAATATGGGCCTGAACTTCTTGTCCTGGAACTGGCTGCCGCTGTTACCGATGTTTGGTGTCTACATCATCTCTGGCATCGCCGAGACCTCGCGCCATCCGTTTGATGTAGTTGAGGGTGAATCTGAAATCGTGGCTGGCCACATGGTTGAATACTCCGGCATGTCATTCGCGATGTTCTTCCTTGCTGAATACGCCAACATGATTCTGATTTCCATGTTGGCCACGCTGATGTTCCTCGGTGGCTGGGGTGCGCCGCTGGCGATTCTGGATTTCATTCCGGGCTGGATCTGGCTCGGCATCAAGACCTTCTTTGTAGTCTCGATTTTTATCTGGGTACGTGCGTCTTTCCCGCGCTACCGCTACGACCAGATCATGCGTCTGGGTTGGAAAATATTCATTCCGCTTACAGTGGTTTATTTGGTGATTGTCGCGGTCTGGATGCAGACCGCCTGGAATATTTGGAATTAAGCGAGGCGTAACCATGGAAGCGATCAAAGATTTCCTCGGTAGCCTGATGCTGCGCGAGTTGTTCAAGGGTCTGGCGCTGACTGGCCGCTATATGTTCTCGCGCAAAATCACGGTGCAGTTCCCGGAAGAGAAAACGCCAATGTCGCCGCGATTTCGCGGGCTGCACGCGTTGCGCCGTTATCCGAATGGTGAAGAGCGCTGTATTGCATGCAAACTGTGTGAGGCGGTATGCCCTGCGATGGCAATCAGTATCGAATCCGAGCAGCGCGAAGATGGTACGCGTCGTACCACGCGTTACGACATCGATCTGACCAAATGTATTTTCTGCGGATTTTGTGAAGAATCCTGCCCGGTCGATTCGATCGTCGAGACGCATATTCTCGAATATCACGGCGAGAAGCGTGGCGATCTTTACTACACCAAGAATATGTTGCTGGCGATAGGCGATCGTTACGAAGCCGAGATTGCAGCCAACCGAGCCGCTGACGCCCGCTACCGCTAAACCGATGATGAATGCCACTACCCTGTTGTTCTACGCGTTTGCTTCACTGCTGGTATTTGCAGCGTTGCGCGTGGTGACTGACCGCAATCCGGTGCATGCTGCGCTGTATTTGATTTTGTCTTTCTTCTCGGCTTCAGCGATCTGGATGCTGCTGAAAGCCGAGTTTCTCGCCATCGTATTGGTACTGGTCTACGTCGGTGCGGTGATGGTGCTGTTTCTGTTCGTGGTGATGATGCTCGATATTGATATGGCGAAGTTGCGCGCCGGTATCTGGGGGCACCTGCCATTTGCAGTAACGATTGGTGGTGTGATCGCGCTCGAGATGGCGGCGGTGCTGGTGAACGCCTTCATCAGTCAGCCGGAGCCAACCGCAGCTGGCAACATCGGCGATACCAAGGCGCTGGGCAAATTGATCTACACCCACTACCTTTATCCGTTCGAGATTGCTTCGATCATCTTGTTGGCAGCGATGGTGGCTGCGGTCGCGCTGACTTTGCGACGTCGCAAAGATCGAAAATATTTTGATCCCGGCCTCGCCGTGAAGACGCGCCGCAGCGACCGAGTGCGTATTGTCAGCATGGCGCCTGAATCGAATCGGGCTGGTGCGGCGGACCCTGCCACGGCCTCAGCCGCCGAGAAAGCCTGATGCCGCTATGAACCTGACCCTAGCCCATTTTCTGACGCTCGGCGCGATTCTGTTTGCCATTTCGGTGGTGGGCATTTTTTTGAATCGTCGTAATGTGATCATCCTGCTGATGGCGATCGAGTTGATGCTGCTGTCGGTGAACATGAATTTCATCGCCTTCTCGCATTATCTTGGTGATGCAGCTGGGCAGATTTTTGTGTTTTTCATTTTGACTGTCGCGGCGGCAGAGTCCGCGATTGGTTTGGCAATTCTGGTGGTCTTGTTCCGTAACCTGAACACCATCAATGTGGAAGAACTCGATCGGCTCAAAGGCTGATCTGATAGATACCAGACAAGGTTCACATGGCAGCGCAACTCAACCCCGATCTTCTGCTTGCAGTGCCGTTAGCGCCGCTGGCAGGGTCCATGATCGCTGGTCTGTTCGGCACACGCTTTTTCGGCAACCTGATCGGCCGAGGCGTCTCGCATACCGTGACGATTTTGGGTGTGCTGCTGGCCTTCTTGATTTCAGCGCACACGCTCAGCCTGGTGATTGAAGGCGCACACTACAACGCCACGGTATACACCTGGATGGCACTGGGTGATTTGAAGTTCGAGATCGGATTTCTGGTCGACAGCCTGACCGCCATGATGATGTGTGTAGTTACTTTTGTTTCGCTGATGGTTCATATCTACACCATCGGTTACATGCATGATGATGATGGCTATAACCGGTTCTTTTCCTACATCTCTCTGTTTACCTTTGCGATGTTGATGCTCGTGATGAGCAACAACTTCCTGCAACTCTTCTTCGGCTGGGAAGCAGTTGGTTTGGTGTCTTATTTGTTGATTGGCTTTTGGTTTAAGCGGCCGAGCGCAATCTTTGCCAATATGAAGGCATTCCTGGTCAACAGGGTCGGCGACTTCGGTTTTATTCTCGGCATCGGACTGTTACTCGCATACGCCGGATCGATGAGTTACGCCGACGTGTTTGCCAAGCGCGAGGCAATCGCCGAGCTCACGCTGCCGGGCACAGACTGGTCATTGATGACGGTAGCCTGTATCTGCTTGTTCATTGGCGCCATGGGTAAGTCGGCGCAGTTTCCGCTGCATGTGTGGTTACCGGATTCAATGGAAGGCCCAACGCCAATCTCGGCCCTGATCCACGCCGCTACGATGGTGACCGCGGGCATTTTCATGGTGGCGCGCATGTCACCGCTATTCGAGTTATCGGAAACGGCCTTATCGTTCGTGCTGATCATCGGCGCCATCACCGCACTGTTCATGGGTTTTCTGGGCATTATTCAAAACGACATCAAACGCGTGGTGGCGTACTCCACGCTTTCGCAGCTCGGTTACATGACGGTAGCCCTTGGCGCATCGGCCTACTCGGTGGCCGTGTTTCATTTGATGACGCACGCTTTCTTTAAAGCCTTGTTGTTCCTCGGCGCCGGTGCAGTCATTATCGGCATGCATCACGATCAAGATATCCGAAACATGGGCGGATTATCCAAGTACATGCCCGTGACTTGGATGACCAGTTTGCTTGGGTCGCTCGCGCTCATCGGCACGCCGTTCTTTTCCGGTTTCTATTCCAAGGACTCCATCATCGAAGCGGTACATGCGACGCATATTCCCGGTGCCGAATTTGCGCTATTTGCAGTACTGGCGGGGGTGTT
>CAZZMV010000102.1:0-1925 GCA_964655425.1 uncultured Bifidobacterium sp.
TGGTTGATGACAGCGATGGATTTCAGATCCGGCTTGGTTCGCAACAGATACAGCACGCTGGCTACCATCTCGGTGGTGGCATTCGCTTGTGTACGTACTGCGTAGCGATAGCGTTTGTCTTCCAGTACTTTCTCGGTGCCGCAATCCCACATCACGTTCAGCACTTTCAAGTCTTCGGCAACCGGTGCAACGATATTGCAGTTGCCACTCGAGATCGCTGCGAGCATGACCTTGGTATCACCCTCTTGCACCACGCGACGGTACTCGGACAATAATTTGTCAGAACCGATACCTTCATCGATGAAGGTTGGCACGATCTTCACCCCACCAATGCCGCCGCTGGCATTGATCTGCTCTATGTACAGTTCAGCCGCCGCTTTGGCCGGCACACCGAACACCGAGGCTGGGCCAGACAGGAAAGTGGTGATGCCGACCTTTAGCTCGGCCGGCTTGGTTTGCGCGCCAGCGGTAACAACGAGGCCAGCCAAGGCCAATCCGGCCACTCGACGCAGGAATGCAAGGATGCTCATGAAGGTGTCTCCAACCTGTGATTTGTTGTCGTTATGCTTATCGTCGCGCCGCGCTGAGCACGCCAGCGCGCGAAAGTCGTCACTATAAGGCCTAGCCGCCGACTTTGCGACCCTTAGAACCTATCTGACTAGGCCCTGGATGCCGGCCTGCGCCGGCATGACGCATACAGTTCTTATCGATGATCAGGTTTTCCCTAAAGCGGCAAAGCAAACCTGATGATCCAGCTCCAATCGTATGCCGATGGCCTCACCAATCGCATGGTCATGATGGCTGGGCACCAATGAAAGCAGCTGCGTCCCGGAGGGCAGCGCCAGCGTATAGAGGAACTGCGCACCACGAAATGCCTTGGCCAGCACGCGAGCCTGCAGTCGGCTGGCATCGTCATGCTGAATATCATCCGGCCGAACCAGCAAATCGAGTTGGCTGCCGTGGCGTACACCCGCTGGCAATGTATCGGGCTTGAATACACCAAGCTCAGTGTGTATCTGACCATCCTCGCCAAGCTGCCCCGGAAGCATCATGCCCTCGCCGATGAAACCGGCAACAAAGCGATTCGCTGGCCGGTGGTACAGCTGCATCGGCGTACCCCACTGCTGCAGCTGGCCTTCCGCAAGCACCGCAATCCGATCCGCCACTGCGAATGCTTCCAGCTGATCATGCGTCACGATCACTGCCGTGGTGCCGGTCTGCTTCAATAAGTCCCGAACCTCAAGCGCTAATCTTTCACGCAGGGTGACATCCAGATTCGAGAATGGCTCATCCATTAACAGCAACGCGGGTTGCGGTGCCAGCGCGCGCGCCAACGCAACCCGCTGCTGCTGACCACCGGACAGTTGGTGCGGCGCCTTACTTGCATACTCACGCAAGCCCACCAGATCAAGCATTTGCGCGACACGCTGATCGCGCTCACGTTGACTACGGCGATACAAACCGAAACCAATATTGTCTGCGACGGACAGATGAGGAAACAGCGCGTAGTCCTGAAACACCATGCCGATATTGCGCTGCTCGGGTGGCACTTGGTGTCGTTCGTTACCCACCTCTTGCTGCATCAAATGAATACGACCTGATTGCAGCGGATGAAACCCCGCAATTGCGCGCAGGGCGGTGGTTTTTCCGCAGCCGGAAGGACCAAGCAAGCACGCAATCTCTCCCGGCGCGAGCGTGAGCGAGATATCTGACAGCACCACCTGCATACCGCTGATGCTCGGGTAGCCGAGTGTCAGGCCGCACAACTCAAGTGCATGCATGTGCTGCTGCGTGATGGGTTCAGCTTGCATTTGCTAGCGCTCCGTCTGACGAATCAATAACAGCACCGGCAGCAAGCCGACCAACACAATGCAGAGACTGGGCAAGGCTGCTCTATCCCACATACCCTCAGCACTCATTTCGTA
>CAZZMV010000102.1:2025-6620 GCA_964655425.1 uncultured Bifidobacterium sp.
GCCAGCAGCATCACCAGTAGCGTGCCTTTCAAGACCGGTGCGGGATCAATGCCCCATCCCTGCCACAGCGGATACAACTGTCGGTCCAGCCAAGCAATCGGAATAAATAAACCGACCGACAACAGCATGCCCGGCAAAGCGTAGCCCAAGGTCGAGATACGAACGCACCAGCGCGTTATCGGCCCCGGGTGCTGACGCTGTGCATACGCCAGCCACAAACCCATCGCCACCACAACCAATGCAGACAAACTCGATAGCATCAGCGAGTGACCGATGAAACCCCAGTAGCGCGCATCCCAGTCATGACGTATCACTGCCAGAGACCACACGGTCAATTGAAACAACGGAATCAAAAACGCAAGCAACAGCACCAAGGCACACACTGCACAAGCAATCCAAGCCGAATAACCGGTCAATTGCAAACGCTCCATGCGCGCATCTATCGTGCTCGCAGCGTAGCGGCGCTGTGCAATTGCACGCTGCTCCAACCACACCAACAGCAATACGGCAAACGCCAATAACGATGCGAGTTGCGATGCGACCGGTAAATTAAATAGCGCGAGCCAGGCTTTGTAGATTGCCGTGGTGAAGGTGTCGACATTAAAGATCGCGACCGTACCGAAATCGGCCAGCATCTCCATTAACGCCAGCGTGATACCCGCAGCCCACCACGGCCGCGACATCGGCAACGCGACGCGAAAGAATGCAAGCCATCGCGGCATGCCCAGGGTCTGCGCCGCTTCAAGGCTGCGCTTGCCTTGCGTGATAAACGCTTGCCGTGCCAGCAAATACACATACGGATACAGCACCAGACCAAACACGATCACGGCACCGGTCATGGACCGAATCGGCGGCAAGGTGACTGGCCCCAACCACGCGCGCAGCGCAGTTTGCACCGGGCCACTGTAGTCAAACAAGCCCACCATCACCGAGGCCAGCACATAACCCGGCAATGCCAAAGGCAGTACCAAGGCCCATGCAAACCATCGCCGCCCGGGAAACTCGCACACTGCAGTTAACCAAGCTAGCCCGACACCCAACACACCCACCATCAGCGCTACACCCAACGCCATCAGCAAGCTGTTCTTGATGACTGCGGGTAGTACAAACTCATTCAGATGGGCCCAAACTTCAGGCTGCGGATTAAACCAACTACCCAACACCACCAACAGCGGCACCACGGTCGGCAGTGATAACCACAGTACCGACCACGCAGGCTTGCCAGAGAATGCGAGCATGGATAAATGATTACTTGTAGCCGGCTCTGTCCATCAGCTTGGTTGCAGTAGCTTGCAGCTCACCTGCTTTGGCTACATTCAACAAGTTAGGTTTGAAGCTACCCCAGTCTTTGATGATGGAGTTCGGTTTTACTTTGGGATTAGCCGGAAACTCAAGATCCTCATCGACATAAAACGATTGCGCGGTTTCCATCGACAGATATTCAATCAGCTTTTGCGCACCGGCCGGATTTTTTGCGTGCTTGGTGATGCCCGCACCCGAGACATTCACGTGTGTACCGCTACCATTTTGGTTAGCCCAAAACAAACCCACCGGAAAGTCCGGCTCTTTGACCAAAATTCGACCCAGGTAATAGGTATTCACAATACCCACTTGGCACTGACCCGCCGCAATCGCTCTCAGTAGTGAGGTGTCATCGGGGAATGGTGTGGTCACCAGATTCGCGACCCAACCACGAACAATCTCTTCGGTCTTTGCTTCACCTAATTCAGTGATCATCATCGCGATCAGCGATTGGTTATATACCTTCTTGCTGGTACGCAGACACAGTTTGCCTTTCCATTTTGGCTGCGCCAAATCTTCATAAGTCGATAGTTCCGCTGGGCGTACCGCAGATTTACTGTAAACAATCGTTCGAGCGCGTACCGATAATCCGAACCACTGATTGTCCGGATCGCGCAAATGTGCCGGAATATTTTTTTGCAGTACCGATGAATTTAGCGCGCGTAACTGTCCCTGCTGCGCGGCTAACCATAAATTGCCTGCGTCTACCGTAATCAAGAGATCGGCCGGCGTGCTTGCGCCCTCGGCATTCAAGCGCGCCAGCAACGCGCCTTCGTTGGCAGTCAGTAGTTTGATTTCTGTACCAGTCTCTTTGCTATAACGATCGAGAATCGGTTTCAGCAATTGCTCATTGCGAGCGGAGTACACCGTGACCGTATCGGCGTTAGCGAGGGTGCTGAGCGAGGCCAGCGTGATGAGGGTCAGCGATAACAAGTACCTGATGTGTGACATGGCGAAACAGTCCTCAGAATAGTTCGTGGAGAACTGCCAAGTTTACCTCAGATGAGAATAATTCTCACTACCAGCACCCTTGCCTCGCCGGAATCGGCGAAAAAAACGGGCTGCCTAGGAAGGCAGCCCGCTTGATGCTTAATCTATTGCGCTGTTTGTTACGCGCTATGCGAACGTTTTTTCAAGCGCTCGATATTTTGACGATTAAATTGGTTGGCAATCCAGAAGCCTACGCCAGCCATCCAGATCACCAGCAAAATTTGCCAAGTTTTCATCAGTTTCTCCCGATTCTGTGGTTGCAACAAATATTCAGTGACATCCCGCGCTGCAGTGCCGTCTGCGCTTGATCGTCTGAAAAGTTTCAGACGGACGGTTTTCACACCCCCTTATTATTACTCAATTCGGCATTCGACGAATTCAGGCCCACCAGTGGGCGGATCGCGATCAGCGTGCATACCAACAGCAGCATCTCCAGTGCATACACAAAGGTGTAGCCGAAGGTGGCGCCACCAACCATGGCGGCCAGGTCTCGCAACACACCGCCGAGCGCAATCGCCACGCCAGCCCCAGTAGCCTGCACCGCACCCCACGCACCCAATGCCAAGCCACTATGGGTTTTTGGCGCGAGGTTCATGGTCGCTGTCAGCGTGCCGTGGCCAAACAAGCCCGCACCAAAACCAATCAGCATGGTGCCCAATGCGAACAGTGAATTCATACCGGTCGGCGCCGCCATGATCACCATCGCAAATGCCGGCAACCCTGCCATGGCACCGAGTGCAGCCAAGCGCAAGGGATCCATACCTCGGCTCAGTACACGCGATGCCCAACCAAACCCCAGCAACCCCCCGATCGCTAGCGTGGCTGTCAAAAGTGTTGTCTCGCCCACCGTCAGTCGCAGAATCTCGCCACCATACGGCTCGAGCAATACGTCTTCCATGGTAAATGCCATCGTGCCCAAACCAATCGCGAGCAAGCGCCGCGTCGCCTGTTCGCCTGAGCAGTACAACTGCCAAGTCGCCTTGAAATCCGGCGCACGTTCGGTGCTTGGCCGAAACGATCGGCTGCGCGACTCCTGCTTCCATAGCGCGACGGTATTCAGCACTAACGTCAGTACAGCAGCCGCTTGAATCACCCGAATCAATTGCCCCGGACTGAATTCGGCAAGTGCAATCCCAAACAGCAATGCGCTACCCATCATGCCGAGTAACAGCATCACATACATCAGACCGACTACTTTCGGTCTGGACTCGGGCGGCGCAAGATCAGTCGCCAGTGCCAACCCAACCGTTTGAGTCGTATGCAGTCCGGCGCCCACCAACAAGAAAGCCATCGCGGCAGCTAGCTGACCGACCCACGCAGGCGCATGCGATGCCTGCCCCATACCGGATAGCACCAGCAGTGCAAACGGCATGATCGATAAACCTCCGAATTGCACCAGCGTACCCATCCAAATGTACGGCACACGCCGCCAACCAAGCTCACTACGATGATGATCCGAACGAAAACCAATCATTGCGCGCAAGGGTGCAAACACCAAGGGCAACGAGATCATTAATCCGACCAGCGAGGCCGACACATGGAGCTCGACAATCATCACGCGTGTGAGCGTGCCTATCATCAGCACCAAAGCCATGCCAACCGAGATTTGAAACAGTGACAAACGTAGCAGTCGCGACAGCGGTAGCGACTCGGAAGCCGCATCTGCAAACGGAAGAAATTTTGTCCCGATGCGGGACCAGGTACGTAGCATCTCCTGACGCATGGCGCGGACTGTACTCATCGGAGTCGAGGCGTTTACGCCGGTGGCTACGTGAATGATGGTTGGGTATCACCAAGGTTCGGGGCCTGCAGGACCCGAACCTTGGTACCCGGACATTGAACTACTTCCGTAGCGTGTCGGGTATGGTTAAAGCCGCCACCGGTTGTATAGACTCCGTTGGTGCCACCGATACCTGCGCCGCACTACCATTCAAGAAACGCTTCACCCAGGTCGTGTTCAAGGTCAGTGCGAGGTGCACCGAGAACGAGGCCACGGCAACTGCGCCAATAATGATGGGTACGCCCACTGAGGGCTTCACCACACACCATATTTTTCCGTAAATCATATGGTCATCCCCCGTCAGTTAGTGCAGCCACGGTGAGTAAATGTACGCGAGCAAATGGGCGAATGCTGCAATCATCCCGAAAATCTGCGTACCCTGAATTAAATGACGGTGAATTTCCTCGGACTCCGCCTCGGTCAACCCCGTCGGCCAAACCTTGTCTCTGTCGGACATGTAAGCACCTCCCAGTTAACAAACAAAACGTGCTGGACCCGCACGCGGGAGCCGCTCCTCAAACTT
>CAZZMV010000103.1:0-6602 GCA_964655425.1 uncultured Bifidobacterium sp.
AGCGCTGATATTTAATAAGTCACTTTAAGAATGAAGGCCATCTGCAGTGAAACCCTAACAATTAGTGGGTAATCGGCTGACCGAATTGAGGTTGTTCACGTCGCGCCGGATGTAACTCCGTAATGTGATTCAGCGGTCTGGGCTCCGTATATCTCCGGTATCAGGCTTGAATGATTTGGACTTGACTCACCCCGGAAAGGCACCCGCTCTACCCAATTTCATCCGAAAATAGTTCAATCTCTCCAGGCTCGGTAGTGTAATTTCGTTGCATGACATCCCTGACTCCGACCAAAAATCCCGTCGTGACGCGCTGGCCGCCGTGGTTGCGCTGGCTGGGGCTGGGCTCGCTCCTCTTGCTGCTGCCGATATTGCTGCTACTTGGCCTGGCGGTGGTCGGGGTAGACCTCGACATCAATGCGGAGCGTGCGATGTTGGCGCGCATGATCAGTCCGCGGGTCGGGCGCGAGGTCCGTATCGAGGGGCCAGTACATTTACGGTTGGGATTGCGCCCGCAATTGCGTCTGCAGAATATGGCGGTTGGCCAGCCACAAGGTTTTGCGACGGGTGATTTTTTGCGGGTGGGTCAGCTTGAACTCAAGCTCGATTTAATCCCTTTACTCTCCGGGCAGTATCGCGCTGATCGCGTTGCCGCGAGAGATGTGCGGCTGGCGCTGCAGCAGCGTGATGACGACAGTAACAACTGGACCTTCAATCAGCAAAACAAGGCGGCAGACGATGACGCGTCGTTCGATGCCAAGGATGCGGCCGGTATCGATATCCGCCAAATCGACCTCGACAACATCATCGTGACGTTTCAAAGCGGTGCAGCGCGGCCGTTTGAATTTCGGTTGGATCAGCTGGATGCGGCATTACCCGCAGGCGGCGGCGTCACGCTGAAAGCCAGAGGCATGGTCGAGCGCACGCTGCCGTATCAGCTCAATATCAATGGCGGGCCATTGGCGGATTTATTGCGTGGAAAACCTGGTTGGCCGGTATCAATGCAGCTGGGTTTTGCGGACGGCGTGCTGGCAGTACAAGGCAAGCTGGGCGATAAAGGGAGTGCGCTCAGTTTCGGTTTGGGTGCGCCAGATTTGGCGATGTTTGGCAAAGTCATTGGCGTCAAATTGCCGAATGCGGGTGCGGCCGGTTTGTCGGGTGAGGTGGCGGTTCGCCCCGGTCTGGTGCGGCTGGAGCGAGTTTCGGCGATGCTGGGCAAATCGAGTATGGCGGGCTGGATGCAGCTTGATGCGCGTACCGAAACCCCGAAGCTGACCGGATCACTCGCTATCATCACGCTGGATTTGCGACCCTTTCTGGGTCAAGACGATCAAGACGAACCACCCACTGACCTTCGCGCGCTCTACAAAAGTCTTGAACGCGTCAAGCTTGATCTGCAGACACTTGATGATATCGACGCTGACTTGCAAGTAGGTGTGGGTCAGTGGTTGAGCCTGCCGGGGGACATTCGCTACGCATCCATGCGACTGCAAGCGAGCAAAGGCAAGCTTGAGGTACCAGTGCAAGCCAGCGTAGAGCAAGTACCGATGCGCGGTCTACTGGTGGTCGATGCCAGGCAATCAACACCGTCTTTGGCGCTGTCATTCAATGCCGAGAAATCGCCCATCGGCGGTTTGTCGCGCTTCTTGTTAGGCGTGCCGGGTATCGATGGGCAGTTGGGTGCGTTATCACTCTCACTGAATGCGCGTGGTGCCCGCGGCGATGCGTTGATGCGTTCGCTCACGCTATCGATGCAACTCAAGCAAAGCCGTCTAAGTTACGGCAATGTCGATGGCGGTAAGCCCGTCAGCTTCACGCTGGATCACATGTCACTCGGCGTGGGTGGTGATAAACCGCTTGATGGCAAATTGCAGGGCAGTTTGTTAGGGCGCCCACTCTCCGCTCTGCTGTCGGGTGCGTCGCTGCGATCAGCGATTGAGCAGGGTAGTTCGCCGGTGTCGCTGACGGTGCAAACCGGCCGAATTTCAGCGCGAGTATCCGGACGATTGGAGGGGGCCGATCAAACTGCCGACCTCACCTTTGCATTGGGTGCGGAGCGTGCCGGTGATGTTGCTACTTGGTTGGGTCTGAACCCGAAGTCTGATTTACCGATTGCGTTGGCGGGGCGCGTGCAAGGTAACTTGCAGCGCTGGTCGTTATCGAATTTAGTTTTCCAGGTCGGGGACAGTAGTTTGTATAGCGAACTGGATCAGACCACCACACAAAACCATCCACGTCTCAACGCCAAACTAACAGTCAGCAGCGTCGATCTGCAACAGCTGGATAAATTGTTGCCCCCGTCAGCACCTGCCAAAGCAGGCGCGCAAGCGAGTTTGGATATTCCGATTTTGCCGGCAAAGTTGGTACTGGAAGATGCGGATGTAAGTGTGCGTGCGCGGGATATTCGCGGCTCACAACTGGCGCTGGGGGAGATGGGTTTTGATGGACGGGTGCGTGATGGCTATATGCAAAGTTCGCCGTTTTTTGCACATATTGCCGGCACGCGTTATGAGGGTGCCATCATGCTGGATTTACGCGATGCTGAGCCGCATGCGCAGCTGTGGTTAAGTGCCGCGCCGGTTGATGTGAGCCAGGCATTGCGTCAACTTAAGCTGTCGAAGAACATCGATGCATCGATTGAACGGCTGACGCTCTACATCGATACCCGATCGAGAAATTTGTCGACGCTGATGGCAAATGCCTCAGTTCTGGGTGAGATCAATGGCGGACGGTTCAGCATTCGAGATGAAAACACACAAGCGCAGTTGCAGGTACAGGTGTCGCAGGGCACGCTATCTGCCAAGCCAGGTGAGCGAGCAACGCTGGCTTTGACTGGGGCCGTGGATAACATCCCGCTCAGTTTGCGGTTACGAAGCGCGACACTGAAAGCATTGGCAGAGCAGCAGCGACGTATTCCTTTCGAGCTGACGGTTGAAACATCTAAAACCAAGCTACTACTGAGCGGTAGTGTGGACCGTGATCTGGATGCGCGTGATATCGAACTGGCACTCGACGTACGTGGCGATCGACTCGACAGCCTCGACCGCTTGCTTCGAGTTTCACTACCCCCTTGGGGGCCTTGGTCTGCCGAAGGAAAATTTCGCATGAATGCGCGTGGCTATGCAGTCGATACCTTGCGTTTGCAAGTGGGTAGCAGCACGCTGAATGGCCGCGGTGCTATCGATACTGCAAGCGGTAAATCGATTGTTGATATCGCACTTGATTCGCCTTTAATCCAGCTGGACGATTTCAAATGGCAGCAGTGGTCAGCGATGGAGAGTAAGCCCACTGCTGATGAAAAAACCGATGCGGCCAGCGTAAAGCGTAAAGCAATCGAGGCGAGCGACCAGGTGCAAGGCTTGTTGTCGCGCCAGACTTTATCGAAAGCCGATGCCAAGCTGATGGTGCGAGTCGAGCAAGTACGCTCCGGTAAAGACGTACTGGGTAATGGCCAGCTCGAGGCGCGCCTGCTGAAAGGACGTGCCGAGATCGGTCCGATCGCGGTCAGCATGCCGGGTGGTGAGGCCAAGCTTCGACTCAGCTATGAACCACGAGAGCAGGATATTCTGGCTGACTTGAAAGTCGACATCGACCGATTTGATTACGGCGTGATTGGCCGCCGATTGAAACCCGAAAGTGATCTGGGTGGTCGGTTCAGCATAAAAATGGATGTGAATGGCCGCGCTGCGCGTTTGTCACAGATACTTACGCATGGCAATGGCAGCGTGGATATTGCCGTGTGGCCGGAAAAACTCCCGGCAGGGGTATTTGATTTATGGGCGGTGAATCTGTTTGTTGCCTTGCTTCCGACGCTCGATCCGTCCAACACCTCGGTAGTGAATTGTGCCGTCGGGCGCTTTACGCTGAACGATGGCAAATTGATGCAGAAGCAGTTAGTGATTGATACCAGCCGTATGCGCGTGAACGGGAATGCCCAGGTGACTTTTGCGGATGAACAGGTACGAGTGCGTTTGCAACCGCAGGCCAAGACGGCACAGTTTTTGAGTTTGGCCACGCCGATCGAGGTCAATGGCAGCTTTGATCAATTCAAGGTTGGTCCCAACCCGGGCGATATCATGCAAACCATCGCGCGATTGGCAACCTCGATTATCTGGGTGCCGATACAAAAACTGATGGGTGAAAAATTACCCGCCGACGGCGCAGATGTTTGCAAACCGCAGTTTGTTAATCGCTGAGCCTACGGTTTATGTGGACTTCAAGCCGTTCAGCCAGGCTTGCGGGTCATAATCGCGTAGCAGGCTGATGATCTCATCTGCAGGCATGGCGGGACTATGCAACCACCCTTGCATCAGATCGCAACCATAATCGTGCAACGTCGAATACTGTTCGGTTGTTTCTACGCCTTCGGCTAGTGCTTGCATACCAAAGCCATGGGCCAGCTGAATCATGGCTCGGATAGTGGTGGGGATTTGCTCCGGATCGGTCGTGTCCATTGCTGAAATGAACTGGCGATCAATTTTCAAGGTAGCAATGGGTAGACGGTGTAGCTGAGGCAAGCTCGAGTAGCCGGTGCCGAAATTATCGATGGCGACGCTCACGCCGAAGGTATTCAAGGCATGCAGCGTATTCACACTTTGCGACAGGTTCTCCATGATCATGCTCTCGGTGAGTTCGAGCTCAAGCGCTGTTGGTGGCAAGCCTGATTCGTTCAGCGCTTGCTGTACCGTATCAATCACGGGTAGTACTTGTAGTTCTTTAGCAGAGAGGTTGACTGATACTTTAAGATCGCCTAAGCCAAGGCGCCTGAATTCTGCGCATTGTCGGCATGCGGTGTGAATGACCCATTGACCAATTCGATCGACTAATCGGCTTTCCTGCGCAATCGGCATGAAACGCGCCGGTTTGAGTATGCCAAGTGTCGGGTGTTGCCACCGTAGCAGGGCTTCGACGCCGATAATTTCGCCGGATGTCAGATTAACCAGCGGCTGATACAGTAAACAGAACTGTTGCTGTTCAATCGCCGTGACTAAATCGTTTTGAATCAGTGCGCGTTCAGTCGCCTGCAGATGCATATCTGCGTTATAGAGCTGATACAGATTTCTACCCGAAGTTTTCGCCAGATACATCGCTGTGTCAGCGCGCGCTATCATTAGATCGGCGCTATCGCCATCCTCAGGATAAGAGGTGACACCCAAGCTGCAAGTCACTTGCAGCAAATGGCCTTCGAATTCGACTGGCTCGCACACCACTTGCATGATGCGGTCAAGCAGGGGCGTCCCAAGTCGAGCATCGGGCCCACCACGGAGCAGCAATACAAATTCATCACCACCATATCGCCCGATGGTGTCATCCTGCCGTAAAAGATTCTTCAGCCGAGCGGTAATGGTTTCAAGCAGACGATCGCCAGCCCGATGGCCGAATCGATCATTGATTTGCTTGAAGTGATCAAGATCGATAAACACGACCCAGAATCGAAGACCATGCCGTCGCGCGAGCGATAAGGTCTCAGTGAGCGAGTTAATTAATGCTGTTCGGTTGTTTGCGCCGGTTAAACCATCATGTGCTGCCTGGTGCGCAAGCTCTCTTTCCAAACGTTTGCGATCGGAGATATCTCGCGCCGCAATCTGCATCGCCGCTTGGCCGTGATGCACCATCGGCATGCAACGCAATGCAATATCAAAGTGAGACCCATCCAGTCGGGTGGCGATGGTTTCAATACGTTCACTCGGATGCTCAGTGGCGCGAGCTACATCGGCTTGCAGACCAAGATCATTCAAGCTCAAGCCGAGTAGCTGACGACCACTATTTTCGGCAAACATACGCCGCGCCGCACTATTGGCGAATACCAGCGAGCCACCGAGCTCCACCAGAATGGCGTCGGGTGACATTTCGACGATCTGTCGGTAGCGCTCCTCGCTTTCTTGTAATTGCTGTAGCGCCGCTTGCCGCTCTTGCGCCTCAATGTATAGCTCCAAACTTTTTTGCTCGAGCAGCGTCTCGGCTTGTTGGCGCGCGCTAATCTCGCGCGCAAGCCGGCGTTGAAGTAATTCCTCAGGCGTGGCCATGCGCGGTGCGCACCAAGGTAAACCGCGTCTGGGCTTCGCCATCCATCGGCGGTAAATCAGCGCGCTGAATGGTGATGCTTTCTTTGAAGTGGTCGATGCAGCCCTCAATCAGACCATGAGCGAAATCGGCCATCTGCCGGCGCGAACGATAGACGAATACCATGTGCTGCTGGTCGTCTTGCTCGTAGCTGAAGGTAGGTAATTCGGCATCGCGGTAAAGCTTGTTCACATCGACGTGAATGGTGTGCTCCAGTGCGTTTAATAGCGAGAACACATCCGTAAACGCGTTGGTGAAGTTGGGGTGTATTTCAACAAAACGACTGAACAAGTGTCGACCAAAGTGCTGCAATAGTGCCGGCACCGCGATGCCTGTGCGCTCGGATAGATTGGCTACCAGATCCACCATCTCTTGATGAGGGTAGGTGCCGACCGTGGTGTATGCGCCGTGCGTAGACAGCGACGAGGCCTGAATAATGGCGTCGGCGGTTTCCAAAGAAAATTGCGACTCCACCATGTCGATGAACTCGCGGAAAACGATGCCTTTCATGGGGGCACTCCTGCGGGTCGCATGAAGAATCA
>CAZZMV010000104.1:0-6543 GCA_964655425.1 uncultured Bifidobacterium sp.
AGATAGCCGATGCGCGAATAAGCTTCACGCAGCGCTGCTTTCACATCGGTAAATGGCCGCCCATGACCGGGTATCACCATGGCGGGTGACAAGTCATCGATCAAATCAAGTGTCGCACGTACTTCCTTAAAGCCGCCGTAGCCATCGAGTGCCGGGAATACGACGCCAAACCCTTTTTCCCACAAGGCGTCTGCCGAGATCAGGATGCCATGCGCTTGATTGAACAAGACATAAGAATAGGGATGATGGCCAGGCGCATAAAGCGCCTGCCAAGTCAGATCGCCCAATTCAATTTCATCGTCTGGGTGAACTGAGGCATGTGCGTGAAATTCTTCGCAATGCTGACCCGTGGCGGCAAACGTAGGTTTCATCCGAGACCAGTTATTCACCCGGGCAAATTCCGCCGCCGGGACATAGGTACGCAGCGCCGGGTAATGCTGCTGCAAGATTCGATTGCCGCCGCAATGATCGGAATGCAAATGCGTGTTGTAGACAGCATCCAGCGGTCTCGCTTTGAGTACATGCTGAACCAGCGCCAGGGTTTGCGTTTGATGCGCGCAATAACCGGTATCGACCAAGGCGGTGCGCTGCTTGCCGGTAAACAGCACATTGTTCGACGAGAGCCAGCCACGCTCGAGAATATGCATTGACGGTGGCAGCTTCATGGTTTCAGTTGGTAAGCTAGTGAAATGCGTTGTAATTCGTTCAGCAGCTCGTTCGAGCCGCAGTTGAAAGTACAAAAACCGGTACCGGTGCGCACCGCCAGTCGCGGCGGTAGCAGCCAGCCCAGCCGATGCTGGCCGATCAATCGCGCGCCGCGCACATCATCCCAAACCACATGCTGCGGCAGCCAGCCACTTTGGCGGATGCCGACCGCGTCTATGGTGAGTGTGGCGCGCAGAAAATCACGCCAGCACAGCAGAACCACTGCAATCGCCACCAGCAAGCCCAACTGAGCCAGCTCGGATACAGCGGGATACCGCAGTAAAAAACTCAGTACATAGCCGACCAAACCCACACTGACCAACGTGGCCAGCAGCTTGAACCGGGCGCTAAAGGCCGCACCCGTGATCGCTTGTTGTGGTTGGTATACCTTCTGCGACTGCATCAGCGCAGCTCAGCGGACTGCGCGCCGGTGCTCAAGTGCGATCCAGATCTGTCGCTTACGCTCTTCCGATGCCATGCCCCAATCAATAATCTCATCGATGGTTCGCAGACAGCCGGTGCATAGCTTGGTCTGCTCGTGCATGACACAGACCCCGATGCATGGGGTCGGTAGCGGCCCGGCATGGGTTTCAGGATTAAACGGCGCACGAACTTCCGTCATGGACTCAGTTTTTCGCGCGCTGTTTTTTTTCGTCGAGCTTGGCGTTGAACTTGTCCGTGATGACGACCGCGCGCTCATGCTCGCCCTCGCTGATCTTGTCGTGACCATCCCAGGCTTCGACGCGAAAACGAACCCGACGGCCTTCGACAGCGATTAGTTCGCCACGTACCGTCATGGTCAGGCCCGGTGGTGTTGCCGCAAGATGCGAAAAGCTTACATGGGTACCCAAACTTTGCTCGGCCGGCCAATCGAGATACGGCATGATGGCGCGCGCGCAAGCCAACTCCATCAAGCCCACCATGTAACCGGTGGCTAATACTTCCGGCATATCGCGTGCGAACTCGATATGCTCGCCGTACAACTCTGGTACGACCGAGCGCGGCGGTATGGTGGTTTGCCATTCGAAACGAAGGCCGGGTTTCAGGGTGTCTTTCATGCAGTGAGCTCCGAAGTGCGACGCGCAGCAATTGCATTACCCGCGCGACTGGTCGATGGCCGACCGAGATGTTTTGAAATGAATTGCCCCGCATCGACAACCGCATTGATATCGACTCCTGTAGAAATACCCAGACCATCGAGAAGATACAACACGTCCTCTGTCGCTACATTGCCTGTTGCGCCTTTTGCATACGGACATCCGCCAAGCCCTGCCACCGAGGCATGGAAAATACTGACACCCACACTGAGTGCTGCATAAATGTTCGTCAGCGCCTGGCCATAAGTGTCATGAAAATGTCCCGCTAGCTGAGATAAGGGAAATTCTTTGGCAACATGATCGAACACCTGCTGGACCTTGGACGCTGTACCAACACCGATGGTGTCCGCAATATCAATCTCGTCACAGCCCAAATCACGTAATCGAGCGACAACATCGGCGACCGCCGCAGGACTCACCTCACCTTGATACGGACAACCGAGTGCGCAGCTGACACTAGCGCGCAAGCGTAGCTTGTGTTTCTTGGTCGCTGCAGCGACTTCACGAAATCGTTCAATTGATTCGGCAATCGAGCAGTTGATATTTTTTTGCGAGAAAGCCTCGGACGCAGCGCCGAAGATCACAACTTCATCAGCGCGTGCGGTGAGTGCTGCATCGAAACCCTTCATGTTCGGCACCAAGGCCGAGTAAAGTGTCTCTGGCCGACGAGTGATAGCCGCCATCAATTCTGTCGACGTGGCCATTTGCGGTACCCATTTCGGCGATACAAACGATGCAGCTTCTATATTGGGAAAGCCGGCTGCTGACAAACGATTGACCAAGTCGCGCTTAACCTCGACCGGAATGGTTTGCTTTTCATTCTGCAAGCCATCGCGTGGGCCTACTTCGACTAATTTGACTTGAGTTGGCAGACCCATCTCAGCTGCCCTCTGCGACAAACGATAACAACTGCGCACCTTCTGCGACTTGGTCGCCGACGGCGTAGTTCAACGTCTCGACCCTACCGTTGGCCGGCGCGCTAATGGTGTGCTCCATTTTCATTGCTTCCATGATCAACAGCGGCGCACCTTTGGTGACGTGTTCGCCAGCGCTCACCATCAGTTGTACGATCTTGCCCGGCATCGGCGCGGTTAAACGACCGCCCTCTGCCTCATGCTCACCTGCATGCGCAATCGGATCACTCCATTGCAGCACGCGATGCTGACCCTGCCAGAACACATGAAACCGATCACCATCACGAATGACGCGGCCGACAACAGCTTGTTGCGCGAGTTGCAGCGATACCGTCGCGCCATCGATTTTGATGTCAGTCAGCATCACTGGCTGTGACTGATAAGTCATACACCAGCCATCCCGCTGATAGTCGAGCGTGAGTTGATGGTCTTGCTCATCGCAATCAAACCGTAAATCACGACGATAGCTGCCATTCAAGCGCCACCCGTGCGGTGAATCCCAGGGGTCAGATCCGACCTGTTCAGGCATCGCTAATTTGGCGACCCACAAAGCAAGCATCGCGACGGGGAGTGTTGCTGGCGCGGGAAATAACACGTCGTGATACCGCTCAATTAAACCGGTATCCAAATCCGCTGATGTGAACGCATTGGTCGCGATCAGTCGCTGCAGAAAGCCGACATTGGTAGCTGGCCCAACAATTTCGATCGCCTGCAGCGCTTGCTGCATGCGCGAGAGCGCTTGCGCACGATCGTTACCATGCACGATCAGCTTGGCAATCATGGGATCGTAATACGGGGTGATGGCATCGCCCTGCCGTACGCCCGCGTCAATGCGCACTGCGCCGTGGGTAAATGCGACCGCCTCGGGAAAACAGACATGCTGCAACGTGCCAATGGACGGCAGAAAACCTTTTTCAGGGTTCTCGGCATAAATTCTCGCCTCGATCGCATGACCCTGAATTTGCAATTCGCTCTGCTGCATCGGCAAGGGCTCACCGGCTGCAACACGCAGCTGCCACTCGACCAGATCAGTGCCGGTAATCATCTCGGTCACCGGATGCTCAACCTGCAGCCGCGTATTCATCTCCATGAAATAAAAACTGCCATCCTGGTTGGCAATGAATTCCACGGTGCCCGCGCCGACATAACCCACTGCGCGCGCTGCATTTACCGCCGCCTCGCCCATCGCCTGCCGTCGTGCAGCTGTCATGCCCGGCGCCGGCGCTTCTTCCAATACCTTCTGATGCCGACGCTGTACCGAGCAGTCACGCTCGAACAAATGCACAAAATTACCGTGGGTATCCGCAAACACTTGAATTTCGATATGGCGTGGCCGCTGCAAGTATTTTTCAACCAGCACACGATCGTCACCAAAGCTATTGATGGCTTCACGCTGACAAGACGCTAATGCTGCCTCGAAGTCTTCACTGCGCTCGACGACACGCATACCTTTACCACCGCCACCCGCGCTGGCCTTTAATAGCACCGGGTAACCGATCGCGTCGGCTTGCTCACGCAGAAATTTTGGTTGTTGCTGTTCGCCGTGATAGCCAGGCACCAAAGGCACCTTGGCCTTTTCCATCAGCGCCTTAGCCGCTGACTTCGAGCCCATCGCGCGAATCGCTGACGCTGGCGGCCCGATGAAGACCAGGCCATGCGCTTCACATGCCGTGGCAAAGGCCTCGTTCTCGGATAAAAAACCATAGCCCGGGTGAATCGCTTCGGCGCCTGTGTCAAGCGCAGCTGCAATGATGCGCTCTATTTGCAGATAACTTTCTTTGGCGGGCGCGGGGCCAATCAGTACGCTTTCATCACACATCGCCACATGCTGCGCATGCGCGTCTGCCTGCGAGTAAACCGCCACCGTACGTATACCCAAGCGCCGCGCAGTCGCGGCGACACGGCAGGCAATCTCACCGCGATTAGCGATCAGAATTTTTTTGAACATGCTGACTGTCCCGTTTATTTCATTCTTTTAGAGTCAATGGATCCCGGCAAGTTATCTAAAACTTTCAGTGTCACGTCACCCAGTAACTCAATCTCTTCATCCGACACCACATACGGCGGCATCCAATACACCGTGTTGCCGATCGGTCGTAACAGCAATTCATTCTTCAAGGCTTCAGAAAAAAACCACCTCGAAAATCCAGCATCAATATCAGACTGAACATCAAAGGCGCAGATCATGCCGGTCTGCCGGGCGTTGCTGACACTGGGGTGCTTGGCCACGCGGGCCAGCGCTTCACCGAGTTTTTTTGCGCGCTGCTGATTTTTTTGCAGCACATCGTCTTCATCAAAAATATCCAGTGTCGCGAGTGCTGCACGGCAGGCCAGTGGATTGCCGGTATAGGAATGCGAATGTAAAAATGCGCGAGCAATATCGGGATGATAAAAAGCCTGATAGATCTGGTCTGTCGTCATCACCAAGGACAGCGGCAAATAGCCGCCACTGATTCCCTTGCTCAGGCAAATGAAGTCCGGCCAGATTTCTGCCTGCTCACATGCAAAGAAACTACCGGTGCGGCCACAACCCACTGCGATTTCATCTGCAATCAGATGTACTGAAAATTCATCGCAGAGCGCACGTAAATCACTCAAGTAACCGGGCGCATACATGGCCATACCGCCGGCGCATTGCACTAACGGCTCGACAATCACTGCAGCAATTTGATCTGCACGTCGTGCCAGCAGCGTTCGCATGGCGGTGATCGCGTCTGTCTCGCCGACTGCTGCGGGCGATGCCACCACATGCGCACGACGATACATGCCACCGTAAGCCTCTGTGAAAATCGGCACATCGGTCACGCCGAGCGCGCCGACAGTTTCACCGTGATAGCTACCGGCGAGACAAACGAACTCCTGTTTGTGCGACTGCCCGGCATTTCTCCACGCATGAAAACTCATCTTCAGTGCGATCTCGACGGCCGAGGCGCCATCGGAAGCAAAAAAACAGTGCCCAAGCGCGTGATGAGTTTTGGCTGCAAGTCGCTCGGATAGCTGGATGACGGGCGCGTGCGTGAACCCCGCCAGCATGGCGTGCTCGAGTTTTTCTAGCTGATCTGTCAGCGCGGCATTGATGCGAGCATTGGCATGGCCAAATAGATTCACCCACCAAGAGCTCACGGCATCCAGGTAGCGTCGACCTTCATAGTCAAACAGCCAGGCGCCTTTGCCGTGACTGATCGCCAGCAGTGGCAGCGTTTCATGATGCTGCATCTGCGTGCAAGGGTGCCAGACACTGGCCAAGCTGCGCGTGACCCAATCCGTTTGTGTGAGCTGATTCATCGCGAGGCGGATTACATTCTGAACAGACCGAACTTGGTCTCGGCAATCGGCGCATTCAACGCAGCGGACAAGCCGAGTGCCAAAACGGTGCGCGTATCTGCCGGATCAATCACGCCGTCGTCCCATAAGCGCGCGCTGGCGTAGTACGGATGGCCTTGGTGCTCGTATTGCGCACGAATCGGTGCTTTGAACTGCGCTTCTTCCTCGGCACTCCAACTGCCGCCTTTGGCTTCGATACCATCGCGCTTGACAGTCGCCAGCACCGACGCTGCCTGTTCACCACCCATCACCGAGATACGCGCATTCGGCCACATCCACAGCATGCGCGGGCCGAACGCGCGACCGCACATGCCATAGTTCCCCGCACCAAAACTGCCGCCAATGATCACCGTGAATTTTGGTACCTGAGCGGTGGCAACTGCAGTCACCATCTTTGCACCATGGCGCGCGATACCCTCATTCTCGTATTTGCGGCCGACCATGAAGCCGGTAATGTTCTGCAAAAACACCAGCGGAATTTTTCGCTGGCAGCACAGCTCGAT
>CAZZMV010000105.1:0-6543 GCA_964655425.1 uncultured Bifidobacterium sp.
GAAGTACAGTTGGATGTGCGCAATTCTGTGCCAATTGCACTGGTACTTGCCTTAACATAGCTGGTCGTATCTGTATTTGTACTGGAGTGGTGACTGGCAATACTCCGCTGGCAAGAACCAATCTTGCTGCAGGTGACTACACAGTATTTGTAGTTGATGATAATGGTTGTGTTACCTACAAAGGCATTACCATTACTCAGCCTTCTCCTTTGACTGCAGGTATCAGTCAGACCAATGTGTCTTGTAATGGTGGAAACAACGGAAGCGTAACTGTAACTGCAACCGGTGGTACTGCTCCTTATTCGGTAGTGCCTGCACAGACTAGTTTGGCTGCAGGATCATATACGTTTACAGTTACCGATGCCAATGGTTGTGCAACAACTGTTTCTGCAACAATAAGTCAGCCATCAGTCCTTTCCAGCAGTGCTGTTAAAACAGATGTACTTTGTTTCCAAGGTTCTACAGGAGCTATAGATTTGAGCGTTACTGGTGGTGTAAGTCCTTATACTTACTCTTGGAGTAATGGAGCCAACACACAGGATTTAACTGGCAAGACTTTGGCAGAGCAGCGGATGTCATTCAGGTAGAAATTGATCCAGCCGAACTTAACAAAGGGCATCCGGCAGTCGATGTAAAGATCTGTGCCGATGCCGACGACTTCATCAAACGTTTCGCATCCGCTCAGCTATCGCGACATGATGCGTGGCTCGGCTATGCGCAGCAAGTGCGTTCAGCCGTGCCAAGAGTTGAGCAAGTCAACACCACTGGCGATAAGTACATTTCGCCCTATGATTTTATTGTTACGCTGGAGACTTTGACGAGCTCTGACGATCTCGTTATCCCTTGCAGCAGCGGTAGCGCGTTTACCTTATCCATGCAGCTCTACAAGCAGCGTCTAGGTCAACGTATGTTGACGAATAAATCCTTGGCATCCATGGGCTATGGGTTGTCTGGTGCCATAGGGGCGTGTCTTGCTGCTAACAACCAGCGGCGAACGATTTTGATTGAAGGTGATGGCGGCTTTGCACAAAATATGCAAGAAGTCGGCACAGCAGAAATCAATCAATTAAATCTCAAGATGTTCGTATTTCACGACCAAGGCCATGCGTCAATACGCATGACGCAGATAAATTACTTTGGAGGGAAGTACCTAGGTTGCGATCGTCGATCTGGCTTGGGCTTGCCGCAGTGGGAGAAGTTATTCACTGCCTGGGATGTGCCTGTGGTTCATGTCAATCGCGGGTTTGAAAAAGACGAGCATTTCCTCCGACATTTCCATCAGCGAGGCTTGTGCGCTTTTGTTGTTCACATCGATCCAGATCAGACGTATTTTCCGAAGATATCAAGCCGAATCACCGAAACTGGCTCGATGATGTCCAATCCTATCGATCGAATGACGCCGGAAATCGATTACCTCGACGGCTTGCGCTTCGACGATGGAGAAAATGTCTGAACGATTAGCAATGCATATACTTATTACAGGCGGTACGGGCTTTTTCGGAAAAGCGCTGCTCCGGTATTGGGTAGCGAACCCCATCCCGGAAATCTCCGGAGCCCAGCTGACATTCATTAGCCGAGATCCAGCGAGATTTAATGATGATTGTGGCCACCTGCTTAAACAGCTGCCCGCGCGTGTGTTGGCGGCAGACGTTCAGCGTCCAGAGAGCTTGCCTGCATCCGACTATAGTCACATTTTGCATGCGGCGACTGATTCGACCAAAGGTTTGGCATTGTCGCCCCTACAACGGTATGACCAGATCGTTGCGGGAACCCGCAACATACTGGATCTTGCTGTGCGCTGTGGCGCAAAGCGGTTGCTATTGACGAGCTCTGGTGGCGTTTACGGCCCGCAGCCACCTACACTGGCTGCGTTATCAGAGAACTACAACGGCATGCCGGACCCGCTCAACCCAGAAAATGCCTACAGTGTCGCCAAGCGCGCTGCCGAGCATTTGGCCGCATTGTACGAAAACCAATATGGATTCAACATCGTCATTGCTCGTTGTTTTGCATTCGTTGGTCCCGATTTACCGTTGGATGGTAATTTCGCAGTAGGGAATTTTATTCGCGATGCCTTGGCGGGTAATGAGATTGTAGTTAAAGGCGACGGCACTCCGCAGCGTACCTACATGCATCAAGAAGATCTTGCTCGCTGGTTAACGACGATGCTGCTCAAGGATACCGCGTCGCGCGCTTATAACGTCGGATCTGCGGAGCCGATAGCCATTGGTGACCTTGCGAACCTTGTTGCAAAGCTCGCTGGCACCCATAGCAAAGTACGTATCTTGAAAATCCCGGCAACAGGGCCGTCTGCCGAGCGAGTGCGCTACATCCCGGATGTCACTCGTGCTGCCAACGAACTACAGCTACGCACGAGCTACGACCTCCAAAGCGCATTGACTGATACCTTAAAAAAACTACAGCAGTAGAGAAATTGATCGGCCATGCATTTACGGCTTGTTTTGATATCGTCGGATATCAGCATCGACCATCATCTTTACCAGCTCATCGAATTGAACTTTTCTTTTCCAGCCCAACACAGTCTCAGCCTTTTTTGCATCACCACATAGGCTAAAAATTTCTGTGGGTCGTTTAAACCGTGGATCGCTTTTAACGAATGTCTCCCAATTTGAGATGCCGGCATGCTCAAAAGCTATTCGCAAGAAATCGCTGATAGAGTGCAACTCGCCGGTGGCCACAATGAAATCATCGGGCGCGTCCAACTGCAGCATTAACCACATTGCTTCTGCATAATCACCGGCATAACCCCAGTCGCGCTTGGGGCTTAGGTCGCCTAATGTAATGCTGTCTTCCAAGCCGAGTTTGATTCTTGCGACGCCATCAGAAATTTTTCTGGTGACATACTCTTTTCCTCTAATTGGAGATTCGTGATTGAACAAAATGCCGTTACTAGCGTGAAGGCCGTGACTTTCACGAAAATTAATCGTCAGCCAATGCGCAAAAAGCTTTGACGAACCGTAGGGATTTCTGGGCCTGAAACTACTTTGTTCATCGTGACGCCCGCCCGACGATGGCCTGCTGCTTCCAAATATTTCTGATGTGGAGGCTTGATAAAATCGAGTGTGAGGACTGTGCTGCTTGATTGAGTTAAGGATATTCAGTGGCCCGATCGCATTAACTTCGGTTGTCAGTTTGTTCAGATCCCAGCTAGCACCGACAAAGCTTTGTCCGGCAAGGTTATAAAACTCATCTGGCTTGGTGGCTTTTATCAGATCGTTGATGTCGCGCTCATTAGCAACGTCGCCTACTGCTAATTCGACGCCATTTTCTATTCCCAAATACAAGAGGTTTTCTAGATTTGGCGAGGAATGTGTCTTGCAAAGACCATATACTTTATAATCTTTTTCCAGCAAAAATTTTGCTAGGTAAGGGCCATCTTGCCCCGTTATGCCGGTCACAATGGCTGTCTTTTTTTTCATCTTGTTATTTTGATTCCAATAAATTTTTTAGGCTGAGCGTGTCATGGTGAACAGTATAAACGGGCTGGATCGGGAATACATTTTTTTCATGTGGCCCGGTGATGATCAAATACCCATGGACCGGGTTGCTGAAATAATCTCGATACTCAGCAACAGCCGCTGTGCCGGCGTATTTGTAGATCACAGAAATTATCAGAAATGGGAACTTCCCGAAGCGCCGTTTCACTCCGCGCTGCCCTACCTGAGTCAGACAAACAAATCAGATTACCTTCGCATCTATCTGATGCACCACTATGGTGGTGGATATACCGACGTTAAATTCACGTACAAGCCTTGGGACCAAGCTTTTGAAACGTTGAGAAATAGCGAGGCGATGGCGCTTGGCTATCCAATTTCATCTGCTAGTCAAGTGGCGATGAATCCTAATTTCGACAATACTGCTGAGTTGGCGCTCTATAAAGAGCACTACCATCGTTTTATTGGGCATGTGGCATTTATTTTCAAACCTCAAACACCGCTCACACAACGTTTGTACGATAGAAGCCATGCCTTGCTTGATGAAAAGTTTGAACAGCTCAAGCGACATCCCGCCCGACATCCTAAAGATGCGGTAGGCAAGGTATTGCCTGACGGCTCAGTATCAGAATATCCCTTGCATTATGTAGAGCTAGGCCCAGATATTTTTACACAGTGTACGTTTGAGTACCGCGACTACATTATCCAATTTGATCTAGAGCCGCTTCATGTGTTTCATTATGACTTGCAGATCGAGGGGTTTGGTAAATCCAAGTCTGATTTCATCAAATATCACTTGCCAACTTTTCCGTATGATAAAGCGTCATAAGGGAAGTTTGACTTCGCGTACCAAAAGTCATGTCTAGCCTTGAGTATCCGCTAAAAAGGCCTGCGCACAATCAGCAGTACCTTGAGTATACGAATGATGCATTCAGGTTTGTTACATCTATCGTTGTCGAGCGGGTCCAAGGCTCATCAGAGCTTTTTGATGCGGATATTTTTGGAACTCATGCGCGGGGGGATGTTGGTTGGGAGCGGATTCCAGCAGAAAAGAAAATTGAGGTGGGTCGAATTATCTTTAGTTTTCGACAACCCGCTAATTACGCTCATTTCAAGCTGAACATCATTGCTACCCCACAGATTGGTAATGAGTTTCACCCGAGATTCACCTTCATTACGCCGCAATTTGACGAGATATTTGTCCGGGCGTTGACAGGTAAGCACCGTATCGTTTTTTTGGGTTGTGCCCGAAATTGTCATCAATCGGTGATGGAGGCCATAGAGCTATTCGAGCTGCTCGGAAGAAGTTTTGCAGATCATCAAATAGCCATTGTCGAAAACGACTCCACCGACGGTACGGATCAGATCTTGAGGGATTTACACGATTCACGTCGTGTAAATTTGATCCAATACTCTGGGTTGGATGTGTTCCTTCCGAAGCGTACACAACGCCTTGCTTTTGCCAGAAATGCGCTTTTGTCGTTTGCTCGAAATACTGGCGCCGATTATTTTTGCATGGCTGATCTTGATGGCGTACTTGGCTCCGCTTCGCCCGAGTTGGAGCGAGGCTTTTTGTCTAACTTTTTATACGAGCCCGCGTGGGATGCCGTTTTTCCCATCACTGCACCTGGCTTTTACGATTTGTACGCCTTTAGGCATGGCCGGCTTGCCCAAAAGGATTTCGAGCTAGCTTCTAATCAAACGCCATCAGTAATCACTTATCAAGATATTCTTGAATTTCAGGTCGGTAAGTTCAGAAAATTAAAATTTGAAACTATGCGTGGCTGGTTAGAGGTAGATTCAGCTTTTGGCGGTATGGGGATTTACAAGACGAGTTCGTTTGCTTGGTCGAACTACTTCGGATCGGAGGGTGATCATGAAGTCTGTGAGCATATCGGGTTCCATCAGAAAGCAGCTTTACAGGGGGCTAAGTTTTACGTGAATCCTGAATTCATCATTGGGAGAAAATGAATTTCATCCACCGAAAAGAATTTGCGTTGTCGAATACCCACTGTGATTTTATGCGGGATCTGGTGGTTATCCCGTCTTTGTCCGGAGTTTTGGACGTCAACATCCTCGGGAGTCATGCTCGAGAAAGGATGGAATGGGAGCCGATCCCGGCAAAAAAATACACCGCCGACACGCAGTTCAGGTTTGAATTTAAAAAGCCGCAAACATATGCCCACTATTTTATCGAGCTTGTCGGAAAGTTTGAAGCCGACATTGGTATTGACACCCGTTTTGATCCTGTGCGCCCTGCTTCGGTGCAAGAAATCAAAACTGACCTGAAAACTAAATCGATCAGTTTCGTTGGGTGTGCCAGGAACTGCGTCGGTTCCTTAAAGAGCACAATCGAACTGATCCATGTACTTGGGTCGAATTTTGGTTCGTTTTCGCTCCATGTATTTGAGAATGACTCGACTGATGGGACGAAGGAGTATCTACTCGGCTGTGAAGAACAGGGTCTTTTAAAGCTGTCTTCTACGACCGGACTTGATGAAATTTTTCCTTTACGTGCGCAGCGATTGGCGTATGCCAGAAATATACTTCATCAAACCCTACTCTCAGAATCGCCAGATTTTTTTTGTGTTTGCGATCTCGATGGAATAGTGGGTGATCGTATTGAAGATGTCCACGATGCATTTGTTGCAAATTTTGGTTTCAGTGACTGCTGGGATGCTGTTTTTCCCGTTCACAGAGCTCGGTACTATGACCTATGGGCGCTGAGACATGAAGCGCTGATGCCCGATGATTTTAATCTGTTGATGCTAAATGCCCCTCGGGTGATGGATGAGGCCGAGATGTTAAAATTTTATGCAAACAGTGCGGCTAACATTGACTTTACTTCGCTCCGAGGTTGGCTCGAGGTGCAGTCTGCATTTGGTGGTATGGGAATTTATAAGACTGAAATGTTCAGACACTCCTCTTATTTCGGCATGCATAGCGGTTTGGAAATCTGTGAGCACGTTCCGTTCCACCAGACCGCAAAAGACTATGGCGCGAAACTATACATCAATCCATCGTTCGTCATTGGATGATTCATCGTAATTTATACAAAGTTTTATTGTAGGCTAGCTAGCAGAATTTT
>CAZZMV010000106.1:0-6436 GCA_964655425.1 uncultured Bifidobacterium sp.
AATCTTCCTTGATTCGGACACCTCGGTTGCCCTGCTGTCGGGCGCACCGTTTGATGACCCGAACTGGTGGCTGCTGTCGAATGACGCGATCCAAAACGCTTGCCGTGCTGTGAACAAGATGGCGGGTACCGTGCGTATGCTCGGCCACGCGGTGATCACGCCGAAGTATCCGAACTGGATGGATGAAGTTGATCGCGCGATCGAAGAGTTGAAGCCGGTGTCCTGGAAGTCGTACACGATTGGTGACCCGTTCGGTCCTTCCAAGTTTGCATGGCGCCTGGACGACGAGAAGTTGATGTACCCCTTCTACGAGAAATCTTTGAAGGCAGGCATCAACACCATCTGTATCCACAAGGGTTTGATGCCACGTGACTACGAGAAGGCATTCGCAGGTACGTGGGAACATGCGACCGTGAACGATCTCGGCAAGGCTGCAAAAGACTGGCCGAAGATGAACTTCGTGATCTATCACTCAGCGCTGCGTCCTTGGCTGGCAGATCCACCCGAGCTGGAAATGGCGCAGTTCGAGAAGAACGGCTACATCCAGTGGTCCACCGACTTGGCACGTATTCCGGAGAAGTTCGGCGTCAACAACGTTTACGCAGAACTTGGTTCGGTGTTTGCCTCGACAGCAGTCACCAACCCACGCTTCTGCGCGGCGTTTGTCGGCCAGCTGGTCAACCTGATGGGTCCGGATCGTGTGGTATGGGGTACCGACTCGGTCTGGTACGGCTCGCCGCAGTGGCAGATCGAGGCAATGCGTCGCCTCGAGATCCCGGACGACATCATGAAGAGCCAGGGCTGGAAGATCAAACTTGGCGAGGGCCGCGGCTCCGTCAAGAACAAGATCTTCGGCCTCAACTCGGCCAAGCTGTACCGTCTCGATGCACAGAAGATGGCAGCCGACGCGATGACCACGCCGTTCGACAACGACATGATCGCGAAGATGAAGGCCGAATACCTGGCTATGGGCGGCCAGCGCAGCAACGCTGCGTATGGCTACATCGCCAAAGAAGGTCGGGAGTTCGAGATCGGCTAAAGCAGTGAGGTGAACGTGTGCCGGTTCGCCGGCATACGTTCGCACGCTGCGTTATCGATTGAGAACAGGAGGAAGGAATAATGAAATCTATAAGAAGCACGGTAATGTTGGGACTGATGCTGTTGTCAGTCGGGGGTATCGCGGTGGCTGATCACCACGGTGAGAAAAAAACGCGTGTCGGCACCTGCGCAGATGCCAAAAAACAGCAGGATTATTTCTGTGACATGAAAAACGCGGCAAGCGATTCCATGGTGGCTTTGGGTACCGCCTGCCGCAATGCGAAGCTGAATGTCAAAGAGGCCTGTGAGGGTGTCGTAGATAAAGACGAGGCTTACAAATCGTGCAAGATGGAACAGAAGTGCTGATGTTGATCTCCGAAGGGTGAGCGGGTTTGCGCACTGGATTAATCGTCACCGATGCTGGTTGATCTCCCTGTGAACCTGAATCATTAACCGGCAGCTCGCGCTGCCGGTTTTTTTATGCCGATGTTCTGGTAAGCTGACTGTGGTGATAAAAAACAAGCTGAAAAGCTCTAACAAAATAATCCATCCTCAAGCTATGAGTAATCGCGCTAATCTCAACGCAGTTGCAGATAACCCATCGTCTCGCCAGCGCCCGGCATTATGGGCATTATCTTTTGCCAGCTTTTGCGCATTGGTCGCGCTGCTGCTACCGGTGGTTTCGCAATCACAAGTAACGCGCTCAACGCCCAAGCCGATACCGCCGAATGAGGCGTATATGCAGCCGGTACCGGGCTTGTCGCATGGCGAGCTGCGTAAATTCCGCAATGGCGAAAAGCAGTTCAAAGCACCTTGGGTGGTATTTCCGCTGCTCGGTGGCGAGTGGGGATTAGGCCCGACGTTTCTGGCGAACTCCTGCGTCGGTTGCCATGTGCAAGCCGGACGCGGCCGAACCTTTGACCAGCCCGGCGCCATCGCATTCCAACAGCTATTAAGACTGTCGATACCTGGTGAAGGGCCCGACGGCGGCCCGCTACCCCACCCAAATTACGGTGATCAGCTACAAGTGTTCGGCGTGAATGTCGGCCTGAAAGAAAACCTGAAGCCGGGTGAAGCTGAGCTCTATATCGACTGGGTACCCTTGCCTGTGACGCTGCCGGACGGCACGGTCGTGGAGTTGAGAAAACCGTCGGTTCGGCTGGAGAAGCCGAATTTCGGACCGATTGATTCCACGGTCATGACTTCGCTACGCAACACGCAAGTGGTGTTCGGGGCGGGCTATCTGGAAGCTGTGACAGAAGAAGATATTCTGGCGCTCGCCAAGATGCAGCAGACGGTTGGCCTGAATGGTCGCCCGAATTATGTGCGCGACGATATCAACAAGCGCACCGTGCTCGGCCGCTTCGGCTGGAAAGCGAACCAGCCTACAGTCAAGCAGCAAATTGCGGCTGCATTTCATGGTGATATGGGTGTTACCTCTTCACTCTACATTGAAGAAAATTGTCCACCAGTTCAAACACTGTGCCGTGCTATGCCGCCGGGGAATAAACCCGAGCTGCTTGATTATTCATGGGATGAACTGCACTTCTGGCAAATTGCACTTGATGCACCGGCACAGCGTAATCAAGATGATCCGCAAGTGATTCGAGGCGGTCAGTTATTCACTCAAGCACGCTGCGCGCAATGTCATATTCCGGAACTAAAAACCGGTGAGTTCCCCGCCCTGCCGCAAATATCGAAAAAGACTTTTCGTGCCTATACCGACATGCTGCTGCATGACATGGGAGCGGGCTTGGCGGATGGTCGGCCCGATTTCAAGGCAGGTCCACGCGATTGGCGTACCGCGCCACTGTGGGGCATCGGTTTATCGGCACAAGTGAATGGCAGCACCAACTTGCTGCATGATGGCCGCGCTCGCAATGTGCTGGAGGCGATCCTCTGGCATGGTGGTGAGGCGCAGGCATCGCGTGATTTGTTTGCGGGTTTCTCCAAACAAGAGCGCGAGGATTTGATCGCTTTCGTCAACTCGTTGTAACGATGATCCGATGACGCTGAAATCCCGCCAGAAGATTATTTATTTCTCGCTGGCGTTTGTACTGTATTTGCTGTTTCGCCACCTGCTCGGCCCAAGGCTGGGGCTGGAGGGCTGGTGGTTGACGATCAGTGCGTATGTGTTTGCATTGATTTTTCCGAGTATTTACTTGTACCGCCTTTGGGCGGCGCCCGAACGAAACACCCACACGGAGGAGACCAACCCATGAAAAAATTACTGATGGGGTTAATGCTGGTCTCCAGTATTGCTCAGGCAGAGTGGGTACTCTACGGCGATAATGGTAAAGCCGAGTTTTATTACGACGACAAGACCATTCATACCAGTGGTGGTACGGTCTCGGTGTGGGAGATGCTGAGCTACAGCTTTCCACTGAATGGCGTGTTATCGAATCGCGCACATAAAGAATACAAATGCGAGGCGCGTCAGTTTCGAAATCTTTCAGGTGAATTTTTTTCTGAACCCTATCTCAAGGGTAACAAGGTCAGCAGCAACGATAGCGAAGATGATTGGCGCCCGGTAGTTGATGGTACGCGTAACAGTGAACTACTGGATATTGTCTGCGGCAAGCGGAGTTAAACTTGATTGATCTGGGGTTAACTAAACTAGCGCTGATCGGTGCTGTTGCACTGGTGGTGATCGGCCCGGAGCGTTTGCCTGCAGTTGCTCGTGTCACAGGCAAGCTGTACGGCAAATTGCAAGGCTATCTCTCGGTGCTTAAAACCGAGGTGAATCAGCAAATGCTGGCAGAAAAACTCAAAGAGCAAATGCAGCAGCAAGCCAAAGAGGTGGCTGAAGCCGCCAAGCTGGATGGGGTTGATGATTCGTTCGATGCAATACGCTCGGTAGCCGACGATATCGCGGAAGCAGAATACGATTACAGCCGCGAGATTGCTGCTGCGAATCGATCGTTTGGTTACGTGCGCGACCCGAGCGCCCCACTCTCGCATGATGATCTGCGAGGCAAACAGCGCTCATTCCAGCAAAAAAAGCGACGCAGTACAGCAGGTCCGCCGGTTTGGTTTCAGCGTAACCAACAGCGGCGTACCCGACTCATTTCGACTGCCGCGCGGCAAGCACGGCTGCATACCACCCATCTTTCTCACGCTAGCAAAGGTTGAAACATGAAACGACTTCAGCAACTCAGTATTGGTATCTTATTTTCTTTGACCGCTGCGTATGCCAACGCGCAATCAGTTGACTTCATCGAGCCACGCGATGGCGACACCTTGCCGACCACCTTCACGCTTAAATTCAAAGTAGAAGGTATGCCTCTCGCGCCATCAACGGATAAGCGCCAGGGTGTAGGGCATTTTCATGTGCTGATTGATGCAAGAGATATCGAGCCGGGCTATGTCATTCCGAATGACAACCAACATAAACATTTCGACAAAGGCCAGACCGAGAGCCTGATGTTCCTTCAACCTGGCAAATATAAACTCACCCTACAATTCGGTGACAGTGCTCACCGTTCTTATGGCGAAAAAATGCGTAAAACCATCAACGTCACCGTGGCCGGAGAAAAGTAGAAAAAATGTGCGAGACCATTCACATCACGGTCGCCGGAGATAAGTAAATACGGTTAATGAGTACGCTTAGCTACCAAGAAGATCAGACATTCAAACTGGCGCTGAGCGATAGCGAGCGCACCGTACGCATATGGCAGGCAAGCGCCACCGATATGCTGCTGCTCGGCATCCATGGCGGCATGTCGCACTCGGGCGACTATGAAACGATTGGTAGTTACTTCAGAACCCACGGCGTCACCACCATCAGCTTTGACTTGCACGGCCATGGTCGTAACAAGCTGATTGATATCCCGGGCTTCGATGTATTCCATCAAGATGTGACGCAGATGCTGGCTTGGGTACGCACCAAGTATCCGCAAACGCCGCTGTTTATCGTGGGACATTCAATGGGTGCACTGATTGCTTCGCACCTGGTCTTGTCGAACCGACTGACACCCTATTCAGTATCGGGCATCGTGCTGTCTTCACCGTATTACGCTAACGCGATTCCGGTCCCGCCCTGGATGATTCCGCTTTCGCGCTGCTTGGCCAAGCTGTTCCCGACCGCGAAAGTGCCGATGGAGGATCTGACCCGTTGGCTCACTCATGATCGCGAGATCACCGAACGCCACATTGCCGATACCCTGCTTCAGCGTCGTGGTAGCGATGCCAGCATGCGCTTCGGGCGTAGCCTGCTAGATGCCCAAGCAGCCTTGAACAACGACTTGAGTCAGTGGAACCTGCCGGTGTTTGCCGTAGTCGCTGGTGACGACAGATTGGCGAATGCGTCGGTGGGCATGCAACTGCTAGGTACCATACCCACCGCCCTAATCGAGCTGCATCAGTACCAGCACAACTATCACGAAAATTTCAATGAATTAAATCGCCTCGAGATTTTTGCGGCGATGCTCCAGTGGATGCGTTCAGTCCACAGCACCAAGAACGGCCTTGCTTAGTCAGCTTGTGGCATTGGTAGCCCAAGTATTGCACGCCGCGGCTTGCCAGCGATTAAAGTCAATTGGGACGGTGATTGCAAGCACTGAGCATGCAGTGCGGGCGCGGTACCCAGCGCGCAGCGCTTAGCGTGCAGTGCGGCGGGTGCGTGTACTCGGCTTGTTGCGAGCTTCGCGACTAATTGCGCGAGCGCTGCGTCGAGCGCCGCCCTCGGGCACCAAACCCAACACTGCATTGTCGGCAATTTCGGCACCGATCTCCGCAGCCTCAATGGTGGTTTTAGGCACGATCAGGGTTGAGCCTGCGGTGGGCTGCATGTTGGCCGGGATCGCATTGGCATCGCGAATCACCTGCGGCGTTGTTTTGAAACGGGCTGCAATCGTCTCGATACGTTCACGTGCAGCAGAGATGCGCAGCGAGGTCCAACTCGACAAGGTTCGAGTCCAGTTGGACAAATTTTCCTTGAAGCGTTCGGCGTTGAAGTGCGGCAGCAAGATCTGGGTATCTGGGCTACCAGTGATCACCGGTCGGTTGAACTGCGGGTTGAGTGCTTTGAACTCTTCCAGCGGCATCTCGGCCAATTCGGCAGCCAGTTTGATGTCGATATCGCGGGTTTTCTTCACTGAAGTGAAGTAAGGCTGATCTTCAATCACCGGCAAGCTCAGCTGGTAGCGCGACGGTAGCGCGACGATATTCTTCACCGCCTGCAGCTTGGGGTAGTAGTTACGCGTCTCAGCCGGCATGTAGGGCGAGAGACTTTCATAGTCCGTACCCCTGCCCGCAGCACGGGCACGCGAAATTGCTTTACGTACTGAACCCTCACCCCAGTTGTAGGCGGCCAAGGCAAGCTGCCAATCTCCGAACATGCCATGCAATTGTTCGAGATAGTTCAGCGCTGCATTGGTCGATGCCACTACATCGCGAC
>CAZZMV010000107.1:0-6376 GCA_964655425.1 uncultured Bifidobacterium sp.
GCTGGCGCGAAATTAGCCGAATCACTGCGTACGCGTGATGTTGCGGTCGGGGTGCAATACGAACACTACCCGCAACCCGGTACCAATCCGAATGGCAACAGTATCGGGGTATCGGTGCAGTTGCCTCTGTTTACCCGCTATTACTACCAAGGCGAGATAGGTGCGTCGCTTGCGGCGCTGGATGCGGCAAGAACCCAGCACGAGCGCGTGCGCGCCGTTGCCGAAACCGAGATCAATAGTGCGGCACTCGCGATCATCAGCGCCGCCGAGCGTCTGCGTCGCTACCGTGATGAGTTACTTCAGGCTGCGGAAACCTCAGCGCGCGCGACGGAGTACGCGTATCAAAACGGTGCCGTCGGTGTGATGGATCTGATCGATGCACGTCGAACACTGCGCACTACGCGTTTGGATGCATTGACTGCTCAAGCCGATTTCAGCAAGGCCTTGGCGAGCTGGCAGGCCGCCAGCGAGACTACCGAACAAGAGATGAAATGAAACGCTCGATTAAATTAATTTTGTTGATTGCCATCGTGGCGGTAGCGGTGAGTATTGTTTTTTATGTTCGACAGCGTCACGAACTACAAGAAGCTGCCGCCAACCAAGCTAAACGTGCGAGCACCACGCCGGGCATTGTTCGGTTCGCTGTCGGCGCCCCGCAGCTTGCCGCGATCCGAACTGAGGCCGTACGTACAGAGCCGATGCCGGTGGCAGACCCGGTGAATGGCCGCTTGGTCTACGATGAAAACGCAACCTCGCGCGTGACTTCACCCTTGTTGGGTCGCGTGATTGCGTTACGTGCGGGGGTAGGTGATCAGGTCACCAAGGGTGCGGCTTTATTGGAGATCGATTCGCCTGATCTGGCGAATGCCGAGGCAGACCTGGCAAAAGCAAGCAGTGAAGAACTCCGAAAAAAATTGGCCTATGAGCGTAACCGACGCTTGCATGATCATGAAGTCATTGCACGTAAAGAACTGGAAGCTGCAGAGGCGGATTATCAGCAAGCGCAGGCAGATACACGCCGTGCGTCATTACGCTTGAGGAATCTGCAAGCATCAGGCCATCAAAACGGCAAGTTTGTACTTCGTTCAGCCATCAGCGGTGTGGTAGTGGAGCGCAACGCCAACCCAGGGCAAGAGGTCAGACCTGATCTTGGGGCACCATTGTTTCTGATCTCTGATGTGAATCGTTTGTGGGTGCTAGTTGACGTACCTGAGAAAGCCTTGGCCAGTGTGCACGCCGGCCAGCGTGTGACCATCGATACCGATGCGTATCCAGACCAACATTTTGTTGCTACCGTTGAGCGCATTGGTGTAGCGGTCGATCCGGTGACGCGACGGGTGCAAGTACGCTGCACCATCATGAACCCGGACGGTCAATTGAAACCCGAGATGTTTGCCCGGGTGTCATTTCTGGCGAGTGGCGAACGCAAAGGTATTCGCATACCGAATACTGCCTTGGTCACGGATGGGCTGTATACCTCGGTGTTCGTCCAAACAGGTGATGGCATTTTTGAGAAGCGCAAAGTCTCACTGGCCCTGCACGGTAATGACCTCTCATTCGTAGAAAGCGGGCTCAACGAGGGTGACCAAGTGGTAGTCGAGGGCGCGCTGCTGCTGCACTCCGAGGAAGCAGCAGATGCTCGGTAACCTGATTCAATTCGCGCTGACCCAGCGCGTATTCGTGCTGCTGATGACAGCTGCGCTGTGTGCCTTCGGCTACCGCGCTGTCGATAATTTACCGATTGAGGCGTTTCCCGATGTACAGGATGTGCAGGTATTGATCGTCACGCAGTATCCGGGGCAAGCGCCGGAAGAAGTTGAGCGCAGTGTCACGCTACCGATTGAACGCGAAATGTCCGGCGTGCCGCGCCAGACCCAACTACGCTCAGTCACCATCTCCGGGCTGTCTGTGGTCACCCTCACCTTTGGCGAAGGGACCGACGATTACTTCGCGCGTCAGCAGGTGATTGAAAAACTTCAAAACGTTAATCTTCCTCCCGGCATTCAGCCTCAGCTCGCGCCGCTCACCACGGCTGTTGGTGAAGTGTATCGCTATGTGCTGGAAATTCCGAAAGACATGTCACTGAGTGAAGCGCGCGCGATTCAGGATTGGGTGATACGCCCAAGCCTGCGCATCGTGCCCAATGTGGCGGATGTCGTGAGCTTTGGTGGAACAATCAAGGAGTATCAGGTCAAGATCGACCCCTACGCGCTCAAGCGCTATGGTGTATCGATTGATCAGGTCGCGCAGGCACTCACCAATAACTCGGCCAACGTGGGTGGCGGCTTTGTTCGCCGTGGCGACGAAGCCTTGGTAGTTCGCGGTATTGGTATTTTTCAGCAGCTGGGCGATATCGCACGCGTTGCAGTGAAAGCCAGTGATGGCAAAACCGTACTCGTATCGGATCTGGGTGAAGTCACGATCGGCGCTCGCAATCGCTCCGGTGTCGTTTCTTATAACGACCGTGATACGGTGGTCGAGGGCATCGTACAAATGACCAAGGGCGCCAATGCGACCAAGGTCATTACCGAATTAAAAGAAAAAATCACGCAGGTGAATGCCAAGCTCCCTGCGGGAGTGAAGATTCACCCGATTTATGATCGAACTGAACTGATCGGTCACACCGTAAAAACCGTGGCTGAGAATCTGTTAGTGGGCGCGGCGTTAGTGATTGCGATTTTAGTGATTTTTTTGCGTCACTGGCAGGCAGCACTGATTGTGGCTACGGTCATTCCATTATCTTTGTTATTCGCGTTTATTTTTCTTGATGCGCGAAATATTCCCGCCAATCTTATCTCGCTGGGCGCGGTTGATTTTGGCATCATCATTGATGGTGCCGTGGTGTTGGTCGAGGCATTAATGGTCAGGCTAGCGCTCACCCAAGTTGACCCTGCACTAAACGCGGACGCTGCCGCAGCATTGCGCCTTGGTCAGTTGCGACGCACGGTGGTGGAGATGGGTCATCCCATCTTGTTTTCGAAGGCAATCATCATTATTGCCTTTCTACCGATATTTACGTTTCAGCGTGTCGAGGGGAAAATTTTTTCTCCCGTGGCACTCACGCTTTCCTTTGCGATACTAGGCGCATTGGTACTCACCGTGACCTTGGTACCAACTCTGCTGGCGATCGTCATGAACCGGCGCACTTTGGAAGAAAAACACTTGCCGTGGATGGATTATCTTCAACAGCGTTATCGTGAATTTCTCAAATGGGCTGCCAGCCATCGCTTCATCGTAGGCGTTGCCTCTGCCGGCATATTGTCGGTGACGCTACTTTTATCACCATTACTCGGCAGTGAATTTGTACCCAAGCTGGATGAGGGCAACATCTGGCTCACCATTAGTTTGCCCCCCGCTACCTCACTCGATACATCCAAACGAGTGGAGCACGACATACGCGCCATACTGCGAAGCTATCCGGAAGTGAACAGTGTGATCGCACATGTTGGCCGGCCAGATGATGGCACCGACCCGAAAGGGCCGAGCAATATCGAAATTCTGGCCGATCTGAAGCCGGCCGGTAGCTGGCGATTTGCAAACAAGGAAGCCCTGGTCGCGGACATGGGCGCGAAGATACGCCGCATACCCGGCGTGCCCACTAATTTTTCACAGGTGATTCAGGACAGTGTCGAAGAGGCACTCTCAGGTGTCAAGGGTGAAATTGCAATCAAGGTCTATGGCCCTGATATGGAAATTTTGGCGGAAAAAAGCGAACAAATCGCCAACATTCTCAAAGGTATACGCGGCGCATCCGATGTGCAGGCGATACGTATCAGCGGGCAAAGCGAGATCGATATTTCGATTGATCGAGAGCGCATCTCGCGGCTGGGTATCGACATAACGGATGCAAATAAAGCCATACAGCTTGCACTGGCCGGCATCGCCGTGAATAGCTTTTATGAAGGTGACCGCCGCTTCGACGTCACGGTCAGACTGAAAGATAGCTACCGTAATGCGATTGACGATATTAGCCTGTTGCAGATTGCACTACCCAACGGTAAAGGCACGATCAATTTAGGTGACATCGCGCACATCGCTGTGCGTCAAGGCGCAGCACGTATCAGTCGCGAGGCTGGTGGCCGTATCGCCTTGGTCAAATCAAATTTACTTGGCCGTGATCAGGGCAGCTTCGTCGCCGAAGCGCAAACCAAGGTCAGGCAGCAAGTGATACTACCGGCCGGCTATTCAATCAGCTGGGGTGGGCAATTCGAAAACCAGCAGCGCGCCGTAAAAAGGCTTGCAGTAATTGTGCCGATCACCATCCTGCTGATTTTTTCTTTGCTGTTCTGGGCTTTCAAATCGGTGCGTAAAGCGCTGCTGATCATGATGATTGTGCCGTTTGCCATGATCGGCGGCATCATCGCGCTCGGTTTGGCGGGGCTCCATTTTTCGGTGTCTGCTGCAGTAGGCTTCATTGCAGTGGCCGGTATCTCGGTACAAAACGGTGTGATCATGGTTGAGCAGATTGTCGAGTTGTTGCCACGCGAACGCGACGAGTTGCGCGCTGCGATTGAAGCGGCCGTGTCCCGTCTGCGCCCGATACTCATGACCGCATTGATGGCCGGCCTCGGTTTGCTTCCCGCAGCGCTTTCGCATGGCATTGGTTCAGAAACGCAGCGCCCCTTCGCTGTGGTCATTGTCGGCGGTATCGTCTCTGCGACTTTCTTCACCCTGCTGCTGTTACCGCTGGCTTACCCCTACTTCCATGACAAAGCGGCGGAGATCATCCCGCCGGCCAAACCCGCTGCTGACCCTCTGGCACAATAAGGAACTTTCCATGTTGGACTCGACGATGCATGTGCTGTTGGTAGAAGATGATCCGGTGCTGGCCGATGGCATCGCGCGTATCTTGCGTGGGCATGGCATGGTGGTGGATGTCGTGAACAATGGTCATGACGCAGACCGTGCGCTCAGTTCGCGTGAAGTGTCGGTGGTGGTGCTCGATATTGGCTTGCCGGGTATCGATGGCTTTGAGGTTGTGCGCCGGTTGCGTGGACGTGGCAGTGCCCTACCCGTACTGTTACTGACCGCGCGTGATGATGTACAAGATCGCGTACGCGGGCTGGAGATCGGGGCAGATGATTACCTGGTCAAACCATTTGCTGCGCCCGAGCTGGTGGCTCGCTTGAATGCGCTGATGCGGCGAGGTAACCCACGCTCGGTCGATTTGCAGCTAGGCGGACTGCTACTCGACCCTGTAACGCGGCGCGCCACAGTCAATGGCCAATTGGTCGAACTCTCAGCGCGCGAATGGGCGGTACTGGAGTATCTGATTCGTAATGCATCACGGGTGGTATCCAAGCAGCAGATCATTGATGCGATCTTGCCGTGGGGCGAAGAGATGACCCTAAATGCAGTCGAAGTCTATGTGTCGAGAATACGCGCGAAGATTATCTCGGCCGGCGTGTCAATCAACACGATCCGTGGCTTTGGCTACATGCTCGAGCCAGCTGTTACTGCATGACGAGCGAAGTAATCAGCCTGCGCGCGCAGTTGCTGCGCTGGTTGGTGATGCCCTTAGTTGCGCTCAACCTGATTGCGGCAGGTGTGGCCTATTGGCTGGCATGGATGCCGGCACAAACTGCATTCGATCAAAGCTTGGCCGATACCGCCTGGGCCTTGGTGCCGCACATGCAAGACTCCGGGCCGTCGATTGAACTCAGCTTGTCGCAACAAGCCGAGCAGGTGCTGCGGGTAGACCATTTTGATTCGATTTTCTTTGTCGTGCGTGATACCAATGGTCGAATCATCGCTGGCGATCTGGATTTTCCGCCGCTACAAGTGCCTCCCAAACACAATACCTATGTTGCCTATTCCAGCAGCATGCGCGGTACGGACGTACGAGCAATTACGCTCAGCACACTCGTCAATGGCGAGCCGATTCTGATCGGTGTTGCCGAGACGCGTGTCAAACGCCAGCAGCTCAAGCTGCGTATTTTCTGGAGTTTGCTGGTGACCGAGTTACTCCTGCTACTACTGGTGATCTTGGTGGTGCGGTTAGTACTGGGTAAAGGCTTTCAACCACTGCAAGAAATTCAAGGTGAGTTGGCGGCTCGTCGGCCGGATGATCTTTCACCTTTACCACTGTCATCTGCACCTCAGGAAATTGCACCATTCGTTCGCGCCATCAATGAATTGCTCCAACGCGCGCAAGCGAGTGGCCGAGCCAGGCAAGAGTTTCTGGCGAATGTAGCGCACCAGCTTCGCACACCACTCGCAGGATTCAAGGCACAACTCGAATGGTTGCGAGCACATCACCGCGATGACTCGGATACGGCCCAATCCGCCGACTTAATGTTGGCATCGACCGATCGCATGGTGCGTCAAGCCAATCAGTTACTGGCATTGGCACGATCCGATCCTGGCGACTTTCAGC
>CAZZMV010000108.1:0-6280 GCA_964655425.1 uncultured Bifidobacterium sp.
GATTGATATAACGCTTCAGCACTCAGTTCAGAGCGCTGCTCGTCATTAGCGGCACTGATACCCAGCATCTTCGGCAAGCGATCGACATGGATCGCGAAGTTCACATCCTCAGGCAAGAAGCCCTGATCGTCACCGATTTTTTTGGTGTCGAGTTTGCCGACGGTGATGCCCACCACGTTACCGCGCATGTCAAACACCGGGCCGCCCGAATTACCTTTATTGACCTTGGCCGTGATCTGAAACGTGCTGGCATCATCTTGCAAGCCGGTTCGTTTCGAGACCACCCCATTGGTGAGCGACGGCGAGCCCTCGCCAAGCAAATACCAGAGCGGATACCCCATCACCACCACATTTCTTCCCACCTGCGGCTTGACGAAACTTGAGCTGGGAATCGCACGATCCGCCGGTAATGCTCTCGCCAGCTCCAGCACGGCGAGATCGTCGGTGCTTGAAGTGAACACCAGCCGCGCCTTGATCACCTCACCCAGCCCGGTACGAATCGCAAACTCTTTACCGCCCTCGACGACATGCCGGTTAGTCACCACCTTGCGGCCTGCGTCAACAATAAAGCCGCTACCACCAACGATGGTCACACCAGACGGAAATGGAAACCGCTGCACAGCGATATTCGACTCCACTTCAGGCAGGGTGGGCTTGACCAGCGGCGCGCTTGGCCTGGGTTTTTCTGGCTCGGATTTTTTTTCCGCGACGGATTCTGGCGATTTTTTTGAAGGCGCAGGTTTCGCTTCAATCGGTGGTGCGGCAGGGCGTGGCTTGTTAGGCGTTTGATTCGACGGGCTCGGTGGTGATGGGCTCACCAGCGGATTCGCTTCCAGCCATGCATTCATGACCGCAACGCGATAAGTGTTCCCCTGCTCTTGGTAAATGCCAAGTGCTTTGCCACGCGCCGCTCTGGCAGATGCGATGTCACCAGTTTTTTGGTGTAACTCGCCCAATAAATCTAGTGCACCGGCAGCATTCGGTTGACGAGCGAAGAAATTGGATAAACGCTTTTTGGCTTTATCAATATCACCGGTCAATGCAAAAAATCGTGCTTGGGTAATCGCGATAGTTTCTGATTCTGGTTGCTTGGCCACTGCTTGCTCGATACTGTTTGTAGCCTCATCAAACTTGCCGCTGCGTGCCAAAATCAGCGCGCGAATCATCAGGGGCTCGCTCGCGTCTTTGTCGACGCGGCTGATCGCGTCGGCATGGCGTTTCGCTACAGAGAATTTCCCCAGCTTTAGCTCACACAACGCCAAACCAAGCTGCGCATCGATGTTATCAATGGAGAGCGCATCGGCCAGTTCAAAAAATTCTAAAGCCTTGGCGGGTTTGTCGATGGCGAGGTAGATTTTTCCGGTTAACAGATTGATCTTCGCTTCATCTTCGTCGCGCGCGACGTAGTTCTTCAGCACGGCGACTGCGTCGGAGAAGCGACCGGCGTCTACATAAATGCTGGCCTGTTGCAGATCGTTGGCGCGAGCGCTGAACAGCACACTGCTCAGAAAAAAAATCCCTATCGCAGATAGGGATGGCCACCAACTAAATAATTGCATAGTCAATCAACCTTGAACTGAATCTCTTTTTCGGCCAAGCGGTTCTGATTATCTTTGATCCGCAATAGAATCCGATGCTTACCAGATGGCACATTCACGTTGGCGAGCCGCAGTCCATTCGGTGTTTTGACAGCTTCTTTCAACAAGCGCTCGGTAATATCCATTTTCAGCGCGCCATACAAGGCCTGAAAACTTTTGAAATCCAGCGCTGCGCCTTCCTGCGTCTTGAAAATCACCTCCATCTTGAAGGGGTTGCGAACCACCTTATCTGATCCGTTGGCTTCAGGGTCGACTAACATGATTTGTGGAGCCAGCGGATCAGCCGGGGTTGCTGCCGCCTCCACGACAGGTGGCGCTTCCAGTGACTGCAGCATTTCTTCCTTGGTCACTAACTGTATCGCGCCAGCGGGCAGCCATACGCCCACCAGCATGACCATCAGCAGCGATTTCATGAGTTGCTTCATCGCTCGTATCAACGCTTGCGCGCTGCTTCGATTTCTTGTTCAAGGTCTTGAAATGCTTTGGAGGCACGCAGACGGGTATCAAGCACTTTGCTACGTTTGACTTGATCCGCAACTACTTTGTTGGATTCACCAATCGGATAGCGTAGCAATGCAAAGGCACGATAATTCTTCCCCTCGGCGATGATCTCACTCTTCTCGCGTGTAAACCCGGCCAAGTTAATGTCTGCGGCAACACTCTTGGTGACGCGATCAATCTCACGCGACACCTCAGCATCGCCGGCAGTACCGGTTTGACCGGCGAAATCTTTCATCATGGCTGAGGTGCGCGCGCCTAATTGAAAAGCTAATGCGCGCTTGGCCGACAATACCGCCATGTCCATCGCCATTTGCATATCGGGTGAGGCCTCGGTGCCAGTCGTATAAAGTGCGTTGGCGTCTTGGGGCGGTTGTACAAACCACGTAGGCGTTTTGGAAATAGCTGATTCCACATTCTTGACCGCTGTTTTTTGCTGCTCGGCTTCCTGCTTTTGCGCAAATTCAGGCGTGCCCGGTTTCGGGCTAGAGCAAGCGGCCAGTAACAGCGCACTCAGCGCACCGAATAGCCAAATTGATTTTCTGCGCATGACATCCTCCCTTTAGAGTTTTCTGACCTTTTCTTGGATTAACTTCAATTCAACCTGGCTGAGTTGAGATTCCAAACCCAGCGAAGCGAGAGCGTTTAAGCCATTTTCAGCATTGGCTTTTTCATTATTTGCGATCGCCGCAATGATACTCTTGCGAATCGTGACTGCCGCCTCTTCTTCATCGCCGGCAAATGCCTGCGCCATGCCCATTTGCAGCAGCGTGAACGAGTTCGCCGGATCAAGCGCCAGACTCTTTTGATACGCAGCCACGGCTAACAAGTATTGCCCCTGCTGCGCATACGCGATACCCAGCCCGGAGAAATACACCGGTTTGGGAATATCTGCACCGGCAGCTTTCAGCAAAGGCGATAACGAATCTGCAGGCTTGTTAGCTTTCAAATACGCGCGGCCCAATAAAAACTGGTGCTCTGAATCGAGCGGCGAAAGCTCAACCAGCTTTTTTGCATACACCACAGCCAGACCACCCTGACCCGCCGCCAGCTTGGCCTTAGCCATGTCGGCGTAGCCAACGGGATTATTAGGCGCCTTGGCAATTAATAGCTCTGCCAGCACCTCACGATCTTTATAGCTCGTCCAGTTCGGGCCATTGAGTTCACGCACCAATAGCTGCTCGGCCTCGGTCGCATTCAGCCTGTCAACCTCAGCCCTCAGCTTTGCTAGCGGTGCAGTCGGCGCGGGCTGGTTATCGCTTTTTTCTTGCTGAGCGAGTTGGCTGACAGGCTCTTCATTAAACTTGAGACCGGGTATGGCGTAAACCAAGCGACGCGCGAGATCATGGGTAGTGCGCGTGACTTGCTCATCACGCACATTAGAACCTGCAGATACTGCACCGCTAATCGCCGAAATCGGATTCAGCGGGATACCGCCATCTCGCACCACGGCGGTATGTCTACCTTCCCAGATTGGCTTGTCTACACCGGCACGATAAATCTCCAAGTTGGCACCGATCTTTACCTCGGAATACACACCCCAAAACCGCGTGCTTTTTTCCGTGACTTCACCTGCAACCACCGCATCGCATCCGGTGGCAGCGAGTATCGCCGCTGCATTATCTTTGACGCTGCGCTGCTTCCCAATCACGCTATCTACCTTTTGTAAAGGAATCAGCCGAACACCGGTGGGCGCCAAATGAGAATGAACTGCCTTGCGTATGTTTTCAGTCGGGGCAAATGCAGGCTTTGCTGCGGTAAGTGGTAAAACTGCGAGGCAGCGCGGCGGATCTTTTTTGATTGAATCACTCGGTAGCGAAACCACCACATCACCGACATTATCAGCAAGCTCTTGTTTGGCTGGATCACGCTCGACATAGCGTGTAGCACAGCCAACCAACAGCAGACTATATAGTGCGATGGTAAAAAATCGACTATTCACTATTTGATTCTCGAATAAGATGACCGTAAACGAGTAGGCATAGCCAGTCGACTTATTGTTTGGTGAGTTGATAGCCTTTTTTCACCAAGCGCCGTTCCGTGATCGGAATTTGCTGCAGTAAGGCTTTGAATTCGTCGATGCTGTAGCGACTTAACCAGCGCTGCGGCTTTTTGGTGGCGACAACAATCAAATACTCATCGTAAAACTTGCGCTTGCCAGTGTAGCTATCAGCCCAGCTGGCGATTAATCCATACGATTCTTTCAAAGCCTTGCTACGGTTAGGTCGCAAATAAACCGTGGCCTGGTTAGGATCTTCGTTGTGCGGGATCACACGCACCACCGCGTCACTATCATGAGGCAGCCAATTGAATACCGTGAAATATCCGGGCTGCGAAAGCTCGATCTCCAAGTTAAATCGATCGCCCACACGAAATACCGTCTGCCCGAAATCCGCGCGCAACTGAAAATTCGGATCTGGCTTATCTTTGGGTATGGCCACCTCGATCTCGACATCGGCAATACAAGCCGACGCGCCCTCGCGTTCCTCGACCGTGGTGACTTCTTTTAGGGTTCGTTTGATTTCACCTTCAATTTGCGACCAGGTGATCTGGTTCAAATCGCACCCGTAGTCCGAGCGTTTACCGGTCGTTCCCTGACAGCTGAGCAATTCTTCTGCCGAGACCGACTCACCCATGACGTTGGCCAGTGCGCGCGCACGTGCCTTGGCAAGCGCCAAATTGCAGGCATCCTTGCGCGCAGTCTCTGGACCATAAAGATATTCGGCACGAGCGCTGCTAATCTCGGCCAGCGCCGAGCACGACACGAAAAGCCCCAGCGCCGCTAACAGCGAAGCGCCGTGTCTGAATCCGGGGTGATGTATGAATAGTGTGGAGCTCATCTGCTTTTGGAACCCGTCTGGCGTGCCCGCTTTCATTGTTGGCAGCATCCAATACTAAGAATTTTTAATAAATGAATAATGCCTGAATAATTTCATAGTATGTGGGAAATTTTTCCACGTCAATGGTATTTTCCGTGTATGCTGGAAAAAAGTGTAAGCGAGCGTATCCCTTGTCTAATCCAGTTATACCCGCAATCGAGCATCTGCTTTACCCATTGGCGAGGTTGCTGCTCGAGCGGGGCATTGGCTTTGGCGCGCTGTCTGAAGTTATCAAATTTGTCATGATCAAGGAGGCCGAGCGTCGGCTAGCTCAGGCCGGCGGCGGCATACCCACCGACAGCAGAATCAGCATCGCGACCGGTATTCATCGCAAAGAGGTCAAGCGTCTACGCGCACTGGATGTGCATGACACGGATTTTTCAAGCGCTAGCCTGACCGCGCAAGTGGTTGCGAAGTGGATGGGTGATGCAACACTGCGCACTCGCCGTGGACCAAAGCCGCTACCGAAAAAAAAGAAAACGACCCGTGATTACGATTTTGAAGATCTGGTGCGATCGATCAGTACGGATGTCAGGCCCAAAGCCGTATTGGACGACATGCTGCTTCGGGGTCTGGTTTCGATCGACGAAGCCGGGTGGGTGCAGCTACACCCGGACCATCTGACGCTCAATCAAGGCCAGGAACAAACGCTGCATTACCTCAGCATGAATATTCATGATCATTTATCGACCGCGATTAACAACCTGATCGAACCCGAAAAAAAATCGCTGGAGCGCTGTGTGCATTATCATGGGCTGAATGATGCTGCGATCGATAAGCTGCGCAAGGTATCTGAAAAGCAAGCAATGCAAGCACTACTGGCTGTAAATAAAATTGCCCAGGAATTACTGAAGAACGACGGCGCACGCGGCGAAAACCGAATGAATTTTGGAGTGTATTTTTTTAATGAACAAATCAACTCTGATGTCGATAAATAGCCTAGCGCTCATCAAACGAGGTATTTCCCTGCTAGGCCTCGGCGTACTGCTGTTCGTGAATTCAGCTATTGCCCAAGTGGATACCGGCGGTGGCATGGGCGGCACTGGCGCTCGCCGCGAATCGGAGCTAATCAATCCGGCTGCGGGTAGCGACGCAAATGCTGACTGCACCAAGGCCAATAGCATCGGCATCTTCGAGCTGAAAGATAAGACGACTCAGCGTATCTTGCGCAGAGACTACGCCTGTCGCGGGCAAATGCTTGAGACCAGCAGCTCGGAAATTATCGAGTTATACCTTCGCAGCGGCGAAAAAATAATCGCACTGGAAAACAGCGCGATCGTGGTCGATTAACTTGCTATCGAGCCG
>CAZZMV010000109.1:0-6269 GCA_964655425.1 uncultured Bifidobacterium sp.
AAAAAATCGATCCCGCTGCAATACCGGGCATCGCCAGCGGCAAGATCACTGTCCAAAAAGTACGGCGCGGATGCGCACCCAGGTCTGCAGACGCTTCAATCAATGAAGGCGGTATACGTTCGATGGATGCCTGAATCGGCAAAATTACGAACGGCAACCACATGTAAACAAACACCAGAAATGTACCCAGCGGTGAAAAGCTCATTGAATTACCGCCGATCACTGGCGTCGATAAAATCGCTTCGAGCAACCACTCCAGATGAAGCTGTGTCACCAACCACGCGATCGCACCTTCTTTGGCAAGCAGCAGCTTCCATGCGTACAACCGCACCAGATAACTTGACCACAGCGGCAGCATCACCGCGATATACAACATGGCTTTGACGCTGCCGCGCGTGTAGCGCGCCATCATGTAGGCCAGTGGGAAAGCAATCACCACACTGGCGATGGTGACCAGCGTCGCCATGATGATGCTGCGCTTGATGACATCCAGATTGGCAGGCTCAAGCAGTGCAACAAAATTTTGCAGGCCCACCTCGTAGACGATGGTCCCGGAAAAATCATCCAGACGGAAAAAACTCTGTGCCAGCAGGGTAAACAATGACCCAAGATAGATCACACCAAACCACAGCAAGGGTGGGATCAACAACAGCATCGGCAACAAATACTCACGGCGCAGCAACAGCGTAGACAAACGGTCGCCCGGCCCACTGCCCGGCGAGTTGATTGCGTTGAAGCTTGACGCGCCGGCGCTGCTCATGGGGTGCTGGTGTCGGCCAAGGGATGAACTGCTGCCGCATCCCAGTGCAAATGTACGGTGTCGCCCACCGCGGGCAGTTGTTGAGACAGACTAAGGTCGGCCATCAGTACCACTGCGTTGCTGCAACGAAGTTTGGCACGCCAAAATGAACCGAAGTACTGCAAGGCCTCGACCTGCCCGGAAATTTTTGCTGACGACGCTTCGCCCAGCCGAATACGCTCGGGCCGTATCATGGCGGCCGATTGACCTGTCAGTTGCAGCGCGGCCTCTCGCTCAAGCAAATTCGCGGCCCCCAGAAACTCGGCCACAAAGCGTGATGTGGGTCGCTCATACAAAGCGGTCGGGCTATCAACTTGCTCCAGCTTGCCCTGATTGAATACACCGATACGATCACTGATCGAAAGTGCTTCATGCTGATCATGGGTCACCAGCACGAACGTGATACCCAGCCGTCGCTGCAGCTCTTTGAGCTCGACCTGCATCTGCTCGCGCAGCTTGAGATCGAGCGCGCCGAGCGGCTCATCCAGCAGTAGTACTTTGGGTTCACTCACCAACGCACGCGCGAGCGCAACACGCTGGCGCTGACCGCCGGATAGTTGTGCCGGCTTCCGCGATGAAAGGTCGGGCAAGCGCACCAGTGCCAGCATCTCTGCAGCGCGCTGCTCTCGCGTGGCCTTGGGCACACCCCGCACCATCAATGAGTACGCCACATTCTCCAGCACAGTCATGTGCGGAAACAGTGCGTAGTCTTGAAACACGGTAGTGACGGGTCTGGCGTAAGGGGGTAGCCCACTCACGTCCGTACCATGAATACTGATCGTCCCCGCGGTCGGCCGGGTAAAGCCGCCGATCATGCGAAGACAGGTTGTTTTGCCTGAGCCGGAAGGGCCAAGCAAGGTAAAAAATTCGCCGGCCGCAATATCGAGCGCGACATCATCCACTGCACGCACCGCGCGTCCAGCAGAGACGAACACACAGGATACCCGGCTCAGGCTGACAGCATGCGCCATGAGGGTGCTCCGGATTGAGCGGTCAGCCTGTACTCATGCACAGGCTGACGCGTTCACGCGAGATTATCTACCGCCAAGAATAGCGATGTAATCCGAGACCCATTTGTGATACGGAACACACTGGTTATTTTGGCTCTTGCACTGGGTCACCGGGGTACGCCAGAACGAGATTTTCTCGAAGTCGTTGTAGCCCTGGTTTTTGCAACCCTCATCGGTCAGCAACTTGTTGCCCTTGCAAGCGGCTGGCACAGCAGGCACCGAACCAAACCATGCTGCCAGGTCACCCTGCAGTTTGGGGTTGAGCGAATGCTCGAGCCACATATAAGCACAATTCGGGTGCTTGGACTCGACATGCATCATGGTGCTATCGGCCCAGCCGGTTGCACCCTCGACAGGCACCACGGTCGCTATCGGTGCTTTTTTGGAGCGCAGGATGTTCGACTGGAACTGCCATGAGCTCGACGCCACCACGCCCTCGTTGGTGAAGTCATCAATCTGCACGAATGCATCGTGCCAATATTTACCAACTAATTTACGTTGAGCGCGCAGCAGATCGAGTGCCGCTTTGTACTGCGCTTCGTTCAACTCGTATGGATCAACAATGCCCAGCGAGGGATTTTTCTTCTTGAGATAGAGCGCAGCGTCGGCGATGTAAATCGGGCCGTCAAATGCCTGAACACGTCCCTTGTTGCTTTTTCCATCGGGGAGGTTCTGCTCTTCGAACACCACATTCCAGCTGGTGGGCTTCTTGTTACCAAACACCTTGGTGTTATACATCAGCACATTCCAACCCCACTGGTACGGCACACCATAGTGCGTGTTGTTATCGTAATGCCATGGCGCTTTTTGTAGTCGGGGGTCAACGTTTTTGTAGCTCGGAATCAGGCTGACATTAATCGGCTGCACGCGCTTGCCGCGAATCAGTCGCAGCGAGGCGTCACCACTGGCGGTGACCAGATCGAATCCGCCTTCGTTCATCAACGCCACCATCTCATCCGAGGTGCCGGCGGTTTTGACGTTCACCTTGCAGCCGGTTTGCTTCTCGAAGTCGGTGACCCAATCAAATGCTTTATCTGTCTCGCCACGCTCGATGTAGCCAGCCCAGGCAACGATATCAACGCGGCCCTCGCCTTTGCCGATTTTTTGTACGGGGGGTTGCGCAATACTTGCGCCGGTAAATGTAGTTAGAACGACTGCCGCTGCAATGCGATGAAAGCTGTTCATGATGTGCCTCCGATAATCTGGGGTGAAGAACCGGGAAATTATCTTTCTGTTATTTATTGACGCACGACGTGGCACCCGCATCCAATCCCGAGTGCCATGTGCCGAACCATATCGCTTGACCCCTGAAAGCGAGAAGTTCAATATTCCTTTTGGTCGCGTTCTATTTTTCAGATAGCAGCCCGGCGTTCTGCCGAGGCATCAACAGCATCGCCTGACAACGTGAATAAACACTTCACATTAAAGCAATTTCGGTACTTTCTTGCGGTCTGCGACACCGGCTCGATTGCGGGCGCGGCACGCCTGGTGAATATCGCGCAGTCCGCACTCACCAAAAGTATTCAAGAATTAGAAACTACCCTGGGGTCGCCCTTGTTCGAGCGCCAGCCGCGCGGGATGGAGTTGACCCAAGCGGGCTACCGCTTCGAGACCAAGGCCCGCCAAGTCATGTCGGCGGTGACCCAAGCCGGTGCAATTAACCATGATGAAGACAGGGAACTGACCGGTGCCCTCACCATCGGCGTCACCAGTCTGATGGCAGGCTATTGCCTGGCTGATCTGGTTGGTCGATTTCAACGCTCACATCCTGAAGTGCGAGTCGACATTCTGGAAGACTCGCCGCCCTTTCTGGAGCACTTGCTGATTAACGGCGAAGTGGATATTGCACTGATGATCGCCAACACGCTGGACGACAAGGCGCTGGAGGTAGAAACACTCTCGACCTCACCGAATCGCGTGTGGATGTCGTCAAGTCATGCACTCGCCTCGCAACATGAACTCACCTTGGCGATGTGCGTTGGCACACCGCTGATCGTACTAGAGGCAGACCGCATGGAAGACATGCAGCGAACGCATTGGCGACGACATGGCCTGACCCCCGATGTGAGAGTGCGCACCAGTTCATTGGAAGCGGTGCGCTCATTGGTCGGAGTCGGTGCCGGCATTTCGATCTTGCCGGATTTCTTGTACCGCCGTTGGACACTGGATGCAGAGCGCATCGAAGTGAGGAAACTGCGCGATCCAATACCTGGTACTGAAATTGGTTTAGTGCGTCGGCGTGGCGCACGAAATCGCGAAGTGATCGATCAATTTGTGCAATTGGCACAAAATCCTGGTGTCAATGCACGCCGCTAATTCGACCAGGTTTTAATCCATGCGGTCGTATCCTCCAACGCACGCTCGAAGCGTGTCAGCAACTCGGTGAGCTCTGCCTCACTGATGATCAAGGGCGGCGAGAACGCCACGATATCACCCGCCATCGCACGCAGAATCAGCCCGTGCTCCTGCGCACGCCGAACCAGATAAGCACCGACCGCGCGCTCAGGCGGGAACGCTAATCGTTGCTTGGGATGAGCCGATAACTCGACCGCGGCAATCAAGCCCATACCGCGCACATCGCCAATGTAAGGATGATCTTTGAACTTTTGCAGGCCATGCTGCAGTACCGGCGACACCTGATTCACATGACCAACAATATCGCGCTCTTCGTAAATATTGAGTGCTTCAAGGGCCACGGCGCAAGCGACCGGATGACCACCGTAGGTATAGCCATGACCGAATATCCCCACCTCGGCGCTGGCGTCGGCCACCGCCTGATAGACGCGATCATTGATGTACAGCGCGGACATCGGCATGTACGCCGAGGTCAACATCTTGGCGACCGTGATGAAGTCGGGCTGCAGGTCATACACTTGCGTGCCAAATGGTTTACCCAAACGACCAAAGCCGGATACCACTTCATCGGCAATCAGCAAGATGTCGTATTTCTTCAGGATTGGTTGAATCAAGGCAAAGTAACGCGGCGGCGGGACAATCACGCCACCCGCGCCCTGCACCGGTTCTGCAATAAAGGCGCCGACAGTCTCTGGCCCTTCGCGCAAAATGGTTTCTTCCAACTCACGCGCAAGTCGCTCGGCGAATGCATCGGCTGATTCATCGGGCTGTGCAAATTGATACGGATGCGGACAGCTCACCCGAATCGTGTCAGCCAGCGGTAAATCGAAATGCTTGTGCATCGTGGGTATACCCGACAGCGAAGCGGCTGCCAGCGTCACACCGTGATAGCCCTTGGCGCGCGCGATAATTTTTTTCTTGTTCGGACGACCAATCGCATTGTGATAGTAACGAACCAGTTTTACCGCTGTATCGTTCGACTCTGAACCGGAGTTTGCGAACAAAATACGCGCCATCGGCACCGGCGCCCATGCCATCATTTTTTCGACCAGCGCCGTCACCGGACCGGAGACCTTGCCAGAGAAGGTGTGGTAATACGGCAGCTGATTCATCTGCCGGTAGGCTGCCTCAACCAAACGTGATTCGGAAAAACCCAGCGCCGCACACCACAGCCCGGCCATACCCTCGATATATTCCTTGCCGTGCTCGTCGGAGACATGAACACCCCGCCCACCAACGACAATCAGTGCGCCATTTTTTTCAAGATCGCGCGGCTGCGTGTAAGGATGGAAGTGAAATTTGGCATCGGCTAATGCCGCGGATGAAAGCGTCATAATGAATTTTTAGTTTAATTTTTCCGAATAATGCCATAGCGCGGTAATCCGCATCATCGGCTGATGTAATCAGAGATTATCTTTAAATTACTGGCCGCACCACTGGCTTGACGGATTCATACGCATGCGCCACGCGCAGCACGAGCGCATCATCAAACATCGGCCCGACAATCTGCAAGCCGACCGGCAGACCTTGATGGGTCAAACCACAGGGCACGGTGATTGCCGGTTGCTGCGTGAGATTGAATGGGTAGCTAAATGGTGTCCAGCCCAGAAACTGCTGCACATCGAAATGCACTGCACCCGCAGCACGTGCCTCGAACGCGGGTATGGCCACGGTGGGCGTTACCAATACGTCATAACGCTGCATAAACTGCCGCATCATTGAGCCAAGCTCTGCGCGGCGTAATTGCAAGCGATGAATATCAGCGAAGGTATATTTCGCACCCTGAGCTGCCTGCGCCTGGAAATCCAGGTCAGTCAATGACTGCTGCTCGGGTGACATGGCAGCCCATAACTGATGCACCACTGAGAACCAGAGCCCAACACTGATCTCAATCGGATCTGAAAAACCCGGGTCGCACTGCTCAACGATTGCTCCCAAGTCTTGCAGCACATGGACAGCCGCTTCAACCTGTTGCGCTACCTCGGCATCGACTTTGGCGTAACCGAGTGTCGGTGAATAGGCCACGCGCAAGCCGCGAATGCCTTGCTCGAGATGGTCGGTGTAATCAGTCGCATCCAACGGCAACGAAAACCAGTCGCGCGCGT
>CAZZMV010000110.1:0-6179 GCA_964655425.1 uncultured Bifidobacterium sp.
TGATTATTTTCTTTGCCTTTGCCGCTCGCCGGCTGGGCAAGCTCGATGTACTGACTCGCCGGCTGGATGCAATCGAGACACTGGGCGAGACCTCGGTGTTATGCGTCGACAAAACCGGCACCCTTACGCAAAACCAGATGCAGGTGATTGCGATCCACCCGGCCCATGCGATGGATGTGACGCAATCCAAAGTCACTGAAAACCAACTCGATACATCACGAGCAATTGCAACGCAGGCGCCTGACATGCCGGTGAGTGAAACAGCATCGCATTTACTCACACCAGCACAAATCAACGTGCTGCATCATGCGCTGCTCGCCAGCGAGATCACACCACACGATGCCATGGAAAAAGCAATCCATCGTATCGCTCATCAAAACTCGCCCACCTCGTTACGAGTCGACCCGGGCTGGACGCTGGCACACGAGTACGAGTTATCGCCACAACTACCCGCCATGACGCATGCGTGGCATACCGGTGAGGCGCATGTAGTCGCGATCAAAGGTGCGCCGGAATCCGTCAGCAACCTGTGCCAGCTTTCAAGCGCCGAGCAAGAGCAAATTAATCAGGATGCAATTCAACTCGCTGAAAGCGGCTTGCGTGTGCTCGGTGTCGCACGTGCCCATCATGGCAATGGTGATCCCTGGCCGGCGAGTCCGCACGGTTTCAAATTCGAATGGTTAGGGCTGTTGGCACTGGCCGATCCATTACGTGCTGAAGTCCCTGCGGCGATTGCGCAGTGTCGGCAAGCAGGTATTCGTATTGTGATGATTACCGGCGATCATCCACGTACTGCACTAGCCATTGCAAATGAGGCGGGCATTGCGACGGCGCGCGTGCTAACCGGGCAGGATATCGAGCACATGCCCTTGGCCGAGTTGGCCGAGGCGTTGCAGGATGTGAATGTATTTGCGCGCGTTAAACCCGAGCAGAAACTGGCACTGGTCGAAGCCCTCAAGCAGCAAGGCGAAGTCGTGGCCATGACCGGTGATGGCGTCAATGACGCACCCGCATTGAAAGCGGCGCACATTGGCGTGGCGATGGGTCAGCGCGGCACTGATGTCGCGCGCGAGGCTGGTGCGCTGGTATTACTGCGTGACGACTTTGATTCGATTGTGCAAGCGATTCGGCTGGGGCGACGTACCTTCGCCAATATGCGTCAAGCGATGATCTACACACTCGCCGTACACATACCGGTGGTTGGGCTGTCACTACTGCCGGTGATATTCGGACTACCGCTGTTGCTAACACCGCTGCACATCGCTTTTCTGGAATTGGTGATTGATCCGGCCTGCTCGATTGTGTTCGAAGCAGAAAATGGTGATGCCGCCCTCATGCAGCAACCGCCGCGGCGTGCTGACGAACCCTTACTGGCGCTTCGCGACGCGATGCAAGCGATCAGCTATGGTGTACTCACCACAGGTGTTTGTTTTGTGGCCTACGTAGTCTTGTTACACACAGGTCACGCGCTGCCCACGGCCGCTGCGTTGACATTTGTGCTGATGGTCGTCGCAAATACCGTACTGATCCTACCCAGCCGCTCGCGCGAGCGTCAGTGGCGACTGTGGCGTGGTATGCCCAAGCTATCCATCGTGGTCATGCTGGCTACACTCGCCGGTTTGTGGGTAGTAACCCAGGTTGAGGTGATCGCGGCCGCCTTTCACTTCACTCCGTTACCACACGCCGATTGGCTATGGAGCGCCGCAGGTGGACTGGCGATGCTGTTGCTGTTTGAAATGATCAAGCTGCCACCACGGTCGAATTCATTGCACCGATGATGTCGGTAACTGACCGATATGATCAAACGATGGCAGAAAACCCGCGCTCGCCATCGCGGCCATCTGCTCCGGTGGCATCGCCGGCGCGATGATGTGGCCTTGTATCTCATCACAACCGATAGCCTGCAACAGACGTAACTGCTCGACAGTTTCCACGCCCTCGGCGACGACATGCATATCGAGCGCATCTGCCATCGACACAATCGCGCGATATAACTGCTCACCCTCCGAACCTGCAGCAAGTGAGTGGGTGAATGCTTGATCGACCTTAAGTACATCAACATCCAGCCGGTGAAGTTGAGCGAGCGATGAGTAGCCGATACCAAAATCATCAATCATTAAGCGTATTCCCATAGCGCGCAAGGCATCCAGCTCGGCCGAGGTGGCAGCGCCGCGATCCACCATCGCTGATTCCGTCACCTCGATCTCCACCAAATTGGCTGGCACTTGGTAAGTATTGAGCGCTCGGGCAATACATGCGGCGACTTTGCCCTGCTGTAGTTGGCGTGGTGATACATTGATCGACACTGGCACCAGATTCATGCCCTGCTCGCGCCACTGCGCAATCTGTGCGACGACTTTTTGTACGACACGCTCACCAATGGGATTAATCAGACCAGCCTCTTCCGCCGTCGTAATGAAACTACCTGGCATCATCAAACCGCGCTCCGGGTGCTGCCAGCGCAATAGCGCTTCAATACTGCACAGCCGGCCGGTGCTGGCCGAGACCCTGGGCTGGTAGTACATCAGGAATTCGTCACGCTCGATCGCGTCGCGCAATGCGCTCTCGATGTTCATCTTGCGAATCAGCTCATCCGATAACTTCGGGTCGTAAAAATGATAACGACTCTTGCCATCGGCCTTGGCAGCGTACATCGCGACATCCGCGTGCTTGATCAGGGTTTCCGAGTCGTTGCCGTCCTCCGGAAACAAACTGATACCGATCGATGCCGATACGGTAGAGATCATGGTACCCGCCACCGGGTAGGGCTCTGATAGCCGCGCAATCAGCTCGCTCGCAATACGCGCTACGGCCTCATGGGAATCTGCGTTATCGAGCACGACCGTAAACTCATCACCGCCCAGACGAACCACATAATCACTAGCGCGCACCGTCTCCCGGACGCGCGTCGAAGCCTGCACCAGTACTTCGTCACCAGCGGGATGACCAATCGTATCGTTCACACCTTTGAAGTTATCTAAGTCGATAAACATCAACGCCAGTTTGCCGCGACCGCGCTCGGCACGGCGAATCGCTGCCGGTAGAAAGTTCATGAGCCAACGTCGGTTGGGTAGCTGCGTCAGAGGATCATTGTTCGCCAAATCAGCCAGCGCCTGCTCATGGGTCTTGATGTCTGAAATATCTCGTAAGGTCAGTGCCACACCCGTGCCAGAGTGTACAGCGCGACGGTAAACCCACGTGGCGCGAATCCAGCCATGCGATGGAACGCGTAGCTCATCCTCGTAAATGCCATTCGATAGCGCAATACGACAAATCGAAATCAACTCGGTACGGGAATTCTCAGGCATTGCATCCGAGGCCATCTTGCCAACTAAATGAATACGTAGCGTACCCAATAAATTTGCCGCACGATCATTACAATCCTCAATCCGAAAATCTTCCAGCTCGCCCTTAGGGCCAAATACCGGCTGCAGCATATAAAAACCTTCGTTCGCAGCATCGGTCGCCATGCGGTAGGTGCGACGCACATTTTCTTCAGCGCGACGACGAGAGGCATAACGCACTGACATGACAATACCGCCGATCGCCAGCAAAGATAAAAATACTGTTGCGATCATTGCGCTGTTACGGTAACCACTAGCCACTGCGTGATGGGTAGCGAGTGCGCGGTTGGCTAACAAGCCAGTCATTGCGACCAGGGGGTAACGATCCAGCCGACGCCAGGCCAGAACGCGCTCTGATCCATCATGAAAATTGGATCCAGGCTCAATGCGACTCCCCAGCGTACCGCCGAGCACTGGGCGCTGAAAAAAGAATGGTCGCCCGGTATCACCATCGCTGCCCACACGCGTTGAAATGAACTCACCGCCATTTAACTGCACAGCGGCAAATTCGCCGCTACCGAACAAGACCTCATCTTGAAAGGTCGAGAGAAAGTTAGGCTGTACTGCGATCATGAGCACGCCAGCAAAACGCCCTAGCTTGTCATCGATACGGCGCGAGAATTGCGTCATTTTCATACCAACCAGTGGGATGTCTACCGTGCCGGTGATCCGCAGGCCGTCACAGCAGTAGTCCCGGTGGTGTTTGAAGAAAGGGTATGTGGAAAAGTTAACGTAAGTCTTCGGTGATGCCGATGCATGGACGACATTACCGCTCGCATCGATGATCGCAACGAAAAAATGATTGCGCACCGGAAATAGGCCACGCTCTCGGTCTCGCTGCAGATCAATCCGGCTCGGCGTATCAATCCAATTGAAGGCCACTGATAAACTCAACTGATCGAGCTGTTCAATGAAATTTGCCAGTTGAAGCGCATAAGAACTGGCCAAAGCCTCGCTCTGCTTGAGTACCGCTGCCTGCTGCTCGTGCTGATCTGAGGTGATCTTAGACTCGGTCGCCACCCATAACAGGGTGGTCAGCAGCAGCACGCCACTGATCCATGCCATCAGTCGAAGTAAATCGGCGGTGGCGCCTGGGTAATCGGGTAATTTCGGAAAATGGAATCGGGCCAATCCTCGCTCCTGCTAGGTCGCAGCCCCATTAAAAAACAATCAATGGTCAACGTGCAGAAGTTCGGACAGTGAAATCGGGGTAAAAAGGCAAGAGTTTGAGATTGATCAGTCAGATCGGCATGACCACCCGAAGAAGTATTGCTTCGCAGAACAAAAATAGCGCGCTAAAGTCGCGCTGGCCAATTAAAATAGCTGAGGCCCCTGATCGCTTTCTGGTGTTTTCTGCTTTTTTGGTTTTGGGGTTGGCTCGGCCTTTGCAAGCGCGTGCAAGACCTCTAATGCAGCCTGGTTTTCCTTGGCCAGATTCGCAGACAGCCTATCCTGACCCGTGACACGCACGATCAAGCGCAACTGCTCGACCATGATGCGGAACTGCTCGGCAGCAAACTCCGGATGTGCATTAGCATCCAACATCAACTGTCCGAAATTCAACTCGCTAGCCTCAAGTTGCTGCTGAAACTCGCGCTTGGCTTGCTCCATCAAACGGTTGAGTTCCGATTCGGATAAATGCAGACGCTCGGCCTCGGCAGCAATCGCCTCCAGTTCACGCGGGTCCATCACCCCGTCGGCATACGCAGCACTGATTTGATGCACGAAAGCCTCACGGTCTATACGCAACTGATCGGTAAAGGCAGAGGCCAGTAAACCGGCGGGAATCGCAAATATGCCAATACCTAGCAGTGCCAACACGACAGTCAATGCGCGTCCCATTGGCGTAATCGGTGAGATGTCGCCGTAACCCACCGACGCTAAAGTCACGACTGCCCAGTAAATTGACTGCGGTATATTTTCGAATTTATCAGGCTGGGCATCATGCTCGAATAAATAGCCTAACGATGCAGTCAGTACTACCATCAGCAACATCACGAAAACCGACGCCGCAATGATCTGCCATTCGCGCTTCGCGACACGTATCAAAGTAACCGTCGCTGAGGTATAGCGGGTGAGCTTCAGCATACGGGTCAGGCGGAATACCCGCAGGAAGCGCAGATCAAGCGGGTACGGTAGGAAACGCTCGAGCAAGAAGGGCAGGATGGTGACCAGATCGATGATCGCAGTCCAACTACGAATGTGCCCCCAGCGCGGCATCGATAGACCGCGATACAGCGGATTCTCCGGCGCACTGTAGACGCGCGCTACATATTCAATCGAAAAAATACTGAATGCGATGATATCGATCCAGTAGAACTCGCTAGCGAATAAATGCTGAACCGAATCAACCGATTCAAGAATCACGCAAAGCATCGATAGCGCGATCCAGAATACGATGAAGTTATCAACAAAAATATGCAGACGCCCTGAGTGTCCGGTGGGCTCTAGAACAGCAAAAACCTTACCCCGGAACGTACGATCAGCATTCAGTTGCTGAAACTCTGCCCAAGCCGGTAGCAGCACACGAGACAGCTTGAAAATTCTCGCCAACCGCATCAGACGCAGCACACGCAGCGCCTCCAGATCCACGGGTGTAAACAGCACCAGATAGAACGGTGCGATCGCAATCAGATCAATCAGCGCATAAAAACTAAACATGTAACGCAGGCGTGGGTAACGACTGGCTGCGAATTCCGGCAGCAAGGGCGCGGTCAGTACGCGCAGCACATACTCAACCGTGAAAATACCAACCGTGATCAGGTCAAACAGATGTAACCAGGCCGCATTCGGTACATAAATTTCCGGAATGGTCTCGAGCACCACCGAGAAAAC
>CAZZMV010000111.1:0-1850 GCA_964655425.1 uncultured Bifidobacterium sp.
GCGCGGCTCATGGTCTCGACCCCGCCACCGATGGTGATATCTGCATCACCAAGTTGAATCGCGTTAGCCGCGCTGATAATCGCCTGCAGACCTGATCCACACAGGCGATTCAATGTAAGTGCCGCAGACTCTTTCGCCATGCCCGCATTGATACCCGCTACGCGAGACACATATAAATCGCGCGGCTCGCATTGCGCCACATTACCGAGCACGATCTGCTGCGCGCTGGCAGCTTCAATACCCGAGCGCTCAATCGCGGCCTTGACCGCAATGGTCGCCAGGTCGTAAGCGGGGAAATCTTTTAGCGAACCACCGAAGGTGCCGACTGCTGTGCGTGCGGCGCCGACGATGACGACGTCTCGGGTCATTGTCATGGGTTTGTCCTGATAAATTAGGTGCTGTTGGTGCCAGCGAAGGTTTGAAGCGGCGTAATGGTAGCCGAAGACGGATCTCTACCGCTTTTTTAACCGAAGTTGTACATCACATTAATGCGTGCGACGTATTTTGAGACATCGCCAAATACGCGACTTCCTTCGTGCAGCACACTACGTGGTCCGAACCCATGCCGAAAGAAAAGTGCTGAGCCCTTTTTAGGCAAGACATCAACATGACCACGATCTGGACGGAATAATCGCGTGCTGCCACCTTGCACGCCATCCTCCGGGCCATTCAGATACAGCAGCATCGAAAGGCATGATCGGAGTTCGGGCCACTCGATCATGTGTTGACGGTCGGCCGATAGTGAGTAGCCGGGCCAGTCGCCATCGGTGTGCGGGTTGAACACGTCGTTTGCATCATATCGATACATGTTGATACGACGCGATAGGGCGGGGTGAAGCTTGGTGCCATCGATTTCTTGCGGCACCAGATGTGAAATGCGGCTAAATATGGGTGCAAACGTCTGCTCATCTGCGACCCAGTGAACCGCTTTATTCATACGCATGCCGGGTGGTGTCTGTATGCCAGGGGCTTCGTCGCGGTATCCGAACCGCTCACTGGCCTCGACGATGGCATCCGCCTCATTTTCGCTAATGACATCACTGATCATGAAGGCAATCAACCCGCCTAATTCAATATCGGTACGTTGCGGCTTGGTTCCATTTTCCGCGGTAAACATCAATCTAGGTGCGGGCTCGCGAAATGCAAAAATCGGCGTCATGGGTATTACGCCACCCATCGGTAAAGAGCCGGGCATATGCGCCACGGCAAAGTGATCTGGCCAAGCTAGATTGGCGGGTAAGGTAGGGGCAATATCAGTCATGCTTATTTCGCGAACTTTAGTTATTGGTTGTGCTACGGTGAGCAAAAAAATCAAGCTAATACATTTTTAACATTGGATGTTTCGGGCCCATAGGGCAGACGCTCATCTAACGGCGTATTTTAAGCGCGTGCGACTTTTGGGGTTGGGCGTCAGCTTATGCCGGCCTGACGAATGAGTAGCGCTACTAATTGGAGTAGGATTTACTCCTTTGCGTGATTCCCGGCGTCGTCAAACGGGTATGCAACACGAGCCATTACTAGGCTGTTGACTCGCGACCCACCAGCAACCGATGCCAAAATTCGCCGCCAACCTTTCCATGTTGTTCACCGAAGTGCCATTCGCGCAGCGTTTCGAGCGTTCGGCACGCGCCGGCTTTTCGTTCGTTGAATGCCAGTTCCCGTACGAGTTACCTGCTGACCAGATACGCGAACTACTCGAAGCAAACGGTCAGACCATGGTGCTGCACAACCTCCCTGCAGGTGATTGGGCCGCAGGAGATCGTGGCGTGGCTAGTGACCCGAAGCGAGTGGATGAATTTCGCGCCGGTGTGGCGCAAGCGATCAGCTACGCCAATACCTTGGGCGTGAAA
>CAZZMV010000111.1:1950-6136 GCA_964655425.1 uncultured Bifidobacterium sp.
AATCACCACCGCATCGGTCATATCCAAATCGCGGATAATCCGGGGCGGCATGAGCCGGGCACCGGTGAAATCAACTTTCCTTTTTTGATCGCGTTGATTGATCGGCTTGGCTACCAAGGATTTATTGGCGCGGAGTACCGACCGGCTGGCCGAACCGAGACCGGCTTGGGTTGGATGGATTGGTTATCTGGGAATTTTGACACGACGGAGACAAGATGAACGCTGCAGCCACGCTGCTACGAAGCATGTTTGACGCTGCGGTTGCATCGGCGCAGCCAGCACTGTGCGTGCCGCCGCATCTACCGACACCGCAGATGCTCGGCAAGGGACGATTGTTTGTGATTGGTGCCGGTAAGGCCTCCGCAGCAATGGCGCAATCGGTTGAACAGGCGTGGCAGGGTCCGCTGTCGGGGTTTGTCATCACGCGCTATGGCTACGGTGTGCCGTGCAAGCAGATCGAGATCGCCGAAGCGGCGCATCCGGTACCCGATCAGGCTGGCTTGAACGCGGCACATCGAATGATGTCTTTTGTTAGTGACTTGCACGAGGATGACATCGTGCTGTGCCTGATCTCGGGCGGTGGCTCGGCACTGATGCCGCTGCCGATCGAGGGGCTGACGTTGGAACACAAACAGGCGGTGAACCGCGCCTTGCTCGCATGCGGCGCCAACATCAGCGAGATGAATTGCGTGCGTCGTCATCTTTCTGCAATCAAGGGCGGTCGGTTGGCCGCTGCGTGTCATCCTGCACGCGTCATCACGCTGTTGATGTCAGATGTGCCGGGCGATCATATGGTGGATATTGCGTCCGGTCCAACCGTAGCGGACCCCACGACCTGCGCCGATGCGTTGGCGATCATTGACCGCTACCGTATTGAGTTGCCCGCCGAGGTGCGGGAGGTACTGACAAGTGCTCGCGGTGAATCGATCAAGCCGGGCGATTCGCGCTTGGCGCGTAACGAGGTGAAGATGATCGCCACACCGCAAATGGCACTCGAAGCTGCTGCGCGCGTGGCTGAGCAAGCCGGCTATCAGGCGCATATCTTGGGTGATTCGATTGAAGGCGAGGCGCGCGATGTAGGCAAAGTGTTGGCTGCGATGGCATTGCAAGTTACCGGGCGTGCTCAACCATTCAAAGCACCGTGTGTATTGCTCTCAGGTGGTGAGACCACGGTAACGGTACGAGGTCAGGGACGGGGTGGTCGTAACGTGGAGTGCTTGTTGTCGCTGGCTGCTTCGCTTGGTGGTCACACGAAAATTCATGCATTAATGGGTGACACCGATGGGGTCGATGGCATGGAAGATATTGCGGGTGCCATGTTGTATCCGGATACGCTGCAACGTGCGTGGCAAAAGGACATGCCAGTGTTGAAATATTTGGAAAACAATGACGGACATACTTTTTTCAGTGCGCTGGGAGATTCCGTGGTGACTGGCCCGACGCTGACGAACGTGAATGATTTTCGTGCAATTCTGATTGACGCTTAACGCGTACTTAACAATCTTAATGAAGATTTTTCTTGTGCTGAAAAACTTCGTTTAAGTGGTCGCTTCTAGGTAGAGCGCGATCTTGGTTTTTTTAAACTTGTAAAGTAATTTTTACTTCGTCATGCTTCTGTTCAGCAGACGTGGCAGCGTGTCAAGAATTTTTCGGGAATTTTTTGCGCATGAGCCGCTGATTTTGCTCACGCTGCTCAATTATTTTTTCTGCCGATGACTGATCAATGAAGCTGATCAGAATCAAGAACTTGCATTACACAGACGCGCTTTTTGCGGGGAGTTATCCCCAAAACCTGTGGATAAATTCTGATCGCTGAACGATCAGAATGTTTTTTCAGCGTGCAGTTTTACTAAGCCAGCATGGATCACCGGCTTGCAGGACTGCTCAAAATCTTGACGATATTCGCTGGGTGGCTGCCATCCACGCTTGCGCCAGAGCCGCGTCACGTCGGTGCGGGTACGTGGGATCACTGGGCTTTGCTCGGTGTTTACGTAGGCCAGATTCGTTTTCATATTGACATCTCCTTATAGCGCCGCAGACAACTGGGTCGGCGCCATAATACTGTATAAACGTACAGCTTCAAAGGGGTTTGCGAAAACTGCCTGAAATCGCCAACCGAACCGAAAAGTCCTGTATTTACAAGGCGTTTCAGCTGATCGCGCGGTGCAGATCCCGCATATGTAGCGCCCGTAGCTGCGGCGCCAGTAGCCAAGCGGCGCCGACAATCACCAGGGTCATCGAGCCGCCAAACAAGATAGATGGTACCAGCCCCAGCAGGTCGGCCGCGATTCCGGATTCCAGCGCCCCGATTTCGTTGGACGAGCCGATAAACAAGCCATTGATCGCGGTGACACGACCCTGCATGTGCTGCGGCGTGACCAATTGCAGGATGGTTTGACGCAGCACCACCGAGACACCATCAAACAAACCAGACAAGAACAGAAAGATCGCGGCCATGACCAGCGAATTCGACAATGCAAAGCCAATAATCGACACCCCAAAGCCCGCTACCGACAGCATCAGCCATTTGCCTGCGTGACGATCAATCGATCGACGCGTCAACCACAAACCGATCATGACCGAACCGGCAGCGGGCATCGCACGCAGCAATCCCAGATTCTCCGGACTGCCATTCAATACCTCATGAATGAACGCGGGTAACACGCCGACCGCACCACCAAACAGCACGGCGAACATATCCAGCGCCATGGCAGCCAGCATGACTTGGCTCGAGCCTACGAAACGCAGCCCATCGCGAATACCAGCGAGGACAGAGGGCGCTGCCTCGGCGGGCGGTGTCTCGCGAATCGTCAGACCGACCAGACTTGTCACGCCAATCAGGGCAAACACGCCGGTTGCTAAATAGGCCAGCCACACGTCTTGCCACGCGATCAGCATGCCACCGATTACCGGGCCCGACACCAGCGCCACCTGAAACACGACCGTACCAATCGCGGTCGCTCTGGCGAGTTGCTCGCGCTCGATGATGCGCACCATCATCGCGGAATACGCCGGCCGCAGTAGCGAGCGCGCGGCACCCGCCAGCGCCATGGCCACATAAATCCAGAGCGTTAATGGCAGTGCAGATTGCGTACGGGTCACCATAAGCACCATCAAGGCGGAGATGGCGACGTAGCAGGCGCAACCCAGCAGCGCCATTAGTTTTTTTGGCAGCACGTCTACAGCGTGGCCGGCAAATAGCGACAGCAAAAAATACGGCATCACCTCGGCCAGACCGATCAGCCCAAGTGCCACCACATCATGCGTTAGCGAATAGATATGCCAGCCTGCTGTGACGGTGAGGATTTGGTAAGCGAGCGTGATGCAGCCGCGGTAAATGGTCAAACGAGTAAACGCCGGCGTAAACATGCGACCTGACCCGCTCGTGTGCATGAATTTGGTCAAGCGATGCTCTCAGCCCAAACAACGATCAATTGCATTAGTGACCAGATGACGCCATGCCCCAGCCGCCACCCATTGCCTTGATTAGCGCGACGCTTGCGATCTGACGATTCGATTGTGCTTGTAGCAAAGCACGACGCGCATTCAATGCGGCGGTCTGCGCGATGACAACCTCCAAAAAACTCACCTGGCCGGCGCGATACCGGTTCAATACCTGATCTTGCGCTTGCGTGGCGGCAGACGCCGAGGCAGACAGCAGCGACGCTTGCTCCGTCAGCACGCGGGACGCAATCAGTTGGTCTTCCACACTTTGAAATGCTTCAAGTACGGTTTGACGATACAACGCAACCTCTTGCTCATACGCAGCCTCGGCACCTGCCACGCGACTCTTGGTCAGACCGGCATTGAAAATTGGCTGGGTGAGTGCCACGCCTAGCGACCAGATACTGGTCGGGTTGGATAACAAACCCGGTGCGCTGGTGGCAAAGCCGCCGGCGCTGGCAGTCAGGTTCACACTCGGAAAATACGCAGCGCGTGCAATACCAATTTGTTCATTGGCTGCAGCAACGCGTCGTTCGGCGGCTGCAATATCGGGCCGGCGCTGTAATAGCTCGGACGGTACGACCATCGGTGGCATCGGTACCGCCATTTGCCACTCGGATGCTGCAGTCACGCTGAAGTTGGCGGGTGCCTCACCTAACAGCACAGCGATCGCGTGTTCGAGTTGCGCGCGCTGACTCAGCAAACCAGCGTGATCGGATTGTGCGTTCGATAACTGCGTCTG
>CAZZMV010000112.1:0-2316 GCA_964655425.1 uncultured Bifidobacterium sp.
ACGATGGTTGCCTTGATCGGATCCAGCATATTGAAGCCGGGTTCGATCTTGCCGAAGCCATGCCAATCATGGCGGTCATCAATCATCCAGTCGTCTTGCGTACCGATGCCTTCATCTGAGAACTGTTCAGGGCCCCAGACTTGGAACCACCAATCCTTACCCCATTCTTCGTCAACCTTTTTCATGGCACGACGGAAATCGAGCGCTTCCAAAATACTTTCCTCGACCAAGGCGGTACCGCCAGGGGGCTCCATCATTGCGGCCGCGATATCGCATGATGCAATGATGGCGTACTGCGGTGATGTAGAAATATGCATTAGATAGGCTTCGTTAAAGCTATTTCTATCCAGCTGAACCGTTTCAGATTCCTGTACCAGAATCTGAGATGCCTGCGACAAGCCCGCCAATAACTTGTGGGTTGATTGCGTCGAGAAAATCAATGATTTTTGTGCGCGAGGGCGGTCTTTACCAATCGCGTGCATGTCTTTGTAAAAATCATGGAAGCTGGCATGCGGTAACCAGGCCTCATCGAAGTGTAGTGAATCAATCTGACCATCCAGCATCTGCTTGATGACTTCCACGTTATAAATCACACCGTCGTACGTCGATTGTGTAATCGTGAGTATGCGTGGCTTTTTATTCTTGGACTCACGCGCAAATGGATTGGCCTCGACTTTTTTCATGATGTTTTCCATCGTGAACTCTTCACGCGGAATCGGACCGATGATGCCAAGATGATTACGCGTCGGCATCAGGAATACCGGAATCGCACCGGTCATGATGATCGAGTGGAGTACCGATTTATGGCAGTTACGATCGACCACCACAATATCGCCAGGCGCGACAGTGGAGTGCCACACCATTTTGTTGGAGGTCGAGGTGCCGTTGGTCACGAAGAAGCAATGATCAGCATTAAAAATACGGGCTGCATTACGCTCGGACGCTGCGACCGGCCCAGTGTGATCGAGTAGCTGACCGAGTTCTTCGACGGCATTGCACACGTCGGCGCGCAGCATGTTCTCGCCAAAGAATTGGTGGAACATTTGACCAATCGGTGACTTTAAAAATGCCACCCCACCTGAGTGACCAGGGCAATGCCACGAATAAGAGCCATCTTGTGCGTAGTGCACCATCGCACGGAAAAATGGCGGTGCCAAACCATCGAGGTAAGAGCGCGCCTCACGAATAATATGGCGTGCGACAAACTCGGGCGTGTCTTCAAACATGTGAATGAAGCCATGCAGTTCACGCAGAATGTCATTCGGGATGTGGCGTGAGGTCCGTGTTTCGCCGTACAGATAAATCGGAATGTCAGCGTTCTTGTATCGAATCTCTTCAACAAAGGCGCGCAGCGATTTGAGTGCTTCCTCGGTTTCCTCTGGCGAGCCACCACCGAACTCTTCATCATCAATCGACAGAATAAAAGCTGATGCACGCGACTGCTGCTGTGCGAATTGAGACAAATCGACATAGCTGGTTACACCGACAACTTCCATGCCTTCAGTCTCAAGCGCATTAGCGAGCGCACGGATACCGAGGCCTGAGGTATTTTCAGAGCGGAAATCTTCGTCGATGATGACGATGGGGAAGCGAAACTTCATGCGGTTCTCCCGGTGGCGGAGCGTCTCGCTGGGGTACCCGGCGAGGGGTCAAAAAAACGAAAGCGGGATTGTCTCAGATATGTGCCCTCGGTGGTACAGACCGGGTAAGTGACTCGCAGCTTTGACTGCAGATGGCGGGTCGGGTTCTGTGGGCGGGGTTCTGTGAACTGGGTGCGATTGGCAGTGCAGACCGGGTCACTGCTGACACCTGCAGATCAACGACGTCGGTACATGACAAAAGAGTAATCCCAGCCGTGACTTGCCGAGTGGTGTGTCTCGCGCGATTCGATTTGCCAGGTGGCTGGGTCGATGGCCGGGAAGAACGCATCGCAGGCAAATTCGGCATCGATCTCGGTCACGATCAGCCGATCCGCCAGCGTGATCGCCTCGCGATAGATTTGCGCACCACCGATGATAAAGACCTCGCCCTCGCCAGCGACATTGATCGCTTGCTGCAGCGACGCGGTGCGCTCGACACCTTCGTGTGTCCAAGCGTCATTGCGAGTCACCACGATGTTGCGACGGTTGGGTAGTGGCCGGCCAATCGCATCAAAGGTTTTGCGCCCCATGATGATGGCGTGGCCTGACGTGATGCGCTTGAAGAAAGCCAGGTCTTCAGGCAAACGCCAAGGCAGCGTATTGTTGATACCGATGCCGTGTTGACGATCAACCGCGACAATCAAGGACAGCGTCGTTCCCATCGGACTCACACCGC
>CAZZMV010000112.1:2416-3591 GCA_964655425.1 uncultured Bifidobacterium sp.
CAAGGCGGCAGCTTCATGCGCGGGATATCCGACACATTCCACGCCGAGACAATCAGGCGTCTTGAATCCGGATTAGCTTTGATCTGCTGTATCAGCTGCGCGATCTGATCAATATGCTCACCATTCGGTGCCGGCCAAGACCGCCACTGGTAGCCGTAGATCGGGCCGAGGTCGCCGTTGTCGTCGGCCCATTCATCCCAGATCGTGACGCCGTTTTCTTTCAAATAAGCGATATTGGTCGAGCCCTGCAAAAACCAGATCAGCTCATGAATAATCGACTTCAGATGCAGCTTCTTGGTGGTCACCATCGGGAAGCCTTCTTGCAGATCGAAACGCATCTGGTAACCAAATACCGATCGCGTACCGGTACCGGTACGATCAGTTTTATCGGTGCCATGTGCGAGAACATGGCGCATGAAGTCAAGATACTGATGCATGATTTATTAATGCTATTTAGCGTGTATTTTACCGTGTGAGGCTTAGAACCTAGCTCGTTAGGCCGCTTGCAGCGTTGGCAGATAAGTTACTACTCAGCCGGCGTTGAACTGCATGGTGGCCAGGCGTGCATACAAGCCGCCGGCATCAACCAGCTCGCCGTGGGTACCGGTTTCGACGATGCGGCCTTGGTCCAGCACGATGATACGCGTGGCACGCTGCACGGTAGCGAGTCGGTGCGCAATCACGAGCGTCGTTCGGCCTAGCATGGCGGCGTCAAGCGCGGCTTGCACCAGTCTTTCTGATTCCGCATCGAGTGCGCTGGTAGCCTCATCAAGCAGCAGCAAAGGCGGGTTTTTCAATAAGGCGCGCGCAATCGCAATGCGTTGCCGCTGTCCACCGGATAGCCGCACCCCGCGTTCACCCAAGAAAGATTGGTAGCCTTCGGGCAGTCGCTCGATGAACTCATGCGCCGCTGCCAGCTTGGCTGCGGCAATCACTTCATCATCACTGGCCTCCGGCCGGCCATAGCGAATGTTCTCCATCGCATTCGCAGAAAACACCACGGTATCTTGCGGCACGATACCGATCATATTGCGTAGATCCTGCAGTGCAAGCTCGCGAATATCGACACCGTCGAGCTTGATGTGGCCTTGCTCGGGATCGTAAAAGCGTAGCAGCAACTGAAACAGGGTTGTTTTACCGGCGCCCGATGGGCCAACGATGGCGATTGTTTCACC
>CAZZMV010000112.1:3691-6112 GCA_964655425.1 uncultured Bifidobacterium sp.
ACGATCACTGCATACAAAATAAATTGCCCCAATTCACCCGCGCTCATGCTGCCTTCCAGCACGGCGTGTGCACCCAGCCAAAGTACAAAAACAATCGCACCAAAGATCAGCAGAATCGCAATAGCGGTGAGTAGCGATCGCGCGCGTATGCGGGCTATTGCAGTGCGAAAGGCAGTTTCAACGGCCAGCCCGAAACGATTTGCCTCACGCGCTTCCTGCGCATAAGCTTGAACCACACCGATGGCGTTCAGCATTTCACCGGCTAGGCCAGAGGCATCGGCAATCCGGTCTTGCGAAGCGCGTGACAACTTGCGCACTCGCCGCCCAAATACCATCACCGGCAAGATCACCGCGACCAGCATCACAATAATGATGGCGGATAGCTTGGGACTGGTGATGAACATCAGTAGTACACCACCCATCAGTAGCAGGATATTGCGTAGTGCCATTGAGATACTGGTACCCACCACGGTTTGAATCAGCGTGGTGTCGGTGGTGAGACGTGATAACACTTCACCCGTTTGTGTAATTTCGAAAAATGCCGGACTCTGTCGCAACACATGCGCATAAACTGCATTGCGAATATCCGAAGTCACACGCTCGCCCAGCCAAGACACCATGTAGAAACGCGCCGCTGTGGCTGCAGCCAGTACACAGGCAATCAGGAATAGCGCAATGAAGTAGAGATTCACATTCTCTGCCTGCGCACTGCCCGCCGTGGTAAAACCCAAATCAATCAGATTACGAAAACCATAAGGCAGTGTCAGCGTGGCTGATGCCGCCACGACCAGCGCGATGACGGCGAGCAGGATATGGGTTCGGTAGGGCAGCAGAAACGGAATCAGCCCCGCCAGCGTTTTCAGGCCTTGGCGTGACTTCGGTCGATCAGTGGGTGTATTCATAGTTTCAATGGCTTCACATAACCGGTCATTTCCAGATAGCCGCGTCCATCACGCCTGCCGTCGCGTTCCAGCGTGACTGCACCCTCCCAGTAAACCGCGCCGGTCGATCGTCGCGAATCGAGCTCCTGGTCGTCTTGCAGCGGGCGCAAATGCCAGCGCTGCTGATCAATCTGCAAGCTGATCTCGACAGGGTAATTTGCTTGAGTGCGCGGCGAGCGCCAGTGCCGTAGTGGCGTAAATTGAATGGCATTGCCATCCAGCTGTCTGAGCCGACCGCTTTTCTCGCGCAAGCTCGCATGCTGCCACAAGCTGCGGCCGTCACGAGCACGTATGCGAAACGCCATCAGTGCACGGCCATCATCCAGATTCGCACCCACCCAGTCCCAACCTACTGCCTCGGGATCGAGCACTGTGCTTGACCACTCATGATCCAGCCATGCGCTGCCGTTGACCGCCATCGTTTTACCGTTACGCTTGATCGCGCCACTGACTTGCAAATGTGGCTCGCTATAGTAGTGACTGGCCTGCTCGGGCTTGGGGCCTTTGCGCGAGTAGCCATGTGTACCTTGCAGCAGTAGCGGTTGTGTCGGCGTGAGTGTGAGCGAAAAACCGAAGTCGCGCGCGGGAAGATTGACAATGTAGCGACCATCCTTCTCGCGTCGCATCGCCCAGCGCCCCAGCTTGATATCAGTGGTGGATTCAGACACCTGGGCCATATCGAATCCGGCGCGTGCAATGCGCTGATCGTGTTGCAGTTTGCCGACCGCAGGGTCTGATAGTGCAGCATGCGCAACGATCAATTGCGTGGGGGCGAATTTACTCGGGTTGTTACGCGCATGCTCGGTTGCCGAGCGAAAAAAAGTAATTTGAAAGCCGAGTGGTTTGCCGTCTGTTGTTTGTAGCCAACCGGTGGCGTACCACCACTCAGTTCTGAAATCTGGATGCGCACCGAAATCGCGAGGAAAGCTCAGGGTAGTTCTTGGATCGACTTGCGCAAACCGGACTGCCTCAGCGTGAGCAACGAATACACTGATCAATGCAGCGATCATGAAGCACAGGATGCGTAACATCCTGCTTGCTTTGCAGGTAGAAATTTGGCGTATCAAAGACAAACTGAGCATGACCCTGCCTACCAATCTTCACGCACTGCACGTACCGCGCTACCGGCAACTGCCATACGGCCCGAGATCAGCGCGGTGACTGCTGCGGAGACCAGCATCGCAAGCGCAACACTCGTGAGCAAACCCCAGGGTAAATGGAGTTGCATGGTCCAGTGAAAAGATTGCGGGTTAACGATGAATACCAAAATCAGGCTGATACATAGTCCCACGATGGACCCAACCATGATCGCAAGGCTAGCGAGTAGTGCACCCTCGCTGGCCAGCTGTTGCAGAATCTGACGCCGTGTGATGCCGAGATGACGCAGCATGCCGAATTCTTTAGCGCGCGCCAACACCTGTGAAGAAAAAGTCGCCGCAACGCCAAACAGGCCGATGATGATAGCTACACCCTCCAGCAC
>CAZZMV010000113.1:0-3592 GCA_964655425.1 uncultured Bifidobacterium sp.
TGCTGCACATGGAAATCGTGCAGGAACGTCTCGAGCGCGAGTTCGACATGGACCTGATCACCACCGCGCCGACCGTAATTTATGAAGTACAGATGCGCGACGGTACCACCATCATGGTCGACAACCCGTCCAAGATGCCGGAGCCTTCCAAGATTGCCGAAATTCGCGAGCCCATCGTCACTGTCAACCTGTATATGCCGCAAGAGTATGTCGGTGCGGTGATTACGCTATGCACGCAAAAGCGTGGCATACAAATGAACATGACTTACCACGGTAAGCAAGTGCAACTCACTTACGAAATACCGATGGCCGAGGTGGTACTGGATTTCTTTGATCGACTCAAATCCATCTCGCGTGGTTATGCCTCGATGGATTATGAATTCAAAGAATACCGTTCGTCCGATGTGGTGAAGGTGGATATGCTTATTAACAGCGAGAAGGTCGATGCGCTCGCCATCATCGTACATCGCTCGAACGCGCCTTTCCGTGGCCGCGCTGTGGCATCAAAAATGCGCGAGTTGATTCCGCGTCAAATGTTTGATGTGGCGATTCAGGCAGCGATAGGTTCGAACATCATTTCGCGTGAAAACGTCAAGGCGCTACGTAAAAACGTACTGGCCAAATGCTATGGTGGTGATATCACTCGTAAACGCAAACTGCTCGAAAAACAAAAAGCCGGTAAAAAGCGTATGAAACAAGTTGGCTCGGTCGAGATACCGCAAGAGGCTTTCCTCGCCATCCTTCAAGTGGAAGAGAAATAAATGACGATGCAATCCATCCTTGGGAATTTTGCGCTGATCCTGCTGCTGCTAACCATCGGCACAGGATTGGTTTGGTTGTATGACCGCTTGCATCACGCGCCGAAGCGGCGCCGGTTAGCTGAAGAGGCGCTTGCCGAGTTCGATGCGCGCCAATCCAAGCTGGCTGACAGTGGCATCAAACCAGACCCGAGTGCGCGCGCCGATTTGGTGGAGCGTTTGCAGCAGCAACCGACCTGGATCGCTTACACCGGTAGTTTTTTCCCGGTGATTGCAGCCGTATTCCTGTTTCGCTCCTTCATGTTCGAGCCATTCAAAATTCCATCAAGCTCGATGCTGCCGACCCTGCAGATTGGTGACCTTATTTTGGTGAACAAATTTACCTACGGCATACGGTTGCCGGTGGTGAATCAAAAAGTCATTCCCATCAATGATCCGCAGCGCGGCGACGTGATGGTGTTCAAATTCCCGAAAGACACCTCGCTCGATTACATCAAGCGCGTGGTGGGTATTCCGGGTGATACGGTGCGATACAAGAACAAGCGCTTGTCGGTCAATGGCAAAGAGATCGTCTATGAAAAACTGCCCGACTATCTGGATGAGGACCGCTTGCAGTACTTCGAGCATTTCCGGGAAGACCTGACTGGAATCAGTCATGCCATCCTGAACGACGGCAAGTTGCCTCCCTACGTGCCTAGCCCAGACAACTTCCCGCAGCATGAGCTGTGCCGCTACGACCTTGAAGGATTCGAGTGCACCGTCCCGGCTGGACATTACTTCATGATGGGTGATAATCGCGATAACAGTTTGGACTCGCGCTACTGGGGTTTCGTGCCGGAGCAAAATATTGTCGGAAAGGCATTTTTTGTTTGGATGAATTTGGGTAACTTCAAGCGCATCGGCGGTTTTCAGTGAGTTTTGCCGGCAGTGATGCGCTTGCCCTCAGGGGCAAGACACGGGAGCAGCGCGGATTTTCATTACTGGGCTTGGTCAGCACGCTGCTGGTGTTGGCGTTGTCGGGTGTGCTGGTGGTGAGGGCAGGCCCGGGGGTGTTGGAGTATTGGGCCATCAAGAAAGCTGTTGCTGCCGCGGCAGCTGTCTCTGACACACCGGCAGAGCTGCGCGAGCGCTTTGACAAGATGGCATCAGTTGGGTTTTCAGATACCCTGCAAGGCAAGGATCTTGAGATCAGTGGGCGTGGCGACAACATGCGGGTTCGTTTCAACTATGACAAGCGAATTCCTTTGTTCGGCCCGTTCAGTCTGCTGATTGCTTATCAGGGTGGTAACGTCGACGATGGACAAGACGAGGCTGCGAACTAGCATCGACACGAATGGATATCGCGCTACTGCAACAACGGCTTGGCCACACGTTCAAGAGCACTGCGCTACTGCAGCAGGCGTTGACGCATCGCAGCCACAGTAGCCTTCATAACGAGCGACTGGAGTTTTTAGGCGACTCGGTGCTCAACTGCGTTGTCGCTGCGCTGTTATTCGAAAAATTCAACAAGATCGACGAGGGTGATCTCTCGCGCCTGCGCGCCAATCTGGTCAAGCAGCAGTCGCTCTATGAAATCGCACAACGACTCGAGTTGTCCCAGTTCTTGCGGCTTGGTGAAGGTGAGTTGAAGTCGGGTGGGTTTCGTCGTCCGTCGATTCTTGCAGACACACTTGAAGCCTTGTTCGGTGCGATTTATCTCGATAGCGGCTTCGACGCTGCGCGAGATGTTATTCGTGCGATGTATGTACCTATCCTGCAAACCGTCGATCCCAAAACCTTGGGTAAAGACGCCAAGACTCTGCTGCAGGAATTTTTGCAGGGTAAAAAAATTCCGCTGCCGCAGTACAACGTGGTCGCGACACATGGTGCCGCGCATAACCAGGAGTTTGAGGTGGAGTGCCTCGTACCTAAACTCGACATACAGGTATTTGGTACCGGAGGTAGCCGCCGTGCAGGTGAGCAGGCCGCCGCGCGATTGGCGCTCGAGGCAGTGCAACTCGCGCTTGTCAAAGCGCCGGCTGAGCCCAAGAAAACCCGACAGCGCACCGCGCAACTGAAATTGGCGGGCATCGCAACCATACAATCCGAGCAGGCGGATACCGACAAGCGATCAAACCGGTCTTCCAAGAGCACCGAACCGAAAGCGCAGGACGAGTTGCCGCTTGATTCGGCAGAAGCGCACGCAGAGGCCGTCGGTCAAAGTAAATCTGCATGAGCGCTGCGCCTGCAGCCGCTGATTTTCGGTGCGGCTACATCGCGATTGTTGGTCGGCCCAACGTGGGCAAATCCACCCTCATGAACAAGCTGATCGGCGCCAAGGTCAGCATTACCTCACGCAAAGCGCAAACTACGCGCCACCGCATCACCGGTATACAGACGCGCGATGATGCGCAGTATGTGTACATCGACACCCCAGGCTTTCAAACACGACATGGCAACGCGCTCAACAAGACGCTGAATCGCACAGTTACCAACACGCTGACCGCAGCCGATGTCGTGTTGTTCGTCGTGGAGGCAGGTCATTTCAGTGAAGCCGATCAAAAGGTATTGGCGCTACTGCCGGCAAGTGTGCCGAGCATCCTGGTGATCAACAAAGCCGATCACGTCAAAGACAAAGCCATCTTGATGAAGTTTGCGCAGCAGGTCGCTGAAAAATTTGATTTTGCGGCGATCGTGCCCGTGTCCGCCAAGCAGGGTTTTCAGCTCGATCGGCTTGAGGCCGAAATACGCAAGTATTTGCCTCAAGGTGAAAGAATTTTCGACGAAGATGACATTACTGACCGCAGTGAAAAATTCCTCGCTGCTGAAATCGTCCGAGAAAAAGTTTTTCGCTT
>CAZZMV010000113.1:3692-6081 GCA_964655425.1 uncultured Bifidobacterium sp.
GATAACGAAGCCTCGTTGCGTGCTTATGGTTACGAGTGAGTAATGGACGCGCAAGTCAAATCGTCTTCAACCCGAGCCAGCGCCGTTGCAAAGCCAGCAGTCAGCGAGCGCGAGCACCGGGTAATTGCGCAACCCGGCTTTGTGCTGCATAGCTACCCGTATAAAGAAACCAGTCTGATCGTTGAAGTATTCGCGCGTGACTACGGCCGCGTACCCTTGGTTGCAAAAGGTGCCAAGCGACCCCACTCCAAGCTGCGAGGGGTGCTGCAAACTTTTCAGCCCTTGCAACTTGCCTGGAGTGGTAAATCAGAAGTGCGTACGCTGGTCTCTGCAGAATGGGTCGGCGGCTTACTGCCGGTCGAGCGATCGGCGCTGCTATGTGGGTTTTATTTGAATGAATTACTAGTCAAGCTACTGGCGCGCGACGACCCGCACCCGCAGTTATTTGATGCCTATATGTCAGCATTGAACCAACTCGCGCATGATGAGCCAGCCGGTATTGTGCTTCGACAATTTGAGTTGCAGCTGCTGAAAGAATCGGGTGTGGCGGGTACATTGACCGAGCTTGGTCAGGGTGGCGAGCAAGTCGATCCCGCGAGTTATTATGTGTTTGAGCCAGAGCGCGGGCCGCGCGCGGCTGTTGCCAGCGATACCATGCCGGTTGTGTCAGGTAAAACCTTGATCGATATGGAAGCAGGCGACTACAGCGATAGCGTCACCCAGCAGCAAAGTAAATTCCTGATGCGTCATTTGCTGGCGTATCACTTGGGCGGTGTCACCCTTAACACGCGGCAGATATTGATTGATCTGCTGCAGCTTTGAATTAAATAGTATGAGTTTCATGAATCCCCAAAATGCAGTGATTGACCTCGGTGTCAATATTGACCATGTCGCTACCTTGCGTAATGCACGAGGTACGGTGTATCCCGACCCTTTACAAGCTGCGCTACTTGCCGAGCAGGCCGGCGCAGATGTCATCACGCTGCACTTGCGAGAAGACAGACGACACATCAAAGATGCCGATGTTGAGCAGATTCGTCCGCGACTCACTACGCGCATGAATCTCGAATCAGCCATCACCGAAGAAATGCTCGATATTGCTTGCCGCATACAGCCGCAAGATGTGTGCTTGGTGCCCGAACGGCGCAATGAAGTCACCACCGAGGGCGGTCTGGATGCGGTTCGTTTTTTCGATGACGTAAAGCGTGCTTGTGATCGGTTGGCGACGGCGGGTATACGCGTCTCGCTTTTCATCGATGCCGACCCGGAGCAAATTCGCGCATCCGCTGAAGCGGGTGCGCCCGTGATTGAGTTGCACACCGGTCGTTATGCAGATACGGCAGGCGAAGCGCAGCAGCAAGAACTTGAGCGTATTCGTGCCGGGGTTACTACTGGCGTGCGTCATGGATTGAAGGTCAATGCTGGCCACGGGCTGCACTACACCAATACGCAAGCTATTGCCGCCATACCCGATATCGCTGAACTCAATATTGGTCATGCCATCGTTGCGCACGCAGTATTCGTTGGCTGGGAAAACGCCGTGCGCGAGATGAAAGCGATCATGACGCAGGCAAGGCTGGCAGCGCTGCGCTCATGATCTTCGGGCTCGGTACGGACATTATTCGCATCGATCGTATTGCGGCGGCTCTGTCGCGCCATGGTGATCGATTTGCCGAGCGCATACTCGGCCCGCAAGAGATGGAGAAATACCTGCGCCGTAAAGCCAAGGTCGAGTTGCGTGGCGTACGGTTTTTAGCGACTCGCTTCGCTGCCAAAGAAGCCTTTTCCAAAGCGATCGGCTTGGGGATGCGTATGCCCATGACCTGGCGCTCGGCGCAGTTCTTGAATGCGCCCAGTGGTAAGCCGACGGTGGTCACCAGCGGGGCGCTCAGCGCATTCATGCAAGCGCAGGGTATTAGCGCGCAGGTATCGATCAGTGATGAGGCAGAATACGCGGTCGCGTTCGTCATCGTGGAGAAAATATGAGCACTGCCATACCGTCACTTGGGCCAGTCATGTTGGATGTGGTGGGCACCACCTTATCAAGCGATGATATCCGCCGCATACAACACCCACTGACGGGGGGCGTGATTCTGTTCACCCGCAACTACCAGAGCCGCGCTCAAGTGACTGATTTGTGTGCAGCTATTCACGACACACGACCCGGCATCTTGATTGCGGTAGACCATGAGGGTGGACGCGTGCAGCGGTTTCGTACGGATGGCTTCACTCGCCTGCCCGCCATGCGCAGCCTTGGTCAACTGTGGGACCGCGATGTACTGCAGTCGTGCAAGGCGGCGACTGCCTTGGGTTATGTGCTGGCCGCCGAATTGCGCGCATGTGGTGTTGATTTATCGTTTACGCCCGTGCTTGATCTCGACTATGGCCC
>CAZZMV010000114.1:0-6009 GCA_964655425.1 uncultured Bifidobacterium sp.
ACGGCGATAAGGCCGCACACCACGGCAAACCACAAGCCTGTTGATGCCATACGTCTCCTCCAGAATTACACGCCAATGATTCAAACTACGCCTCCGGCTCGAATCGGCCGGTTCCAACCACTCAAACTGCTGACCCGTGCTTCATTTACACAGGCACCAACTCGTCTCGAACTGCATCGCATCAGTTGTCTGCGCACACAGCAAAAAGCACAACCCAACAAAAAGCGGACCAGTCGTCCGCTTTTTATTCATACCTCATGCTGATAATGCCGCAAATGCGCGATCACGAATCTCGTCAACTGCACCAACACCAGAAATTTTTCGATAGGCTGGCGCGCCCGCCTGGCCTGAGGCTGCCCAGTCGTTGTAATACCCAACTAATTGCACTGTTTGCTCGTGATAAACCGCGAGCCGCTTTTTGACTGTCTCTTCGCGATCATCGTCGCGCTGAATCAAGTCTTCACCGGTCACATCATCTTTACCGGCGACTTTCGGCGGGTTGTACTTCACGTGATAAGTGCGACCAGACGCGGTGTGCACTCGCCGCCCGCTCATGCGCTCAACAATCGCCTCGTCGGGCACATCAATCTCAAGCACATAATCAATCGCGACGCCGGCGTCCTTCATTGCCTCGGCCTGAGGAATGGTACGTGGAAAGCCATCGAACAAATAACCATTCGCACAATCGGCATGCGTCAAGCGGTCTTTAACCAAACCGATGATGATGTCATCCGACACCAAACCTCCCGCGTCCATCACTTTTTTTGCAGCCAAGCCGAGTGCTGTGCCCTCTTTCACGGCAGCACGCAACATGTCGCCAGTTGAAATCTGCGGAATGTGGAATCGATCTTTGATGTAAGCAGCCTGCGTGCCTTTACCAGCACCCGGAGGTCCTAACAGGATGAGCCGCATGGTGAATCCTTGGTCATGTATGCCTTCGGCGCGTGGTCAAACGCTGCACGGCATTATTGTCAGATAGTCAGCTTGACCGAAACTTACCACAGAATGCATCACATCCTTTAGGTTCAAGCATGCATGTACTTGCTCAATCGACAAAAAACTGTCGAACACGCGCAAGATCTTCAGCTGTATCCACGCCCGCTGCAGGCGCGTGCTCAACCAAATGAACGGCGATACGGAATCCATGCCAGAGCACACGCAACTGCTCCAGCGCTTCAATCGTCTCCAGTGGTGACACCGCGAGTGTTGCGTAATTCAGCAAGAAGTCGCATCGATAAGCATAGATACCGACATGCCGCAACGGCGTATAACCCGCTGGCATGGTTTGCGTGCCGTGCGCGAACCCGTCACGATGCCAGGGTAGCGGTGCGCGCGAGAACATCAGCGCATCACCTTTCGCATCCAGCACGACTTTAACTACATTCGGATTGAACACATCCTCGATGGTGTGAATCGGATGCGCAGCAGTTGCCATCGGCGCGTTGGCGCTGACGCGCACTGCGCAAGCATTGATGAGTTCGGGATCAATCAGCGGCTCATCACCTTGCACATTGACGATGATTGCGTCACCGGGCAAGGACATCGTCGCTGCAATCTCGGCGATGCGGTCAGTGCCTGAGGGATGATCGTCGCGCGTCATCATCACCTCGACACCCGCTTGCTCGCAGGCGGCCACCACCCTTGCATGATCGGTCGCCACAATGATGCGCTCGGCGCGCGAAAGCCGCGCACGCTCGGCAACTCGCACCACCATGGGTAGACCTGCAATATCTGCCAGCGGCTTGTCTGGCAAGCGGGTTGATGCCATACGCGCGGGAATGATGACAACAAAAGACATCCGCGCGCTGTCTTTATTTTTCTTGTGTGGTTGGCGCGTTCAGATCACGCGCCTCATCGGCCCACATGATGGGAATGCCATCACGAATCGGATAGGCAAGTCGGTCACCATTGCAAAGCAATTCTTGCACATCTTTGTCGTATTTCAGTGGGCCCTTGCAGAGCGGACAGACCAAGATGTCAAGCAGGCGCGCGTCCACGTAGTATCTCCAGCAGGTTATCGATCAGCGGCCCAGCGATGCTTGCCGTCACCGGCACCACCCACAAACGCGCGTCATTCGCGAGCTGCGGTGTGCGCTCGCATTTTACTGCATCCTTTTCTGTGATCAGAATGATGTCTGCATCAACCCGCTGAAACGGATTACCCTGGTAATCAAAGTGATCCGGTAGCGCGATGGTGTCGGCAAGATCAATACCGAAGCCCCTCAACATATCGAAAAATCGTTGCGGATGGCCAATACCCGCTGCAGCAATAATACGTTTCTGCTTTGGCAGATCGACCAGTGCCAAACGATCCGCACGCTGAGCAAGGCATTCGGCAAATTCCGCGTGCAGTTGCATGGGGTAGTACGAAATCGTTGTACCACGCGTTGAAACTGCAGATAAAGCGCTTGTATTAGGCGTTGAAACTGCCGATGTCGACGAAAAAGCCGTTGATTGATTCAACGATGTTGAGCTCGACTGATCCACGACTACCGCTGGAGATAAGGCCTTCGCAGCGCTATTGACGACAAAAAAATCTGCGCGACGAGATGCTGGCTCACGTAACGGGCCGGCGGGTAACAACCAGCCATTGCCGTGGCCTCGCGTGTCGGATAACTGAATCTCGATGGTGCGCGCCAATGCGTAATGCTGCAAGCCATCGTCGGCGATCACGACATCAATCTCAGGGTGTGCACGTAGTAATTGCTGTGCTGCTGCCACCCGACGTCGACTGACGGCCACCGGCGCACCCGTACGATGCTTGATCAGCAGCGGCTCGTCGCCTACTGTCATCGGGTCGCTGGCTTGATGCACCTCCACCACGTGGTCGATCCGCGCGCCATAACCTCGCGCAATCACGCCAGGATGCCAACCGTGAGTGCGCAATTGCTCGACCAGCCAAACCACCAACGGTGTTTTGCCCGTACCCCCGACAAAAATATTGCCAACCACAATGACCGGCACGGGTAATCGTGTTTGCCGCAGCAAACCGAGCGCGTATAACGCCCGACGTATCAGCAGTAATGCGCCATATAACCAAGCCAGCGGCAATAAAGCACGCGAGCGCCAAGAGCGTTGTTGCCACAGCCGCATCAGTGATGTCGCTAATTGTGCTCGCGAGATCATCTGGCTAATTCTCGGGTAGCAAAAGTGAGTCGCTGCAACCCAGCCAGCCGTGCTGCTTCCATCACATGGATGACCGATTGGTGCGTCGTCATCGCATCCGCGTGAATCTCGATCACACTGTCTTTATCGGAGCCCACGACTTGCCGTAGCACTTCTGCCAACGACTTGGGATCGATCACGCCAAGACGACGACTCTCCAGTGTCACACTGCCGCTCGCATCGATTGCGATCGATATGTTTTTCGGCCGTGTCTGCTCGGGATGCATGCTCGCGGTGGGCAGACTCAGCTTCAGCGCGCTGAATTTACTGAAGGTCGTACTGACCATCAGAAAAATCAAAACGACCAGCAACACATCGATGAACGCGATCAGGTTCACCTCCGGCGTATCGCGACGCGCTGATTTACGAAACTTCATGCGCCCCGCCTGGTTCGCCTAAAACATTCACCAGCTTCAGCGCTTGCTGCTCCAGTTGGAGTACCAGACTATCGACCAACGCATGAAAATGGCGATGAAACATCAGTGCCGGCATCGCAACCGCCAAACCGAATGCGGTGTTGTACAGCGCGACCGAAATACCATGCGCCACCCGTAGCGGGTCGGCACCAGCTACATCCTGCGCACCGAACAACTCGATCATGCCAATCACCGTGCCGAACAAGCCCATCAAGGGGGCCAATGTGGCCACCGTGCCGAGCGTGGTGAGGTAACGCTCGAGCTGCAACGTGACGGTGCGCCCCGCATCCTCCACCGCCTGCATCAGTCGCTCGCGGGGCGCGTCGGCGTGGCGAAGCGCTGCTGCCAGCACGCTACCCAGCGGAGAATGATGTGCGAGCTGATCGATGTGTTCAGCGCTGACTGGCCCGGCGCGTACGGCCGAGATCACCTCAACTAACAAGCTCGGCGGCAAAACCCGCGATCGACGCAGGTAAAGTATTCTTTCGACGATCACAGCGACCGCAACCACCGAGGCAGCGAGCAAAAACCAGATGGGCCAGCCAGCGGCCTGGATGAGCGAGTACAAGTTGCCAGCTCCGAGTTTTGGAAAAACAGCGTGCGACTGTATCCGCTCTACTTTCGGCGGGCAAGGCGAGCTCGCCCAGTGTTGGTACTTTGACATGGATCACTTCAAACCGGGTGCTTGGCGGGTGACTTGTCCACGCATCCTGTGGATAACTTTGTGGGAAACCCTTGGTCAGCTGCTCGAAGTGCTTGATTTCCAAGACTTTTCTGCACTGCACTCGGAACCAGCCAGAGTAGCTTTATCTCAATAAATCAATGAGTTAGCCTTGGCGGGCCGCAGGCTGCAAAGGCAGACTGTGCTGATTCAGCAGACCGGCGAAATTGTGGAAAGCCTAGCGTTGTTGTGGACTTTACTGGAGGAAACCGCTTGATGCCTGACAATTCCGGTGGGGAAATACTCACTGTCACGCAACTGAACCAAGCGGTTGCCCGCTTGCTGGAGCGAAGCTTTGCGCTGACTTGGGTTAGCGGCGAAATCTCCAATGTGACCCGGGCGGCATCAGGACACTGGTACTTCACCCTGAAGGACGCCGGCGCCCAGGTGCGTGCCGTGATGTTTCGGGGCCGCGCTCAGTACGTGGACTTCAACCCGCGCGAAGGGGATAAGGTCGAGGTGCGCGCCACCGTCGGGCTATACGCCGCCCGCGGCGACTTTCAGCTGAATGTCGACATGATGCGTAAAGCGGGGGTTGGCAATCTGTACGAAGCCTTCCTGAAGCTGAAAGCCAAGCTCGAGTCAGAAGGCTTGTTCGACCCCTCTCGCAAGCGCTCACTTCCCGAATTCCCCCGTATTATTGGGGTAGTCACCAGTCCACAGGCGGCGGCCTTGCGCGATCTGATCAGCGCGTTTCAGCGCCGCGCGCCGCATGTGCAGCTGATTGTGTACCCGACTTTGGTGCAAGGCGCGGGCTCGGCGGAGCAGATTGCTCGTGCGATCAACACCGCCTCCCAGCGTGAAGAATGCGATGTATTAATCGTCGCGCGCGGCGGCGGCAGCCTCGAAGACTTATGGTCATTCAATGACGAGCGCGTCGCTCGCGCCATTGCGGCCTGCTCAATGCCGGTGATCTCCGGCGTGGGCCATGAGACAGACGTGACGATTACCGATTTTGTCGCGGATCTGCGCGCCCCGACCCCGACCGCAGCGGCGGAGTTGGCCGCCACCGCTCGCGACGACTGGCTGGATCATCTGGCCGAGTCTGCCTACGGACTACAAGCCGCGCTACGTCGGCATCTGGATGAGCGGGCGCAATCGCTCGACTGGCTGTCGCGCCGACTGCAAAGCCCGAGCGCTGCGGTACGGCAGCATGCACTGCGATTGGCAGCACTGCAAACCCGGCTAAGCCATGCTGGCAAAACGCCAATCACCGCGATGAAATTTACGCTGAACCAACGCACCCAGCGCCTGCAACACGCGCTGCCAGACACCACGCTGCTCGGCGCAAAACTAGCTGGAAAACTGCAGCAGCTGAGCGCCAGCTTTGCCAAGCGCCGCGCCAGCGCTGCCCACCGTTGCGATAGTTTGCGCGCTCAACTGAATTTACTGGCACCGCAGCGTACGCTCGAACGTGGCTATGCCATTGTTCAAGATGAGCAGGGGCGCATCCTGCGTGACACGGCAGATTTGGTGCAAGATCAGGCGATTGACGTGCGGTTGGCGCAAGGTCAGGCGCGCATCGAGATTACCAAGGTGACCCAACGATAAACGCCGGTTCCGCTATACTTCGCGCGGCTTGACAAAGGCGCAAGGTTTGTCGCGCGCCAGCGTCAACAGCTTACCCCACGATAAGACACGTACTCGACCCTCAGGAGGAGTCATGGCACCTATTCTTCAATCGCTCGGCCGCACCGTGATCGCCGG
>CAZZMV010000115.1:0-3115 GCA_964655425.1 uncultured Bifidobacterium sp.
GAAAGACTACCGAATCGGTTCTTGGCTTGAGTAGCAGAAACACGCACGATGTACTCCCGATATTTTTAGCTATTTTAGCCAATGATCTATCGGGACAGCAAACGAACTTTGCATGGGCCACAAGGCTGAATGGCAGTACATCAGTGCCTTCCAATAGGCCAGTCAGCCCTTCTCCAACCCAAAACCCTTGTGCAGTGCGCGCACGGCGAGCTCGGTGTACTTCTCGTCGATCAACACCGAAATCTTGATTTCGGACGTCGAGATCATCAGGATGTTGATGCCCTCTTCCGACAGCGTGCGGAACATCTGCGACGCAATGCCGACATGGCTACGCATACCTACGCCGACTACCGACACTTTAGATACCTTGGCGTCACCTTCAATACCGCCGGCGCCGAGCTTGGTTTTGATTTCTCCATCGACCAGTTTCATGGCTTTGTCGTAGTCGCCGCGCGGTACCGTGAAGGTGAAATCGGCGACGCCCGCCACGGACTGGTTCTGGATGATCATGTCGACTTCGATGTTGGCATCAGCGACAGGGCCCAGAATTTGATACGCAATACCAGGGCGGTCGGGGACGCCCATCACAGTAATCTTGGCTTCATCGCGACTGAACGCGATGCCAGTGATCGTTGCTTGTTCCATGTCAGACTCTTCCTCAAACGAGATCAGGGTGCCAGAGCTGGCTTCTTCTTCCAACGGCATCAGCGGGTCGGTGAGCGACGACAGCACGCGCGTTGGCATTTGGTAGTTACCGGCAAATTCAACCGATCGTATCTGCAGCACTTTCGAGCCAAGCGATGCCATCTCGAGCATCTCTTCGAAGGTGACAGTTTTTAATCGACGTGCTTCGGACACTACGCGCGGATCGGTGGTGTAAACACCATCCACATCGGTGTAGATCAGGCACTCGGCTGCTTTCAATGCGGCAGCCACCGCAACGGCCGAGGTATCCGAGCCACCGCGACCCAGCGTGGTGATATTGCCCTCTCCATCAATGCCTTGAAACCCAGTGATGATGACGATGCGTCCGGCGTCGAGATCTTTACGCACCTTGACATCATCGATCGATTGAATACGCGCCTTGGTGTAGGCGTTATCGGTGACGATCGGCACCTGCCAACCGGTGTACGACACGGCTTGCTTGCCGATAGCCTGCAACGCAATCGCCAGCAAGGCTACCGAGGCCTGCTCACCGGTTGAGGCCAGCATATCGAGCTCACGCGGGTCAGGCGACGTCGTGATTTCTTTGGCGAGACCGAGCAAACGGTTGGTTTCGCCTGACATCGCCGAAGGCACCACCACAATCTGGTGGCCGGCGTCGTGCCATTTGGCGACGCGTTTGGCGACATTCTTGATGCGCTCGGTCGAGCCCATCGAGGTACCGCCGTACTTGTGAACAATCAAAGACATGAGAAGCGGGCTTGCTTTCGAACAAACCCGCGATTTTACATGGTGCAACCTTGAAAGCCAACGCTCGACACCGGGTCACGCACCGCGCCAGCCCAGCACAACGCCGCCGCGCGCATCGGCATGCCGCACGTCCATGCCGAGCCCGGCGGCGAACACCAATTGGCCGTCAAGATACGCCAGCGGCAACCATGGCCGCTGTTGCGCAGGGAGAGCCGCCTCTTGAAACAGGTTTTTAAGGGTGCGTGAAGGCCGTGTGGGGTCGGGCTTGAGGCGCTCACCACCGGCACGTGGTTGCAGCGTGATCGCACTCGCCTGCAAGCGCTGGGGGCAGATGCCGGTTGATTCGGCCTGTGTGAACAACAAACTGCCCTGCCACTCGGGAATTTCAATCTCGCGCTCGCCACGCCACTGCACCCGCATCGGCTCGGCTGGCGGGTGGCTATGCATGATTGCACTCGCCACCAACCAGCCGGCATGGCGCTGCAACTGCAAGCCGCATAGCACCACGGAAGGATGCGCATCGGCGCGAGCGTCGAGCATTTGCATGCGAAGCTGGCTGAGCTGCGCTGTGCTGGGTGCGTAGGGTGCGCCCTGAAGCAGCAACCAATAACGCAGCAAGTTATCGATACGCTGCTCAGATAACGCGGTCATCGAGCTGAGATTAAGTGCGTTACCCTCAGCGCAATTGGCGAGATCAATCTCGGCAAGCTGATCAAGTAGCTGCTGCGCGCTTTGCCAGTGCTGAGCACCACGCGTAATGGTGGCTGCGGCGCCGGGGAAATGCCGATCAATCATCGGCATGATTTGCTGGCGGATTGCATTTCGACGGTAGCGGGTATCCGTGTTGGATTCATCATGCACATGCGCGATCTGAAGTTCGCTTGCATAGACCTCTAACTGTTTACGCGAGCATTGCAGCAGTGGCCTCGCCAGCATGATCCCCTCGCCTAGCAAGGCATTCTCATCATGTAAATCATGCATGCCACTCAAACCACGCAAGCCGGTGCCACGAAATAACTGCAACAGTACCGTCTCGGCCTGGTCGTCTTGGTGGTGTGCGGTCAGCAGCAGGCGAGCGCCGTGGCTGCGACACAGATCGCCCAGCGCTGCATAGCGAGCGACGCGTGCCGCTTGCTCTACACCCGCCTCATTGACGTCCACGAGATCGATTCGCACCGCCTCAAACGGCACACCAAGTGCTTGCGCTTGCTGCTCGCAATGGCGAAGCCACTCGTCCGCATTCGGGCTCAAGCCATGGTGTACATGAAACGCGTGCAGCTTGATCTGGTATCGACGACAGTAGCGCATAGCAAGTTGCAACAGTACGGCTGAATCCAGGCCACCGCTGTATGCAATCGCTACGGATACTTCAGAAACAACAACGCGCGCCAGAATTGCTTCCAGCGCGCGTTCAAATTGCTCATTGACGTCAGCGACAGCGCTAATCGTTTGAACTGATTTCCTTGAACTTGCCATAGCTCATCAGCTTCTCGTGCCGCATCGCGAGCAGCTCTTTGGTTTTCATGCCCTGAAACTGGCGTAGCGAATCAGCCAATGCGCGTTTCAGCAGTATCGCCATTTGCTTGGGGTCGCGGTGTGCGCCGCCCAAGGGCTCATTAACAATCTTGTCGACGAGGTTCAGCGCCTTCAACCGGTGTGCAGTGAGACCCAGTGCTTCTGCTGCATCGGAGGCGCGCTCTGC
>CAZZMV010000115.1:3215-5993 GCA_964655425.1 uncultured Bifidobacterium sp.
CCGGGTGTATCAACGAAAGTGAACACCGGTAAATTGAATTTCTCGGCCAGTTTCATCAGCCGCAGCGCTTTACGATATCCCTCGGGCTTGCACATGCCGAAGTTACGCATGGCCCGCTCTTTGGTGTCGCGTCCTTTTTGGTGGCCAATCACCATGCACGATTGTCCATTGAACCGCGCCAGGCCGCCTACGATCGATAAATCATCCGCATAAGAACGATCACCGTGCAACTCGTGGAAGTCGGTAAAAATTTCGGCGAGATAATCCAGCGTGTAAGGGCGCTGCGGATGACGTGCAATTTGCGACACCTGCCACGGTGTCAGCTTGCTATAAATATCTTTGGTGAGTTGCTGGCTTTTTTGATGCAGCTTGTCGATCTCTTCGCTGATATCGACCGCAGAGTCTTCCTGCACGAAGCGCAACTCTTCAATCTTGGTTTCCAGTTCAGCGATCGACTGCTCGAAGCTGAGAAAGGTGGTTTTGCTCACGCTGGCTCCTTGTCATCCTGGCAATTGCGCTCGGCTTGTGAACACGCCGCGTGCCGGATCATAGCAATCTTGCATTACCAATATCAATATTCTACAGGCAGCGGGTCCAGCGACCGCCACAGGTACCACGTACCAACCGTGCGCCAAGGCTCCCAATTGGCGGCTACCTCGCGCGCATCGCTGCGCGACACCGGCTCTCCGGAGAAGTAGTTCACGCTGATACCTTTCAGCAGACCCAGGTCATCCAACGGCAACACATTCGGGCGCAGCAGACTAAAAATCAGGAACATCTCGGCTGTCCAACGACCAATGCCACGGATCTGTACCAGCTCAGCGATAACGTCTTCGTCATGCATCGAAGACCAATCTTTCTCATGCACGGTACCCGCTGAAAAATGCCGCGCGAGATCGGTCAGGTATTCCGCTTTACGTTTGGAGAGCCCACAGCCGGCGAGTTTTTCCAGGCCAGCCTTTTGCACGGTGCCTGGCGATAGCTTGGGAATGGTGACGACCAATCGCTCCCAAACCGATTGCGCTGCCTTGACCGAGATTTGCTGGCCAACGATCGCGCGAGCCAAAGTGATGAATGGCTCGCCGCGACCGACTAAATGCAAATCACCGAATTTTGGAATCAGCTTGCGCAAAATGCGGTCGCGCCGCATCAGCTCGGTCTTGGCTTCTTCCCAGTAGTCAGGGACGATGATTGCGGGTTGCTTAGCCATCGCGCTTGATCTCACGCCCTTCGCCATTCGGTGACGCCACCGGGTTTGTCTTCCAGCACGATTCCTTTGTCGAGCAAGGCCGCGCGAATGCGGTCAGCCTCGGCAAATTGCTTGTGTTGTTTGGCGGACGAGCGTGCGGCGATTGCAGCTGCCACCTCTTCATCTGTCATGCCGCTCGGCGCACCGCCTTGCAAAAATGACTGCGGGTCACGCTCGAGCAAGCCAAGCATACCAGCCAAGCCTTTCAGCTGGCGCGCTGCCACCGCCGAGCCCGTCCGGTTGACTTCGCTCGCGAGATCAAACAGCACTGCAATCGCAATCGGCGTGTTGAAGTCATCATTCATCGCATCGGTAAAGCGCTGCGCGTGCGGCTCTTGCCAATCCAAGGGTTGATGATCTGCCGGATGATCTTTCAGCGCTGTGTACAAACGCATCAGGGCGGTACGCGCATCGTCGAGATGTACGTCGGAATAATTCAGCGGGCTTCGGTAGTGCGCACGCAAAATGAAAAACCGCACGACTTCGGCGTCGTACGCCTTGAGCACTTCGCGAATGGTGAAAAAATTGCCCAGCGATTTGGACATTTTTTCATCATCGACACGCACAAATCCATTGTGCAACCAATAATTGACAAACGGCTTGCCACTCGCACCCTCGGATTGGGCGATTTCATTTTCGTGGTGCGGAAACTGAAGGTCTTGCCCGCCACCATGGATATCAAAATGCTCACCTAACAGCTGACATGACATGGCCGAGCATTCAATGTGCCAGCCGGGTCGGCCGCTGCCCCATTTGGATGCCCATTTCACCTCATCGGGCTCGGATTCACGTGAGGCTTTCCAAAGTACAAAGTCCAATGGATCACGCTTGGCGCTTGCTACTTCCACTCGCTCGCCCGCGCGCAAATCATCAATCGATTTACCCGAGAGCTTGCCGTACCCCGCAAAATCACGAACCGAAAAATTAACGTCACCATCACTCGCCTGATACGCCAAGCCGTTCGACTCAAGCTGGCCGATCAATTGCAGCATCTGTGGCACAAAGTCGGTGGCGCGAGGCTCATGATCCGGTGGCTGCACACCCAGCGCTGAGGCGTCTTCATTCATTGCTTGAATAAACCGATTGGTCAGCGCAGTAATCGATTCACCATTTTCCACTGCACGTTTGATAATTTTGTCATCAATATCAGTAACGTTCCGCACGTAGGTCACGTCGAAGCCACTGCCGCGCAACCAGCGCTGCACCATATCGAATACCACCATCACACGTGCATGACCCAGATGGCAGTAGTCATAAACCGTCATCCCGCAAACATACATGCGCACCTTGCCCGGTTCGATAGGGACAAAAGGGACCTTGTCACGCGACAGCGTGTTGTAAATTTTGAGAGCACTCATGAGTAATACAGAACCGGCAACGAACGCGACATCGACTCGTGCCGCCGACGGTACCGTTGGCCGCTGCAATGGCAGGGTCGACGGGACTGTCTTTGATAAAATGCGGAATTCGAGAAAAGTATAGCACCGAAGGTCGCGCACTCCCGATCAAACTGCGACGCTTCGTATCAC
>CAZZMV010000116.1:0-5923 GCA_964655425.1 uncultured Bifidobacterium sp.
GCACGTTGCCAGGGTGCGGCCGCTTGCTGCCAGTCTGCAAGTAAACGTGCATCACGCGAGGGGTCTGTGCGTAGCTTGTCGATACGTACCTGAACCGCTTTCAGATATCTCGGAAAATGCGCTAGTTGAGTATGCTCTGTGTCGCTGACGAAGCGCTTGTGCACCAACATCTGTAGCTGCGCGCTGATATCTGCATAGGTGGATATGTGCGTCTTGATACCCTGAAGCTTTTTGGGTAAACCATGATGTTCGGCTAAAATCTGCCCGACTAAACGCGCGATTTCATTGACCAATAAATTCAATCGCGATTTACCCTCGTCTCTGCGCTTGTTGAACTCGCCCTGATTCAACGGTAGCGGCGCCTGCAGACAAGCTCGCGTCAATCCGGCCTGAATGATTTGATCACGCAGCTCTTCTTGCGTACCGAGTCCGACAAATTGCATACCCATCTGCTGCAAGCCTGCGATATTCTTTTCGAGATATTTCAACTGCTCTTTCAGCTGAATAGCAAATAATCGACGCAAGCCTTTCAGATGGGTACTCGCCGCTTCGGTGGGATCATCAAAGACTTCAATATCGCAGTAGCTACCCTTATCGACCAACGCCGGAAAGCCGATCAGCTTTTGCCTTCCCTGAGGAATTTCAAGTAACTCGGGTAGCTCACCAAAAGACCATGTGGTCAGGTTTTGATAAGCCGATGCAGCGCCAGATGATGTATTAACGAATTTACTAGCGCTTTGCACAGATGACGACTTACGCGTATCTGCTGATGATGCTGATACGGGTTTGAGTGAGCCTGACTCTGAAGGTGACGCGACTGATACGCCTACGGACTTCGCATCAGAAGTCGTTGCCGATGTCTGCCTCGACAAATCAAGCTCCGGCTCTGCCACCGGATTCATTTGCTCGACGATTTTCTGAAACTCTTGGCGCGCTTGCGTGCCGTAAGCCACTTGCAAGCCGGCCAAGTTACGACCCATATCTAACTGCCGACCGTGCTCATCGACTAACTTGAAATTCATGAAGTGATGTGCGGGCAAAGTCTCCAGCTTGAAATCCGCAAGACGAATGGCGACGGTGGTTTGCACCCGTACATCAGCGATCAAAGCATCAAGCAACGAACCCTGCGCAAATTTTTTGGCTTCATGAATACGATCGCAAAAGCCTGCAGCATAGTCTGGTAAAGGCACGCAGTGACGGCGCAGCTTTTGAGGTAAGGATTTCAGTAGCAGATGTACCTTTTCCTTCAGCATACCCGGCACCAACCACTCGCAACGTACTGCGGATACCTGATTCAATGCATACAACGGTACTGCCAGCGTGACGCCATCACGTACCGAACCCGGTTCGAAGTGATAGGTCAGCGCCATGTCCAAACCGGCATGCCGCATCAACTTCGGGAATAAATCGGTAGTGATCCCCGCTGCCTCGTGACGCATCAGATCATCACGCGACAGGTGTAATAGCTTGGGTTGACTTGCACTCGCTTTTGTCAGCCACTGCTCGAAACCAACCGCAGTACAGACATCGTGCGGAACCAGCCTGTCATAAAACGCTTCGATAAGTGTGTCATCGACTAGTACATCCTGTCGGCGCGATTTATGTTCAAGATTTTCTATTTCCCGTATCAGCCGTTGGTTATGGGCTAGAAATGGTGCACGGGTATCAAAGTCACCATCGACAAGCGCGCTGCGAATAAAAATCTCGCGTGCTTCTTCCAGATTGATCTTGCCGTAGTCAATACGACGCTGGCTGTAGACCACCAAGCCGTAGAGCGTGGCACGCTCATAGGCTGAGACCTGCCCGCTACGCTTCTCCCAGCGCGGATCACCCCAAGATTTTTTCAGCAGGTGAGCACCAACACGCTCCAACCACTGTGGCTGTATCTGCGCCAGCGTGCGTGCAAATAAGCGCGAAGTTTCGACTAATTCAGCCGCAACAATCCAGCGACCCGCTTTTTTACTCAGCGAAGACCCCGGCCATAAATGAAACTTGATACCGCGCGCACCTAAGTAATGGGGTTCATCATCTTGCTTGAAGCCGATATTGCCCAGCAAGCCGGTCAGCAAGGCAAGGTGCAGCTGCTCGTATGTCGCTGGCGATTCGTTAATATGCCAGCCCTGCTCGCGTACCAGCGTTAACAGCTGCGCATGTACATCCCGCCACTCGCGCAAACGTAACTGCGAGACAAAGTTAGCGCGGCAATGCTCCTGTAATTGCCGGTTTGACTTTTTATGTGCGACTGCCTCTTCAAACCACTGCCACAATTTAAGGTAGGTGAGGAACTCGGATTTTTCATCTTCAAATTTTTTATGTGCGCTGTCTGCTGCGCCCTGCGCTTCTTGCGGACGGTCTCGCGCATCTTGTACTGAGAGTGCAGAAGCAATGATCAACACCTCACGCAAGCAATGCTGCTCTTGACCCGCCAAAATCATGCGTCCGATACGAGGGTCAAGTGGTAACTTGGCCAGCTGCCTACCAAGATCTGTCAACTGCTTGTTGTCATCGACCGCACCCAGCTCTTGAAGTAACTGATATCCATCGGCAATCGCACGACCGAGCGGTGGCTCAATGAAGGGGAACTGCTCGACATCGCCCAGGCATAACGACTTCATGCGCAGGATGACTGCTGCCAGCGACGATCTTAAAATCTCCGGGTCTGTAAACGCCGGCCGCTGCAAATAATCCTGCTCGTCATACAAGCGTATGCATACACCAGCCGCGACCCGGCCGCATCGCCCCGCACGCTGCTTTGCCGCCGATTGCGATACCGGCTCAATCTGCAGCTGCTCAACCTTGTTGCGATAACTGTAGCGCTTGACCCGCGCTGTTCCCGCATCGACTACGTAGCGAATACCTGGCACGGTGAGTGAGGTCTCAGCGACGTTCGTTGCCAGCACAATACGGCGCGCATTGGTCGGTTTGAACACGCGCTCCTGCTCTTGTGCGGATAATCTGGCGAACAAAGGCAATATGTCGACATGCGGTGGATGATGCTTGCGTAGCGCCTCGGCCGCATCGCGTATCTCGCGCTCGCCGGGCAGGAACACCAGGATATCGCCCGGGCCGATCAGCGCGAGCTCATCGACTGCATCCACAATTGCATCCATCAGGTCGCGCTGCTCTTTGGCTTTGATCGCGACGGATGGCACAGTGGCTGTATTTTTAGGATCTGTTTCTATGGGGCGATAACGTACCTCGACCGGGTACAACCGGCCCGAGACTTCGATCACCGGTACCTTGTGGGACTCGCTTGCAAAATGACGCGCAAAGCGATCCGCATCAATTGTGGCCGAGGTAATAATCAGCTTCAGATCCGGGCGTTTGGGCAAGAGCTGTTTCAAGTAGCCCAGCAAGAAATCAATATTCAAACTGCGCTCATGCGCTTCATCGATGATGAGCGTGTCGTACTGACGTAGTAGCGGGTCGCCTTGGGTCTCAGCGAGCAAGATGCCATCAGTCATCAGCTTGACCCACGCACCCTCGGTCAGCGTGTCGTTGAAACGGACTTTATAGCCAACATGCTGCCCAAGCGGAGAACCAAGCTCCTGCGCGATGCGTTTTGCTGTCGAGGAGGCCGCAATACGGCGTGGTTGGGTGTGACCAATCAGCCCATGCGCACCGCGCCCGAGTGCGAGGCAGATTTTTGGCAATTGCGTGGTTTTACCTGAGCCAGTCTCGCCACTCACAATCACGACTTGGTGCGACTGTAGCGCAGCAGCGATCTCATCGCGACGCGCGGACACCGGCAGCGCATCGGGAAATTCAATACTCGGTAGCGGGTGTCGTTTTGGGGCCTGTGCCGAGGGCGGCGCATTGCGCATTTTTTTCGGGGGCAAGGCGGCAGACATGTCGGCCGAATTATAATGCGCGCTATGGAAAACACCGCTCAGTTCGTCGCCTGGCTACGCTCGGTCGCGCCGTATATCCACGCGTTTCGTGGCAAGACCTTCGTGGTGGCCTTTCCCGGTGAGTTAGTCATGGCGGGTGCGCTGCCGGTGCTGGCACATGATCTGTCACTGATGCATGCACTCGGCATCAAGATCGTATTAGTGCATGGCTCACGGCCGCAGGTAGAAGAGCAACTGGGCTTGCGTCAAGTACAGACCCGGTTCCACCACGGCTTGCGTATTACCGACGCCGCTGCGCTCGAGTGTGCAAAAGAAGCCGCTGGTGAAATTCGCCTCGATATTGAAGGTGCGTTCAGCCAAGGTCTACCCAATACCCCCATGGCGAACGCTGCCGTGCGTGTTATCTCGGGTAACTTTGTCGTTGCCAGACCGCGAGGCATCATTGATGGTGTTGACCTTGAGCTGACCGGTGTTACGCGCAAAATCGCGCACGAAACTATCAATGCAATTCTCGATACCGGCGCCTTGGTTCTGTTGTCGCCGCTTGGTTTTTCGCCTACGGGTGAAGTATTTAATTTGTCGATGGAAGATGTCGCGCTGTCCGCGGCCGCTGCGCTGCGCGCTGACAAGTTGATCTTCATTACCGAGACGCCGTTGATGACCGACGCGGGCGGCACCGAAATTCGCGAAGTCTCTGTGCATCAAGCGCAAGCCATTCTTGGCTCGGGCTGTCTGCGTCCAGATGCTGCGTTTTACTTCGAGCATGCCATCAAAGCATGTCGTGCCGGCGTGCCACGTGCGCACATGGTACCGTTCAGCAGCGATGGCGCTGTTTTGCTGGAAGTGTTTACGCATGACGGTGTTGGCACCATGATCTCGGGCGCTTCACTCGAAAGCTTGCGCGAAGCGACGATTGAAGATGTCGGTGGTGTACTCCGACTGATCGAACCCCTCGAAGCGAACGGTACCTTGGTCAAACGGGGGCGCGAACTGATCGAGCGCGAAATCGATTACTTTTCAGTCATCGAGCATGATGGTGTGATTTTTGGCTGCGCTGCGCTCTATCCATTTGCCAATGAAAAAATGGCCGAGATGGCATGCCTGACAGTGAGCCCGGATTCGCAAGGCCAAGGCGATGGCGAGCGCATGCTGCACCACATTGAGCAGCGCGCGCGTGCAGCTGGGTTCAAGCGGCTGTTTGTGCTGACTACGACCGCAGCGCACTGGTTCATCAAACGCGGGTTCATCCAGAAGAGTTTTGATGATCTGCCGAAAGACCGGCAGAATATGTACAACTGGCAGCGCAAGTCGCTGGTTCTGATCAAGAATCTTTAGATCCCACTCATTTACATGCTATTTCGCCGGAGCGTCTCATGACCCGAACAGTTCATTGCGTCAAACTGAACAAAGAAGCCGAAGGCCTCGACTTCCCACCCTATCCTGGCGATCTCGGTAAAAAGATTTGGGAAAACGTGTCCAAAGAAGCTTGGGGGGCGTGGCTCAAACACCAGACCATGTTAGTGAATGAGAACCGACTGAATCTGGCAGACGTGCGCGCTCGCAAATATCTCGCCTCGCAAATGGAGAAGCATTTCTTCGGCGAGGGTGCTGATCAAGCCGCGGGCTACGTACCGCCCTCAGCATAATTAATATTCGATGGTTCGGACGCCCTGCTCCGTACCGAGCAGACATACCGCTGCACCTCTCAAGGCAAACAAACCAACGCTTACCACGCCAGGTAACTGATTGATCTGCTGCTCCAGTTCTCTGGGCTCGTGAATTTGCAAACCTGCCAAATCGAGTATGTAGCCGTGATTATCAGTAACGTAGGGCGCGCCCTCACGCATACGTAGTACCGGCTCTGCACCGAGTGCACGCAAGGAACGCATCACCGAATTCGTCGCCATCGGAATGACTTCGATTGGCAACGGATATTTACCCAACACGTCGACCAACTTTGACTGATCCGCGATACAAATGAAACGTTCGGCCACCGATGCCACGATTTTTTCTCGGGTGAGCGCCCCACCGCCGCCTTTGATCATGGCACCACTGTGATCGATCTCGTCAGC
>CAZZMV010000117.1:0-5864 GCA_964655425.1 uncultured Bifidobacterium sp.
CTGGTAATGTCTTGCAAGCCGGGCAGATAAAACGGATCGGTGTGCGCATGATGCCGATAGTGGCACATAAGCGTTCCGCCTGAACGCTGCGGCAAGTAATACTCGGCGGCCGGGAATCCGTAATCAATCAAGAGCGCCGCGCCGCCATGACCGGCGTGCAACATGTCCGACAGCATGCGCACAAACGCCGCTTGCTGCGGATGGATTTCTGTCTGGTAGCCATCCGGAAGCGTCGTCGCCTCAGGTATTTGCTCAGCCATCCCGGACGAGCAGTCGCGATCTGCAAACACCAACTGCTGCTGATCCAGGCTGACGCCGCGCTCTAACCAAACGCCTCCCTGCTTCACCAGCAGCGGCACAGGCATCGCATCAAGCACCTCGTTGGCCACAACCAAACCTGTAAATGCGGCCGGCGGCACCTCTAGCCACTCAACTTCAGCAAAACCTGCCAGCGCGCGCTGCTGACGCTCGCGCAAATCTGCAGACAGCTCGACGATTTGGTAGCTAGCCACTGGTACACCAGCTTGCGCCGCAGCGCTCAGCACATCGAGCGCCAGTTTTCCGGTACCGGCGCCAAATTCCAGCAGTTGTAAAGGCGCACCCTCGAACAGTTCGGCAGCGAATTGCGCCAGGGTCGCTCCGAATAGCGGGCTGATTTCCGGCGCGGTTGTAAAATCGCCGTCCTTGCCCAGTTTCACTGCGCCGCCCGCGTAATAGCCAAAGCTCGGCGTATACAGCGCCAGTTGCATGTAATGGCTGAATGAAATCCAGCCGTCGTTCGCCAGAATGGTTTGCCGAATTCGGCTTTGCAATTCGCGCGAAACCTGCAAGGCGTCGGCAGAGGGATCTGGCAGTTGCATGATCAGTATTGTAAGAGGCGCTAACAAAAAGATGATGGCCGCGCGCCGCCGCAGACATTAAGCACGGTTGTACGACAAGGCGGTGCAACCTGAACTCGAACCATCTAAAGATCTCATTCAAAAAACTTCTCGCTACTTGATCACCGCTTCGATATGAATAATCCGCCACGCAAATGCGCGCTGGTTACCGGTGCCGCGAAACGGCTCGGTCGCGCTATTGCGCTCGGACTCGCGAAAGACGGTTGGGATATCGCGGTGCATTATCGTGAATCTGATACCGAAGCGATTGAGACTGTGAATGACATCAAGGCGCTTGGACGTAAAGCGATCGCTTTGCAATGCGATCTGGCGAACCAAGCTGACACACGGCAATTGCTACCGCGAGCAATCTCGCAGCTGGGCGAGATCAGTTGTGTCGTCAATAGCGCGTCGTTGTTTGATTACGATGACGCATCAAGCTTTGATCATTCAAAACTTGATGCGCACATGCACAGCAACCTCGCGGCGCCGATTTTGCTGGCACAAGCGCTTCATGCGGCAACGCCTGATGACTCACAATCGGTAGTAATCAATTTACTGGACCAGAAATTATTCAATCTCAATCCCGATTTTCTGTCGTACACGCTATCCAAAAGTGCGCTACACACTGCGACGACGCTGCTCGCGATGGCGCTTGCCCCCAAGTTACGGGTGGTGGGCTTGGCGCCTGGGTTGACGCTGGTATCCGGCGACCAAACCGAATCACAATTCCAGCAAGCGCACCAGCAAACCGTACTTGGACAGAGCAGCACTGCCGACGAAATTGCACAAGCAGTTTGCTATCTGGCGCAGGCACGCGGCATCACGGGTACCACGCTGATCGTCGATGGCGGGCAACATCTCACCTCTTTACAGCGCGATGTGATGTTTCTCGCAAAGTAAACCCAATCAAATCCTCTTTTCACCACCACCATGAATTCCTTTTTGATGCATCCCGCGCTTTCTGATTGTCGTCGCCTGTTTCTGCGTAATTTTCAAATGATGAGCAATATCGGTGTTCACGACTTTGAAAAGCTTGGCGAGCAGCGGGTATTGTTCAATGTGGAGTTGTATGTACCCTTGGCCGATTCAACGCCACGGCAAGATCAGCTGCACGAGGTACTTGATTACGACTTCATCAGAAACACGATACAGCAGCGCGTTACGCAGGGGCATACGCACCTGCAAGAAACGCTATGCGACGATATTGCAAAAGCGCTGCTGGCTCATCCTAAAGTGCGAGCAGTGCAGGTGTCGACTCAGAAACCTGATGTTTATCCTGATTGTGACTCAGTCGGGGTCGAGGTAATACGCTTCAAGGATTCGGCATGAATAGCCTGACCATGACTCGCCCCTCGGCGAAGCAAGCAGACAAAATCGCTTACGAGAACAACAAGCTACACAAGCGACTATGCCGCCAGGTCGGGCAAGCGATTGGCGACTTCAACATGATCGAAGCGGGTGACAAGGTCATGGTGTGCCTGTCAGGCGGCAAAGACAGCTACGCGTTGCTGGATATTTTGCTTACGCTCCGAGAGCGCGCGCCCATTGACTTTGACATCGTCGCCGTCAATCTCGACCAAAAGCAACCGGGCTTTCCCGCTGATGTGCTGCCTAACTATTTACGCAGTATTGACGTACCTTTTCATATTGAGACTCAAGACACCTACAGCATCGTCAAGCGCCTGATACCTGAAGGGAAGACGACATGCTCGCTTTGCTCGCGGCTGCGTCGCGGCATTCTGTACCGAGTTGCCGATGAACTAGGTGCGACAAAAATCGCGCTGGGCCATCACCGAGATGACATCATCGAGACGTTTTTTCTGAATATGTTTTTTGGAAGCAAACTGAAAGCCATGCCGCCTAAACTTCAGTCAGACGATGGCAAACACATTGTGATTCGACCGATGGCTTATGTTCGTGAGCTTGACACCGAGCGCTACGCGGCACTACGAGCATTTCCCATCATTCCATGTGATTTGTGCGGCAGTCAAGAAAACCTGCAACGCAAACAAATCAAAGCCATGCTGCGTGAATGGGAGAAAAAATATCCTGGTCGCGTAGAAAATATTTTTTCATCGCTGTCGACTGTCGTGCCCTCTCATTTGATGGACCGGAGTTTGTTTGAATTTGCCACGCTCACCGCGACTGGCGTCGCTGATCACAATGGTGATATCGCCTTTGATGAAGCACCCTGCGCTGAACCGCAGCGATCCATCGTCAAAATTCACGCGTAATGCATACGCCGCGGTGATTGCCGGCTTGATGATGCGTAAACCCGTGAATTCGGCCGTTCACTGAGCGGCATTTCCCAACATCACGCATGCTAGAATTTTGAAACTCTTTTTGCGCCTCCTATGAACGTTGTTATTCTCGCCGCAGGCATGGGCAAGCGCATGCAGTCCGACCTACCCAAGGTACTGCACCCATTGGCTGGCAAACCCCTGCTATCTCACGTCGTTGACACCGCGAGACAACTCAACCCCTCGCGGGTGTGCGTGGTCTACGGCCACGGCGGCGATTTGGTGCCGTCGACACTGGCGGCCGACGATCTAAGATTTGTTTTGCAAGCGCCGCAACTTGGCACCGGGCATGCAGTCATGCAGGCCGCCGCCGCGCTGGATGATGACGTGCCGACCCTGGTGCTGTACGGCGACGTGCCACTCACTGCCAGCCAGACATTAGAAACACTGCTGAACAAAGCCGGCAAAGAAAAGCTGGCGGTCCTCACTGTCGATTTGCCAGACCCCACTGGCTACGGTCGTATCGTCCGTGAAAATCAACGTATCGTGCGCATCGTCGAACAGAAAGACGCCAGCCCGGCCGAGCGCGCTATCCAAGAAGTTAACACCGGCATTTTGGTGGCGCCCACCCGCTCGCTGAAGGCCTGGCTAGGCAAACTCTCCAATAACAACGCGCAGCAAGAGTACTACCTGACTGACATCATCGCGATGGCGGTTGAAGACGGCATGCCGATTGAATCGACACAGCCCTTGCATGTGTGGGAAACATTAGGCGTCAACAGCAAGTTGCAGCTAGCAGAACTTGAACGCATCTACCAACGCAACATCGCAAACCGCTTGCTTGAACAAGGCGTGACTTTGGCCGACCCCGGCCGTATCGATGTACGCGGAGCGCTCAGCTGTGGACGCGACGTAGCGATTGATGTGGGTTGCGTGTTTGAAGGCATGGTCGAGCTGGGTGATGGTGTAAGTATCGGCGCCAACTGTGTGATTCGTGACGCGAAAATCAGGCCTGGCGTCACGATAAAAGCTTTCTCGCATATCGAGGGCGCGGAAGTTGGCAACGATTCGCAGATTGGGCCGTATGCCCGGCTACGTCCGGGTACCCATTTGGGTGCCGATGTTCATATTGGTAATTTCGTCGAGGTCAAGAATAGTCAATTCGACGCGCACAGCAAAGCCAACCACTTGGCTTACATAGGCGATGCCACTGTCGGTGCGCGCGTCAACATCGGCGCCGGCACCATCACATGCAATTACGACGGCGCCAACAAACATCGTACAGTGATCGAAGACGATGCTTTCATCGGTAGCGATACACAACTCGTCGCACCAGTGACCGTCGGTAAAGGTGCAACACTCGGTGCAGGCACCACACTCACCAAAGATGCCCCGCCGGACAGCCTGACCGTGTCACGCGCCAAGCAAATCAGTATTAGTGGCTGGCAACGGCCCGTCAAAACCAAGAAATAGGACATCCCATGTGCGGTATTGTCGGCGCCGTCGCTCAACGTAATATCGTTCCGGTTTTAATCGAAGGTTTGCGTCGGCTCGAGTATCGCGGCTACGACTCGTGTGGCGTTGCGGTACACCAGCAAGGTCTCAAGCGTTCGCGCAGTGTGTCGCGCGTGGCCGAGTTGGCTGCCCAAGTCGATAGCACGGCACTCAGCGGTCACACCGGCATCGCGCACACCCGCTGGGCCACGCACGGCGCGCCGGCTACCAATAATGCGCATCCTCATTTTTCGGGTAAGGCGGACCGCGCCAAGATCGCGCTGGTCCATAACGGCATCATCGAAAACTATGAATCTTTGCGCGAGGCCTTGATAAAAAAAGGCTATGTGTTCGAGTCACAGACCGACACTGAAGCGGTCGCTCATTTGATCCATGATCTGTACGACGGCGATTTGCTACGTACGGTGCAAAAAGCGGTCAAGCAATTACATGGCGCATTTGCGATTGCCGTGTTCTGCGACGACGAACCGGATCGTGTGGTCGGCGCACGTCTGGGTTGTCCTCTCGTTGTGGGCATAGCGCAAGGAGAGACGTTCATTGCCTCGGATGCGATGGCGCTGGCCGGTAGCACTGATCAGATCATTTATCTGGAAGAGGGTGATGTCGTCGACATCACAATCGACGGCGTACGAATTACCGATAAGACCGATCGGTCGGTGACGCGCCCAACACAAACCGTGCATGCCTATTCCGGTGCAATTGATCTTGGGCCGTATCGGCACTACATGCAAAAGGAAATTTTCGAGCAGCCCTCAGCAATCAGCGACACACTGGAGGGCGTGCTCGGTTTTGCGCCTGATGTGTTTGGCGACCGCGCCGGTGAGATTTTTTCGGGAATCGATAGTATTCAGATTCTTGCCTGTGGTACCAGCTATTACTCGGGCATGGCGGCGCGCTACTGGCTTGAATCAATCGCGGGCGTTCCCACCCAAGTAGAAATCGCCAGCGAGTACCGTTACCGAGAGCCTGCCGTCAATCCGAATGCTTTGGTCGTGGTGATATCGCAATCCGGCGAAACGGCTGATACCCTCGCTGCGCTGAAATATGCCAAGCAGCTTGGTCATCGGCACTCATTGGCGATTTGTAATGTCGCCACTTCGGCCATGGTTCGCGAAACGACTTTGGCTTATTTGACGCGCGCCGGTGTCGAGATTGGCGTGGCGTCCACCAAAGCGTTCACTACGCAACTCACTGCTTTGTTTTTGCTGACGCTGACGCTCGCCAAGCT
>CAZZMV010000118.1:0-4212 GCA_964655425.1 uncultured Bifidobacterium sp.
GTCGCACTGATTCGTATGCTGGTGGCACAAGAGTCTGGCCGGGTGGCGCTGGTCTTGAAGAACATGGTCCGCAACTAAAGCGGCTCACTAACCCGACACTGGAACTATCATGGCAGACGATCAGAAAGTCGCAACCAACGCAGAGCAGACGCCCGAAGACCTCGAGGCGCTTAAAAACAAGCACAAACCTAAAAAGAAGAAACCCGCGCTACCAGCTGAAATGCTGTCCGATGCAAAGAGTTATGACGACAAGCTGATGCTGGTGAAATTCCTCACCGAAAAAGAAAAAGGCCGCGTGGTCCTGATGGTGAAGAATATGTTGCGTGGTATGAGCGACGCAAAAAAGAAATAATGCGTGCGAACCAAAGGAACGCATGAAACCGAGGTAGATCATGGCAGATAACACAACACTTGCACCCATGTCGGACGATCTCAAGCGCGAGCTGGCCGAGATCACCAATGTACAGCGCGCCGCTGTGCTGATGCTGTTGCTGGGCGAAGATCTCGCTTCCAACATCATCAGCTATCTGGACCCCAAAGAGGTACAAGAGCTGGGTGCTGCGATGGTCTCGGTGGCCGATATGTCGCAAGAAGCGGTGAACGTGGTGCTCGATGAATTCGTCGATATGCTCAAGAAGCAGACCAGCCTCTCGCTCGGTACCACTGAATATGTAGAAACTGTGCTCAAGCGTGCACTCGGCCCGGATAAGGCGGCATCGGTGCTATCGCGCATCATGCCCGGCCGTGCCAGCCGTGGGTTGGAGATTTTGCAGTGGATGGATGCACGTGCGATTGCCGAGATGATTCGTGGCGAGCACCCGCAGGTGACCGCAATTATTTTGTCGGTACTGGAGTCGGAAGTCGCAGCGGATGTCTTGGCCTTCTTGCCGGAAGAATCACGTGCCGAGGTGGTGCAGCGTGTCGCGAGTTTGGATACCGTGCAGCCTTCTGCGATGGAAGAGCTCGAAACGATTATGAAGAAGCAGTTCTCGAATAATGCGTCGGCATCCTCATCTAGCTTCGGTGGTGTGAAAGCTGCTGCAAAGATCATGAACTTCACCAAGGTGGAATTGGAATCGTCGATTCTGCAAGGTGTGGGTCAGATCGACGAAGAACTCGCACTACGGATTCAAGACAATATGTTCAGCTTCGAGAATCTGGCGGCGGTGGACAACCGCGGTATTCAGGCGCTCATGCGTGCGGTTGAGCCGGATATGCTGATGATTGCGCTGAAGGGTGCGACCGAGGAAGTGAAGAACAAGTTCCTCGACAATATGTCCAGCCGTGCGCGTGGCATGTTCCTGGATGATATGGAAGGCAAGGGCCCATTGCGTATGACCGAAGTGGAAGACGCGCAGAAGAAGATCATGCGTCAGGCCAGAAAGCTGTCCGAGAAGGGCGAACTGATCCTGGCATCGGGCGGAGCAGACTTTGTCTGAGGTACGCACCGCGCGCAAGCGCAATACTTGGCTGCCGAATCGGATGTTCGATCCGGCATCCAACCCGTTCGCCGTGCAAAATCTGCTCGACCGTACCGCACCGCCATTCGTCGAGCAGCGCGATCAATTACCCGAGTCGATATTTGGTGTCGACCCCTTGGCGGGTGGCCGTGTGGCTGGCGGCTTCGCACGCGACCACAGCCTGGATTTACCCGACGAAGATTTTTCTATCGACGAAGTCATCAACGATGGCTTTGTTGCTGAGCAGAGCATGCCCGAGCCGGGTTTTGCTGCCGAGGCGGCGAGCGAGATCGGTGCCGAGTTTCATGCCGAGCACGATCTCAATTTGGATTCAGTTGCACATGGTTTTGAAGCTGAGGCCGGTGTAGATGTAGATTTACATGCTGGTGTCGATGTTGCTGCGGTGCCCGGCGATGAGGCGCTGACCGAGCCAGACCCTGCGAGTGAAATCGAGGCATTTGCCGCAGCCACTGACGCGATCGTCGCCGAAATGTCATCGGCTGATCCTGCCAGCGCATTGGCGACCGAAGGCCTTTCGGCGCTACCCGATGAAGCAGAAACGACAGATGGTATCGATGCAGAAGCGCTGGCACAGCCAACGACCGAAGACAACGCAGAAAAGCATCAAGACGCAGCTGCCGCATTAGCCACAGAGGCACATCTGCTACCGGAGACGGTATCAGCGCAGGTAGCTGAGCTGCTCGAAGATTCTTTGCTTGATAACGAAGCGGTAGCAAAAAAAATTGAAGCCGCACGTAGCGAGGCGCATGCTGAAGGTCTTGAAGTAGGTCGTAACGAAGGTCGCGATAGTGAACGACCGGTCGCCTATCAACAAGGCTATGACGAAGGTTTGGCACAGGGCTTGGCACAAGGTCGGGCTGAAGCCCAAACTGAAGCGCAGCAAACACAGCAAGCCGAGCACCAAGCCAAGCTGGACCAATTGCAATCCGTGATAGATCAGCTGCAGCAGCTGGCCTACAACCCGGATGCATTGTTCGAGCCCATGAAAAAATTCACCGTGCATTTGGCCGAACAGCTAGTGCGCGGTGAACTAACGCAAAGTCCGCAAGCGATTTCTCGTTTGGTGGATAACGCGTTACGCGAATTGAATGCGGCCGGCGACAAGGCAGTGATTATTCATCTGCATCCGGAAGATTTAGAGGCTTACCGCCCCACCGTAGAAAAATACGCCGATAGTTTGATACTGCGGCCAGATAATTTACTCGAGCGCGGTAGCGTTCGAGTTTCACTCGACGGCAGCGTGGTCGAAGACTTGATGCAGCGTCGCGTTGAGGGTGTGAAGAAATCAATCGCGGCCGCGCCAACCCCGAGCTGGCGCACGGGTGGTAATCGTTTATCAGATCGTCCATCGGATCGTTTGTCGGATCGTTTGCAAACAGGTCAGCCAGTGGATGACATCACGATCGTCGAGAAGCCCGAACCTGCCACCGACAAGACTTTAGAGACGGCTGCGCCGTCGGATGGTCATGCTTGATTATGCCGAGGTGGTCGATCATCTGATCGCGCATACACGTGTGCCACCGGCGTGCCATACGGGCACATTGGTTCGTTTGATCGGTATGACACTCGAAGCGCGCGGCATCATGGCGCCGCTCGGTGCGGTGTGCGAAGTTGAATCGCTGGCCGGGCACCATAAAGTGCAAGCCGAAGTGGTCGGCTTTAATGACCAGACGTTGTTTCTGATGCCGTTTACCGAAGCAGTGGGCATCGGCCCCGGTGCGACGGTACGTGTACTCACCAATTCTTCCGAAGCGCGTTTAGGCCCCGAGTTGCTCGGGCGCGTGATTGATGCATTTGGTGAGCCGCTCGATGGTGGCCCCAAGCCGGATTGCAAAGACAAACTCGCCTTGCTGGGTTTGCCTATTAATCCGATGGAGCGCGGATCCATCAATCAAGTACTCGATGTCGGTGTCAAAGCCATCAATGGTTTGCTGACGATGGGCCGTGGCCAGCGCATTGGCTTGGTAGCGGGCTCAGGTGTTGGCAAGAGTTCGCTACTCGGCATGATTACGCGTAATACCGAGGCTGATGTGGTGGTTATCGGTTTGATCGGTGAGCGTGGTCGCGAGGTGCAAGCATTCATTAATGATGTGCTTGGCCCGGAGGGCCGCGCCAAATCCGTGGTGATCGCTTCACCCGCCAATGTGTCGCCGGTGATGCGCTTGAAAGCGACGCATTTGACGCATGTGATTGCAGAGTACTTCCGCGATCAAGGCAAAAATGTACTGATGTTGATGGATAGCCTGACGCGCGTCGCGCATGCTCAGCGCGAGATCGGTTTGGCGATTGGCGAGCCACCAACAGCGAAAGGGTATCCGCCGTCTGTGTTTGCGTTGTTACCGAATTTGATTGAGCGTACTGGTGTAGGTCGTCATGGCTACGGCGCGATCACCGCAATATATACCGTGCTGGCCGAAGGCGATGATGCGCAAGATCCGATTGTCGATATCGCCCGTGCCTCACTCGATGGCCAAGTGATGTTGTCGCGCAAACTGGCCGACGCAGCGCATTACCCCGCAATTGATTTGAATGGTTCGATTTCGCGGGTGATGCAAGACTTGGTCTCGCCAGCCGATCTGAAGCTGGCGAACCGGATTCGACGTCTGTGGTCGTTGTATCAGCAAAACGAAGATTTGATTTCTGTCGGCGCCTATGAAGCAGGCTCCAACCAGGAGATTGATTTGGCGATCGCGATGCGCCAGCGCATTCAATCATTTTTGCAGCAGGATTT
>CAZZMV010000118.1:4312-5844 GCA_964655425.1 uncultured Bifidobacterium sp.
TACGCCGCGATCGCATTTGAACATCCGATCAAGATCAATAAATCGGCTTCCGCTTTGCTCGGCGCAGGGCTACTGTGGAGTGTGTATGCGCTGATGATGGGTGAGGGCAGTCACGTTAGTGATCATCTGGGCGAGACCTTGATCGGCACGGCACAGATCGTCTTCTTCCTGATGGGTGCGATGACGATTGTCGAGGTAATCGATGCGCACGATGGCTTTGATGTTGTCACCGCTCGTATTCGAACCACGAGCTTAAGCTCGTTGATGTGGTTGGTGGGGATCGTGACTTTTTTTCTGAGCGCAGTGCTTGACAACCTGACCACGGCTATCGTGATGGTCTCGCTCATGAAAAAACTGCTCGATAAACACGAAGAGCGTCTCCTGTTCGCTGGAATGATCGTCATCGCTGCCAATGCGGGTGGAGCCTGGTCGCCGATCGGTGATGTCACCACCACCATGCTCTGGATTGGTGGCCAGATCACTGCCTCCTCGATCATGGGCGCATTGATCTTGCCCTCGCTGGTGAATTTGCTGGTGCCCCTGGCTTTGGTCAGCTATCGCTTGCGAGGTAGGACCGTCGTGGAACCGCAGCAAGACCCGAACCATCCCGAGGGCGCTGGTACCTCCGAGCGCGAGCGCAACATCATGTTTTTCTTGGGGCTCGGTGTATTGATTGCGGTACCTGCTTTCAAGACTATCACCCATCTACCCCCATTCATGGGTGTACTGCTCGGCCTTGGCATACTTTGGCTCGTAGGTGACATCTTGCACGGTAATAAAACCGAGGAAGAGCGTGAACATCTAAATCTGACCAGTGCGCTGAACCGTATTGACATGGCCTCGATTGTTTTCTTTATCGGGATTCTGCTGGCGGTCGCTACGCTGGAGCATTCCGGTATTCTGCCCGCGCTGGCATCTTGGCTCGACGCGACCGTCGGTCGGCAAGATCTGATCGTCATGTTGATTGGTATCGTTAGCGCCATCGTTGATAACGTGCCGTTGGTCGCTGCGGCGATCGGTATGTATTCGCTAGATCAATATGGTCCGAACAGTTTTCTTTGGCAGTTTCTCGCTTATTGCGCTGGTACCGGCGGCTCTATTCTCATTATTGGTTCTGCTGCCGGTGTTGCGGCGATGGGCTTGGAGCGTATTGATTTCGTTTGGTATGTGAAAAACATCAGCCTTCTGGCGATTGGTGGTTATTTTGCTGGGGCGTTGGTATACATAGTTCAAGTGACGCTGCTGTAAAAAGCGAGTTGCGCTGATAAATTCAAGACGAAGCGTAGCTCACGTGAGTGGCAGCACCATCATTTTTTCGTGGGTCATATCTTTCATGGTGTGACCGATACCGCCAATGCCATAGCCGGAGTGACGCCGGCCGGCGAACGGCATCCAGTCGACACGAAACGCCGTGTGGTCATTCATCATCACCGCTGAGGCATCCAGCCCGCGATACGCCTGCATCGCAAAATCCAGGCGGTTACTAAATACCGATGCCTGAAACGCATAGGGCAAGCTGTTTGCAAGGCTGA
>CAZZMV010000119.1:0-5827 GCA_964655425.1 uncultured Bifidobacterium sp.
GACAGCCATGGCCCGCATCGCGAACTACGTGATGAGTTAATCAATCAAGCCCGTCACGCTGGATTACTGACACCGCACGCATCGATTGCAATGGGGGGTTTGGGTTTATCGCATATCGCTAAAGCCGTGGTATTTGAAGAGGCGGGTTATTCATGGCTCGGCCCCACCGCGCTGAATATTCATGCGCCTGACGAAGGCAATATTCATTTAATGGAAGAAGTCGCGACGCCCACCCAAAAAGAGCGCTGGTTAAAACCGCAAGTTGAGGGTAAAACCCGCTCATGCTTTTGCATGACCGAGCCTGCACCAGGTGCAGGTGCGGACCCGAGTTTGCTGAACACTACCGCAGTGTGCGACGGTAATGATTACATCATCAATGGATTGAAGTGGCTGATTACCGGCGCTGATGGCGCGGATTACGCCATCATCATGGCACGCATGGAAGACGGCAGTGCCACCATGTTCTTATCGGATATGAACCGTGAAGGCATACGCTTGGTACGTAATCTCGATGCCATGGATCGCTGCTTCTCGGGTGGGCACGGGGTGGTCGAGTTTAAAAATCTGCGTATTCCGGCCACTGATGTGCTGGGTGAGATTGGCAAGGGTTTCAGATACGCACAAATTCGCCTGGCACCGGCACGTTTAACTCACTGCATGCGCTGGCTAGGTCAGGCGCGGCGGGCGCATGATCTTGCGCTGTCTTACGTCAGCAAGCGCGTTGCATTCGGCAAGCCATTGGTCGAGCATGAAGGTGTGGGTTTCATGATTGCCGATAACGATATGGATCTCATGACCGCACGCTTGCATATCTGGCACACCGCTTGGCTGCTCGATCGAGGCGAGAAATGTAATTTTGAATCTAGTCGCGCCAAAGTGGTGTGCTCAGAGGCTGAGTGGCGCGTCGTAGATCGCGCAGTGCAGATCATGGGTGGTATGGGTGTCACGAATGAAAGCGCCGTCATGCGTATCTTTACCGACATGCGCGCCTTCCGTATTTACGATGGCCCGAGCGAAGTACACCGTTGGAGTATGGCGCGCAAGCTTGCTGCAGGTGTCGCAGCATGACGGGATTTGACGCTTTAACCCGCTCGCTGCGCCTGGACGGCAAACGCGCAATCGTGACCGGTGCATCGAGTGGTTTTGGTGCGCATTTTGCACAGTTACTCGCCAGCGCCGGTGCCGAGGTAGTGCTCGCTGCAAGGCGTACAGACAAACTACAGTCGCTGGCCGATAGCTTACGAGCTCAGAGTGCCCAGGTGTCTGCAGTGGCCTTGGACGTGTCGTCAAAAGATAGCGTGCAGGCATGTTTCGAGCAGACGGGCCCCTGCGATATCGTTGTCAATAATGCAGGCGTGACTGTCACGCGTGCCATGCTGGATCAGACCGAAGATGATTGGGATATCGTTATCGATACCAACCTCAAAGGCGGTTGGTTCGTAGCCACCGAAGCCGCACGCCGATTACGAGACGCCAAGCGCGGTGGCAGCATCGTAAACATAGGCTCGGTACTTGGTGAGCGTGTCGCCGCCGGCGTGGCGCCCTATGCCATCTCCAAAGCGGGGGTGGTACAAGCCACTAAAGTCATGGCACTCGAATTAGCGCGCTACCAGATCCGCGTAAACGCTTTATTGCCTGGCTATGTGGTCACCAATTTGAATCGAGATTTTCTTGAGAGTGAGTCCGGCCAAAAGCTGCGTATGCGCATTCCCACACGTGAGTTTGTACAAATGACAGACCTGAACGCGCCTTTATTGATGCTGGCATCTGATGCCGGTGCGGGTATGACGGGTGCTTGTATTGCAGTTGACCGCGGCCATTTGGTGAACACCCTATGAATGCAGCGCGCCAAGTACAGTTGCAAGCATGGTTGCGGGAGCATGGCTACATCGGCACCACGCCGCTGGAGATAAAGCCGCTTACCGGTGGCCAATCCAACCCGACTTATTTGCTCAGCAGTGGCACCCAGCGCATGGTCTTGCGTAAACAACCCGATGGGCCCTTACTTAAATCTGCACATGCGATTGATCGTGAATACCGCGTGATCTCTGCGCTAAAACAGAGCGCGGTGCCAGTACCGCAGGCGCTAGCATGGTGTGACGATACCCATATCGTCGGCACACCGTTTTATCTGATGGCGTTTTTAGAAGGACGGGTATTTATCGATCAATCGCTCCCCGGCGTGTCCAATGCGGAGCGCGAGACGATTTACCGACAGATGAATCATGTGATCGCGGCGCTGCACGAGCTTGATCCAGATGACATTGGTCTGGGTGATTATGGTCGGCGTGACGGCTTCGTCGCACGGCAGATTGATCGCTGGTCGCGCAATCTTCATGCGTCACCACTGCCGCTCAGCGAGGACATGCGCTTCCTGATGGACTGGCTACCACGGCATGTGCCAGAGCAAACGCGTAGTGCGCTCATTCATGGCGACTACCGTTTAGATAACTTGATTTTTCATCCTACCGAACTACGTGTGTTGGGTGTGCTTGATTGGGAGTTATCTACACTTGGTGACCCGATGTCTGATTTTGCCTACCACTGCATGAGTTGGCACATACCGCATTATTTATGGCGTGGAATCGGTGGCTTGGATTTACGCTCGCTAGGCATTCCGGATGAATCGAATTACCGTCGTTGGTATCTTCAGCGTGTCAGTAGCGAAGCCGCCATTGATGAGGGGAGGTGGCGGTTTTATATAAGCTTTAATTTATTTCGAATGTCGGCCATCTTGCATGGCATCGCCGAGCGCGCGCATCAGGGCAATGCCAATGCCAACGATGCCGTCGCCACAGGGAAAAAAGCCGTACCGTTGGCAGCCTTGGCTCGACATTTGGTTGATGCTATTCACTGACATCATGAATCGTTCGATAACATCAGTCCAACGAATCAGCATCAGCGTCAATGGTGTTGATTTTGTCTGTCTGACCCAAGGCGACGGCCCGCTGGTCTTGCTGGTGCACGGTTTCCCGGATATTCCACAATCATGGTCGGCGCAAATAGACGCATTATCGCGTCAAGGCTACCGAGTTGTAGCGCCCTACTTGCCGGGCTACCTGCCCTCCCGTATCGAGCATGGCGCATATCTTGATAAAGCCAGCTTGGTTCATTACTTAGCTGGTTTAATCGAAAATATCTCACCTGGCGAGAAGCTTCACTATCTCGGGCAGGATTGGGGTGCAATCATTGGATACGGTCTATGTGCTGCCCGACCGGAATTGATCCTAAGCGCTGTACTGATGGCTGTACCTCACCCAGCTGTAGTGAACAACTATTTACTGTCACCGAAACATATCCACCGATCTTTTCACTGGTGGTTTTTTCAGCAAAGAGACCTGCCTGAAGAGGCCTTGCTGGCTGATGATATGGCTTTTATTGATTATCTCTGGTCGTATTGGACGTCAGAGGGATACCAGGATGATGAACACATCAGAGAAGTGAAACAATGCCTCAGGCAGCCCGGTGTATTGCACACTGCCCTTGCCTACTATCGCGCGATGTTCGATCCGCATCTGGCGGATCCGGCGTTAAGCACGCTCCGAAATAATCTTTCGAAGAATATCAGCGTACCTACGCTCGCACTGTGCGGCGCAGATGACCTGCGCGCCGAGTTGATGCGAGAACAGGCACACTGTTTCGAAGGTGAATATCAGTATGTTGAAGTGCCTGATGCTGGTCATTTTTTACACCGCGAGCAACCTGATCATGTCAATCGCATTTTGGTTGAATGGCTCAAGCGACAAACGAAATAGCTCAGTTATCGTTCATATCACCGCAGCGCACTGGTTGGCACTAGATTACCGCACTGAGTTTCAAAGTTTAAAATGAAGTTAACGCCTGTTGGTTTCAATCCAGCCCGACCAACTTAATGTGTCGATTTCCACGCCGCCATCAGGGTGTTCGATGGCAGCAACTCGTCCAATAATTTCTTGCCTTGCTCAACGCCTGATACCGGCAAACCTTTTGGATCAAGCACACCAATCTGTACCAGCACACTCGCCTGATCCCAATAGATATGCTCATGGTAGAGCTTATCGCCGCGGAATTTGATCACTGCCAGCAAAGGAATTTCTACACGTTTACCCGTCGGCGGTATACCGGGCAGCATCCACGGAATCTCGCAAGTGTGCGTAAAACAGAACAGCATTTCATCCACGACCTGATTTGTACCGACCGTGCGAGAGATGGGAATCAGCGAGGTATCGGGTGGATTACTGTTGACGAAGTGATGTTTGTAGAAGTGGTAGAGATCTTTGTAACCAACGCCGCCGGTCATCGTCGGAATATGGTTCACATAAGGCTCAGCGACCATGGTCGCCATGGTGTCATCGACATTACGGGTAGCGAATTCATATTCGCAGTGCTTGTCCCACAGCGCTGACAAATCATAATGAGGGCCAATCTCTTCGCGCAGCGCGGTGATACTGCGCTGGTGCGCCATCAGTGCCGAAGGTTTGTGGTAATGCTCGCCGTTTGGACGCGCAAAGGCATGGTCTGCATCGGGGTATACATAAATCTCTATGCCCTCATACTTGCCAAGGCGTTTCTTGATCTTCTCTTGTGCTTCGGGTGGACAGTATTTGTCGAGGCCAGCAATATGCAGCACCAGCCGGCACTCAATATTTTCTGCCTCTTTCAACGCGTTTTCGATACCAACACCGTAGTAGCCGATCGCGACATCGACATCGGTACGGCAGGCTGAGAGATAAGCGAGTTTGCCGCCGAGGCAAAAACCCAATACGCCGACATCGCCAGTACAGCCTTTCATCTCGCGTAGCACGGTGATTGTGTCCTGAATGTCTTGCACGCCCACGTCTTCATCGAATCCCTGATAGAACCCGAAAGCTCTTTGCCAATCCTCTGGCGTATAGCCGAGTTGTACACCCGGCTTCTGACGCCAAAACAAGTCAGGCACCAGCACGATGTAGCCCTCCTCCGCGTAGTAGTCAGCGATCTGGCGCATGCTGACGTTCACGCCAAAAATTTCTTGCGCAAGCACCAGCCCGGGGCCTTTGCCGGAAGCCGGCTTGGCGAGATAGGCGCTGAACTTGCCACTTCCGTCACTGGCTTCTATCTTGATCGTGCGTGATGTCATCGAAGGCGAGCTATTTTTTTTCATGTTTTCCTCGTGGGCTATCGCTGCAGATATCGTGCGCTGCCAGACTTGCACGGGACAACGCGCGCATTACGGTAGCATATGCAGGCTAGATCTACACCGATAACAATAAGGAGACCGACAAGATGAATATCACCAACTGCGTTGCGCTCGTGACTGGCGCTAATCGCGGCGTGGGCCGCGCGATTGTAGAGGCGCTGCTGGCAGCCGGCGCGCATAAAATCTATGCTGCGGCGCGCCACACGGAGGGCATTCAAGACCTGGTTGCAGCAGGGGGCGGCAGAGTCGAGGCAATACAACTCGACATCACTCATGAGCCAGCAGTTGCTGCCGCAGCGGCGCATTGCAAGGACGTCAGTCTGCTGATTAATAACGCGGGTACCAACCATGCAGCAGGCTGCATTGCCGCGCCATCATTGCAGGCGGCGCGTGCTGAGATGGAGACCAATTACTTCGGCACGCTTGCCATGTGCCGCGCGTTCGCACCTGTGCTCAAGGGCCATGGCGGTGGTGCGCTGGTCAACGTGGTGTCGATCGTCGCCAAGGCAAGCATCCCGGCCTATGGCACCTACAGCGCCTCCAAAGCCGCCAATTTACGCATGACCGAGGGCGTTCGAGCTGAACTGGCCGCGCAACACACCGCAGTACATGCAGTCATGACGGGCGCGGTCGACACCGATATGGCCAAGGGTTATGACGGCCCCAAAA
>CAZZMV010000120.1:0-2381 GCA_964655425.1 uncultured Bifidobacterium sp.
AGCGCACATCCTGCTGTCGATAAAGAATGATCCAACGCGCCGGTTGGACTTTTTTCGGATCATCGCCATGAAACATCAGATGGCATAGCCCGAGTTCATCCATCAACGAGTGTGGGCCGCTGCGGGTCAATGCATGTTCCCGCTTGCCGGCACGCTTTTTCCGGTAAAGCTCGCGGATACCACCGCGCGAAGGCGACATCGGTGCGGTGCGTATACCGCGGGCCACCGGATCGTCCTGCTCAGGCTCGCGCGCTAAAACGGTCTCAGGTACCGTTGCCACAGGCGAACTGTCAGACGACACCAATCGGGTCACGGACTGGGGATTGGACCGTTCGCCGGTACCAAAAATCGCACCATCGAAGCGTATCCACATTTGCAGCAGGCTAATCGCACGCTCAAGGAATTGATCCGGCGCTGCATACTCAGCCAATGCATAGAGATCTCTCACGGTGGTCGAGAAAGCCTGCATGTCTCGCTCCTTTGCCCGCTTGGGCGGTTCTGGGTTGTTCGAATATCGGCTTGCTTTTTTAGAAACGTACCGAAATTTTGTAGTTTTGACAACACAAAAATGAGCGATCTTCGATCAGTTTTTCCGTCTAGCGGCCATTCCAGCAAAAATCAGCGGTTTAATTTCTGCTCGGCAATGCTTTCATCAAGACCCGCGCCGTCCCAAACAGCCTGCATGGCAACATCGGTAAACGATGCGGTTATCATCGGCGTCAACAAAAACACCGCCGCTTGGCACAGCGCTGGTCCACACCGGCAAACAACACACCTCCCATGCGTGAGCAACAACCTGCCCCCTTGATTGATTCCCCCGCGGCTGTTGCTTTGGCCAAACACGCGCAAGCTGCTCGCCAGTGGCGCTTGCGCGAGTTGTTCGAACAAGATGCTTCGCGCGCCACGCAGTTCACGCTGGAGGCTGCCGGCTTGTGTCTGGATTTCTCCAAAAATCATCTGACCAGCGAAACAGTCAAGTTGTTGGCTGAATTTGCCGAAGGGCGCGGTGTCGAGACGCTGCGCGAGGCGATGTTCCGGGGTGAGCGAATCAATCGCTCAGAGCAACGTGCAGCGCTCCACACCGCGCTACGCTTGCCGGCAAGTGCAACACTCACCGTCGACGGCGAGGATCTGGTGAGCGAGGTTCAGCGCGAGCTCGCGCGCGCACTCGCATTTGCAGAGCGTGTGCGGCAAGGCGATTGGACTGGGTTCAACGGTAAAAAAATCACAGATGTCGTGAACGTGGGTATTGGCGGCTCGGACCTTGGCCCAATGATGACGTGTGCCGCTTTGCGCGCCTATGCGCATCCTGATTTACGGTTTCATTTTTTGTCGAATGTCGATGGCCACGCGATTGTGGCTACGCTGGCGAAGCTTGACCCGGCGACGACACTGTTCATTATTTCTTCAAAATCTTTTACGACGCAGGAAACCATGCTGAACGCGCACGCTGCGCGGCGCTGGTTTCTGAATCACGCTGACGAAAAATATCTTGCACAGCATTTTGTAGCGGTATCGACTAATACCGCTGCGGTTGAGGCGTTTGGTATCGCGCGCGACAACATGTTCCCGTTTCGGGATTGGGTGGGTGGGCGATTTTCAATCTGGTCGTCAATCGGCTTGTCGCTGATGATCGCCATCGGCAAAGATCATTTCCGTAATTTTTTGTCCGGTGGCCATGCGATGGATGAGCATTTCTGCCAGGCGCCACTGAACGCCAACATGCCGGTGATGCTGGCGTTGATCGCGTTTTGGTACCGTGATTATTTTGAGACCAGCTCGCAATTAATCGCGCCCTATCACGAAGACTTGCGTCACTTCCCTGCGTATCTGCAACAGCTGGAAATGGAGAGTAATGGCAAGCGGGTGACGCGCGATGGCCTGCCAGTGCCCATGAAAACCTCACCTGTGATCTGGGGTAGCGCAGGCACCAACAACCAACACGCCTATTTTCAGATGCTGCACCAAGGGAGTGATCTGATCCCGGTCGATTTCATTGTCGCGCTCAAACCGATGCATGATCTGCTCGATCAGCACCGCGCGCTGCTGGCGAATTGCTTCGCGCAAGCCGAGGCCTTGATGAACGGTGTACAAGATGCATCGCTACCGTCTCACCGTGAATTCCCGGGTAATCGTCCCAGCAATATGCTGCTGATGAATCAACTCAGCCCGGCCACCCTTGGCGCACTGATTGCACTATACGAACACAAGACCTTCGTGCTCGGTGTACTTTGGGATATCAATAGTTTTGATCAATGGGGCGTTGAACTTGGCAAGACATTAGCACTACGCATACTGTCCGAGCTTGATGGGTCAGAAACTACGCCAACTCATGATAGCTCGACCGATGCACTGATTAAGCGAGCGCGTGATGCAATCAA
>CAZZMV010000120.1:2481-4651 GCA_964655425.1 uncultured Bifidobacterium sp.
AGCAGACTGTTCAAGCGCATCGAGGCGAGTCAAGTAGCGAGATCATTGACCATCTGCTGGTTACTTTTGGTCTGAAAATTCTTGCAATCATTCCGGGCAGAGTATCGACCGAAACTGACGCACGACTTTCATTTGATACCGAAGGCACCATCGCCAAAGCGCGGCAACTGATCTCACTCTATGAAGCGGCAGGCATGAAACGCGAACGCGTGCTGATCAAGATCGCCTCGACATGGGAGGGCATCTGCGCGGCAAAGGTGCTGCAGCAAGAAGGTATACGCTGCAATATGACACTGCTTTTCTCACTACCGCAAGCGATTGCATGCGCAGAAGCGGGCGCGCAACTGATCTCGCCTTTCGTAGGGCGAATTTATGATTGGTATAAGAAAGCCAATGGTGTCGACTACACCGGCGTAGACGACCCCGGTGTACAGTCAGTGCAACGTATCTACACCTATTACAAAAAATTTGGCTATAGCACCGAGGTGATGGGTGCGAGTTTCAGAAATACTTCTCAAATCCTGGAACTTGCTGGCTGCGATCTTTTAACCATCAGCCCTGAGCTACTAAAGTCACTATCAGAGAATGAAGCGCCAATTGCGCGCAAGCTCTCTGCCGAACAATCGGCAGGTGCTGATATCGAAAAAATCAGTCTTGATGAAAAAGCATTCCGACTCGCACTGAATGAGGATGCGATGGCAACCGAGAAGCTGGCTGAGGGTATACGTCTGTTTTGTGCAGATTCGGTGAAGCTGGAAAAAATCGTGCTGGATTTGCAGGGCTGATATCAGCACCGGCTACTTGAAATCTTTTTTTATCTTTTCTAAATCGAGCAACTGATCAAGTGGTTCGAAAAAATGCCACGTTTTCATTTCTTCGAGGATTTTGGGATCAGATCTTCCTGTTTTCCATAAAGTTGCAAACATGATGGCTTGTGCTTTATCGGTTTGCTCCGGCTCCTCAGCATTTCTGATCATAGAAAAATATTGTTTCGTCGCCTGTATCATTTGTTTGATGACATACCCTTGTAAGCCACCATTGATAGGCTGTAGCGCAAGCGTTGTTACGCCCTCAGGAAAGGCGGGTAATGGAACAAGACTAAAATCTGCTTTTGCCTCCTCCACCGACATGAGCACGACTTTTACATTTATCTCTGCTTCGTCGCGTGCCTTGTGGGTTATCAGATCATAGGCTTGAGCCAGCCTTCGTGAGATTTCCGGCGATTTGGCACGTTCCGGATCATTGGCGTTTTTCTTGATAAATTCATTGGCATACCGGACGGCCTGATCCAGATCGATGGCTTTGCCTCCTGTGAGAATTTTTGTTTCGCGCCACTCTAGCCATGCGTCGAAGCATTCCATGTCCTGTTGTGAATACGACGGAACCGAGGTCTGCCCAGTTAGGTCAAGCAGCTTCTGGTGAGGCAGGGGGTGGTGCAACAGAGCAGAAGCTACTTCGATCGCAAGCGCCTGATCAGTGCCCAGCGCGTAGTCGGCGAAGCGGTCACCCAAGGTATTTAGACGCGCCAATTCAGCGTCCAGCAGTTTCTGTGCGTGCCTTTTTGCTGCATCCTCGAATTGCTGTCGCCCTGCGCCGGAAAACTCTCTCTCCTCACGTCTTGCCTGCTTGAATTCATCGACAAACAAGGCAAAGGCATCTTCATCAGTCAATTCCACCGGCGTGTGGGTGACGTGGTGAATAGGTGCTGCAGTTGCCTGGCTCTTTGATATCGGTGCGGCGGTATCGATAGGCTGCTGGATATGCCGCACAGCTTGCTGAGCCTGATCCTCGGAGCCGAATGCGCGCTTGACTGTTGTCCACGCCGAGGCAATACCTTCGCCCAAACCAACAAAAAACGCCGTGAACTGTGCGCCTACATCCCTGAACCACACGCCGATTTTTTTCAGCACAGAAGGCTTGTGATACAGCGCTCCATCGATATCGCTATCATCGGGACGTTCATCGAAAAATCCACTGTAAGAATCTCGCAATGAGCTAGCGCTGTCCTGATTTGAGCCCACTGATTTCTGATCACCCATGATCACTCTCTGTCACGTTATTTGAATCGCGCATCGCCTTCGATGGCCTAAAGTCGGTTCCACCACTCTTGGGACAGTTCCGCTACCGACGATGCACCAAGAGCGTCCTGGTGTACTAGGGCATGCAAGCT
>CAZZMV010000120.1:4751-5811 GCA_964655425.1 uncultured Bifidobacterium sp.
ATCAATGCTTTGGTTACTGCACCAGCGTTGGATCGCATCGTCTATCTCTTGTGTACGCGGCACCCGCCCTGCGTTATTTGCTAATTGCGGGTCATTGGCCAAATCCTCACGACCAATCGCACTCATCAGTCGCTTGAAGATCGCATCGCCATTACCGGCAATCACAATGTTTTCGCCCTCGGCTGTGGTGTAGGTGTTCGATGGCACGATGCCGGGCAATGCGCCACCAGTGCGCTCACGTATGACGCCAGCATGGTCATACTCCGGTACTAAAGACTCCATCATGTTGAACACGGCCTCATACAAGGCCACATCGACCATCTGACCCTGTCCTGCTTTTAATGCCGCGCCGGTTTGACCATTCCAGCGACCACCGGTCACATCGCGATGCCGTAACGCCATCAACGCACCGATCGCGCCATGAAGCGACGCAATTGAATCACCTATCGAAATACCGATACGTACCGGTGGGCGATCAGGATGTCCGGAGACATAGCGAATGCCACCCATCGATTCACCTATGGCGCCAAAGCCCGGCGCATCACGCATCGGCCCGGTTTGTCCGTAGCCGGATAGTCGCACCATGATGAGTGCGGGATTAATCGCCTTGAGCTGCTCAAAGCCGAGACCCCATTTTTCGAGCACGCCGGGGCGGTAGTTTTCGATCACGATATCGGCATCCAGCGCGAGGCGACGCGCGATATCCTGCGCACGCGGGTCTTTCATGTTCAAAGTGACGCTTTTTTTATTGCGGCTTTGTACCGACCACCACAATGAATTGCCATCTTTCAGTACACGCCACTGACGAATCGGATCGCCGCCTTGTGGTGATTCAATTTTGATGACATCAGCGCCAAACTCACCGAGCAAACGCGCACAAAACGGACCAGCGATCAAGGTACCAAGTTCAAGAACCTTGATACCCGCCAGCGGACCTGTTGATTTTTTTTCTTCTTGCATCGCAAAGAAAGTATTTGAATCAGGTCGTGCGGCGATCCAACATGGCACGCGCAATCGTACCGGCATCGACATACTCGAGTTCACCGCCCACTGGCACACC
>CAZZMV010000121.1:0-5808 GCA_964655425.1 uncultured Bifidobacterium sp.
ACACCCCAGTCTTTGGCCATGGCGATCGGTGCTGCTACCAGCATCGCCGCAGTGGCCAGTGTTTTCATGGATAGCTTCATTGTGTCTCCGTTCATCGAGTGCTAGGGTTGCGTAGACCCCGGTGTTATTAATTTAACAATCGCTTAAATAAAGCTGCTGCTCGTAAAACACCACAAGTATCTAAGCACGACGATGGTACAAGGTATCAAAAAAAAATCAACGAATATCCCACTACGTTAGTCGTGGTTTTTGTTTAGAAAGTCGGTTAATTCGGAAAGCGTGGGACAAGCCGAATCAGATATTCAACTTCCGATTAAGTACCTGCGGAAAATTCACTTTGCAGCGCAACAAAATTGAACGCTCGAAGGGGAAAAAACGATTTACTCGGGCCGCAAGTCGGGAAAATACGTAACAGGAGGCTCTGACAAAAGGCTGATGGCCAGGCGCGCCGCCGCAGACCTTACGGTTGTACGCCAAGTCGGTGCAACCACGCTAGTAGCTTTTTATCAGAGCCTCTTGTAGTTCAGTAGCGTCATGCGCATCACGCCACCCTGAAAAAATCGCGCGGTGGTCGGTTCGCTGCGCTCCAACTGAACCAGACCGACGTCCGGGCAATACCATTCGAGATTGGTTAACGGCGTTTCTTTGTAAGTCATTTCACGCTCGTGCCAAACATTCATCGGCGCGACACCCTTGATTACTACGCAACCGCTGAAATCGCCCGCAGGCGTGCTCACCTTTTGATCGGTGGCCTCGACCGCATAGGTCATGGTCAGATCACGAAATCGATCGACATATTTGAATTCCTGCGGCCACTCATTCCTGCGTTTTAAAAAATACGGTACTGCGCTGACCGTCCATTTTTCTTCTTTGGTGAGCTTGGCGGGAATCACAGTACGTGGCGCACGATCAAGCACCGCCACTTTATCGTTTGGGGTGCGGCTGGCGATCCGATGCACCCCTTTATCGTCGATCTTCAACCAGTAATCATTGCCGTAATCACTGCGACGACGCCATGTCTCTTGCCCATTCAAATCGACTTTGCCCAAATTGCTCATGGTGATGACAGATCGATCGACATACGGCTCGGGTGCGTCGTAACTGATCTCGATACGATAAGTCCAGCGCATACCCTCGGCTAACGGAAATAATGGATTATCGTTAGCTGGCTTGTCACAACCGGCAAGCAACATGAATGAAGCAATAGCAGCCAGCATGGCGCTGCTGCAGTGGAAGACTTTTAGCGCTGGCATATTATTTCTCAGGCACTTGCGGCGACGGCAAATCCATAATCTTGATCTCCTGCTCGTCCTTACCCGGGTTTAACCAACTCGGGCCGGTGCCCTGCCCCGATTTTGCTTCTGCCGTACCCATTTGGCTGATGCCGCGCTGGCCTTTTTTCATACCCTCATTAATACGCTCGTGCAGCGCGCGCATATAGGGCAATTTGTAGCCGCGTGGCTCGAGCTGACGCCGCCCTTCCTCGATCGGTGTCACCCATAAATACAGTGCGCCGGCATACTTGGGCGTTGGCTCTTCCACGACTGCAGCAATCAACAAAAAGCGTGCGGGCAACGGATCGTTACTTGGGTAGCCCACCACACTCATCACCGCGTTGTAACCATAAAAATAAAATGCGCAGACACCCAAGGTCAGCGCGGCTTTCAACCAACGCGGCCAGCCGGAAAAAACCAGCGCCAGCGCGAATAGAAAGACGAAGATGGCAAACGCAATAATCAGAGTCAGGGTCATGTGAGCGACTTCGCTAAAGATTTCGGAATGGTATTGATATTGGTGACGGCACCACTCGGGTCGATGGTGAAACGAACGAGCGTCGCTTCTTTACCGCGCCCTTCCAGTGTGGTTTGGCCGTAAAACACCACCTCGGCTTTGGGGTTGACCTTGATTACAGTGAGCGTCGCCTCGACCGGCTTACCGGCTTTCGGATCATTCAACTCCAACTCTTTGGTCTCGTAATAGTGCACGTTGGCGACATACTCGCCCGGAATAATGCTGCGTATGGTGGTGACTTCTTGGCGGATGGGATTGACGACTTTTTTGCCATTCACCAGAATCGTGTTGTTGGCATTGCCGCGGTCATCACGATCGAGGTGCATCAGACCCGCCTCGCGGTTGCGAAACCACACCACTTCACCGGACGGACCTTGCGTCCATAAATCCAGATCATTCGGATCATTGTCCGGCCAAGATAGCGTGATAATGAATTCCGCTTTTGCAGGAATATCACCACTTTTTTGCGCCTTAGGATTAATCGATAAAAATGCGATGATGAAACAAAACACGAAAGCGATCAGCATGTTGAACAACATGTCATACATCGGATCGACTTCTTGCTCGCGAGATCGCTTGCGGTTGGCCATGGCTGTCCTAGGCCTTGATCTGCAGACCGTGGCTTTGCGCGCGCGCCACCAGCTCATCAGCAAATCGATCCAATCGCGTTAGCTGCATGCCAAGCAGAATATTGGCGACCAAACCCACCATCGTCGTCAACAAGGCGACGCCGAGACCGGTGGTGAGCTCGCGCAGCATGTCTTGCGCCTGCGATTGATCGAAGCTTTGCATGTGACCGATCTGCATCGCCAACATCGAAAAACCAATCACCTTACCGAGCAAACCTAACTTCAATTGCAAGCCATTCACCCACCACACGGTGGCATGAGATCCATGAGTTTTCTCGGACAATAAATCCATCGGCGCACCCGCATCTGCCGGTTTGGCGCGCAGCGCTTTCCAGTACGCGCTGGCCCAGCAATCGGCCATCGGTGTTGCACTCGGGTCGGCGATTTGCTGTTCAAGGCTTTGCCGTTGCCGATCAAGCTCTCGGCTGCGTGTACCGCACCAAATCGTGGCGATACAAAAAATCACGATGATGATGAAGGTGATGCCGGTCGGGTCAGACTGCAACAACAGCAGCCAAACGCCCTTCATACCGAGCAACCAAGCGGCGAACAAGAACATGCCAATCAGGGTGAACCACTCGAACAGAATTGGCTCGATCTTGCTATGCGGGCCGGCCCATGGCAGCCGCAAAGAACGGATATTCAACATCTCATCTCTTCGCTTGTCTGTTTACAGGCCAAGCGCCTTTATTTTTATTTCGGCATCTATGCCGGGGTTGAAGCCAATTGAGTCTGTCGGCGCAATTTCTCGCTATTTTTCACTTGGAACCTGTCAACGTCTGTATTTTAGCTTCGCCCGCACATCTCAGGTTTTTGGACCCGCATTCGGGTCGAATCGGCAGATCAGTACGAACATGGTTTCCTGCGGCGAGTCCTCAGCCGGCTTGAGCCACTCTCCCGGCGTTTCATCGACTTTGATGGCATCGCCGATGCCCATACGGTAGGGATACGATGAATAACGCAGGGTACGCATGGCTCGGGCCGGGCAATCCACTTCCCACAAAAGCTTTACCGATAGGCTGCCTAGAGGCGTTGGCTCGCGGTACTCAATCAGCATCCACATGCGCGTGGTATCGCCCCCGGGCCGGAAAAAATCATTGATATAGACCGCCTCACCATCATTGAAATCAATCAGCTTCCACTCTGCGAGCGCCGGCGCGGCAGTGAACATCATTAAAAGCGCAATCAGTAATTTTCGCATCATCGACCTCGATTCATCGGTAATCTTGATTTGAAACCTGAATTCAAACTGCTCAGCATAATTAACGGCGGAAAAATACAGAATTTAGACTCTATACGCTCCACCGAGGTAACGGCACTTGTTGGCAAACCGTTGGACGACCTGCAAGGGCCAACAATCACGCCACTGATATTTGGTTGAAGACTTTAAATTGTACGGCCGCCGTCGATGGGCATCTCCAATCCAGTTAAAAACTCAGCGGCTTCAGTCGCCAAAAATACAGCAGCGGCCGCCATATCGCGTGGCTCACACATACGCCCTAACGGAATCGTCGATAAAAACTTCGCGCGGTTTTCGGGTGTATCCGGCATGCCCATGAAATCTTCCAGCAGCGCGGTGGCGCCCATCACCGGACACAAGGCGTTGACGCGTATTTTGTCTGGTGCCAATTCAACTGCCATCGCCTTCGACATTAAATTCACCGCGCCTTTTGATGCGTTGTACCAGACTAAGCCTGGGCGCGGGCGGATGCCTGCAGTCGAGCCCACATTGATAATCAAACCACCCTTGCCGCGCGCGCGCATCAGCGGCACCACCGCATGCGTCATGTGATAAATCGATTTGACATTGACATTGAATACGCGATCAAAAGTCTGCTCATCAACCTGCAACAGCGGTTGATTGCGATGCGTGGTGCCTGCGTTATTGATCACCACATCAGGTACACCAAACGTATCAACACAGGCCTTGACCATGGCCTCGACTGAGGCGCCATTCGCAACATCGGTGGTGATCGCCTTGGCGTTAGCACCTAACGACTTGGCAACGCGCTCACCGGCCTCGGCATTAATGTCGGCAACAATAACCTTGGCACCTTCACGCACATAGGCCTCGGCCATGCCGGTACCAAACCCACTGCCCGCGCCGGTGATGATGGCGATTTTTCCTGCAAGCTGTCCCATGGTGTCTCCCAAAAAATCAATTTACTTTTTTTCTGCAATGCGACGGCACAACGCAATTCGGCATCAAACCCAACTCATTCAGTACGTATCGAGATGCGCCGGCAAAGGCATAGCACAACGTACTGCAACAGGCGCACCCACGCCAACAATACGATCGGCGGTGGGGCTAACCGTGATGCAGCACCACGGTTTTGGTGGTGCTGAATTCTTCGAGTGCGATAAACCCTTTCTCCCGCCCATGGCCGCTGCGCTTCATGCCGCCAAACGGTAACTCCACCCCGCCACCGGCACCGTAGCAGTTGATGAATACCTGCCCACTTTGTATGCGCTTCGCCACTCGCGCTTGTCTTCCGCCGTTTTCAGTCCAGATACCAGCGACCAAACCGTATTCAGTCGCGTTGGCCAATTGCACTGCGTCTTCCTCATCCTTGAAAGACATGGCAGACAGTACCGGCCCAAACACCTCCTTGCACGCCAAGCGGTGATCACGCGGGACTGCACCAAACAATGCCGGCGCAACAAAATAACCATCGCTCGAACAGCCATCGGCGATACTGCCTTCTGCCAGTAACGGCACGCCGGTTTTGACCGCATCATCAATAAAGCCTCGCACGCGTTCATACTGCTTGCGATTGACGATGGGGCCGCAATCCAGATCCATTTCCGGTGTGCCGACTTTGACGTGTCGGAATGCGTCTGCCACACGCGCGACAAATCGGTCGTAAATACTCTGCTGAATTAATAAACGGCTACCAGCAGAACAGGTCTGACCGGCGTTTTGTGTAATGGCTTTCACAATGATGGGCAGCGCCTTATCCAGATCGGCGTCTTCAAATACGATTTGTGGTGATTTACCACCGAGCTCGAGCGTACAAGGCACAGCATTCGCCGCAGTTGACTGCTGCACCAGCGCACCCACTTCGGGTGAGCCGGTAAAGCTGGCGAAATTAATGTCCGGATGCGCTGTCAGCGCTGCACCCGCCTCATGCCCATAGCCGGTCACCAGATTCAATGCTCCCGGCGGCAAGCCCGCCTCCATCAAGAGCTCAGCCAACTTCAAGCCAGACATGCAAGCATCTTCGGAGGGCTTGAGCACCACGGCATTACCCGCGGCCAGCGCGGGCGCAACGGTGCGGCCGAACATTTGCGCCGGATAATTCCAGGGAATGATGATGGCGACTACGCCATGCGGCTCGTGCACCAACTGCACGTTATAGCCATTCAGATACGGTATCTGCTTACCGTG
>CAZZMV010000122.1:0-5749 GCA_964655425.1 uncultured Bifidobacterium sp.
GGCCTTCCAGGACGTGTCTGAAGTCATCCGCGCCTACGACAACAAGGAAGTCGAGCTGACTTCGCGCGTGACCGTGCGAGTCAATGAGTACTTGCGTGTTGCTGGCACAGACGAGTTCGAGAAAAAGGTTCAGCGTGTCGAGACAACGGTCGGTCGCGCCATTCTCTCCGAGATTTTGCCGAAGGGCTTGCCTTTCTCTGCCTTGAATCGTGCGCTGAAGAAAAAAGAAATCTCCAAGCTGATCAATATTTCATTCCGTAAGTGCGGCTTGCGTGCGACGGCCGTGTTTGCTGACCAATTGATGCAAGCAGGTTTCCGTTTGGCGACCCGCGCGGGTATCTCGATTTGTGTCGACGACATGTTGGTGCCGCCGCAAAAGTCCACCATCATCTCGCAGGCCGAGCATGAGGTGAAACAAATCGAGCAGCAGTATTCGTCGGGCTTGGTGACTGCGGGCGAGCGCTATAACAAAGTGGTCGACATCTGGGGCAAGGCCGGTGATGAAGTCGGCAAGGCGATGATGGAGCAGCTTAAGGTTGAGAGCGTCGTTAAACGCGATGGTTCGACCGGTACACAAGAATCGTTCAACGCGATTTACATGATGGCCGACTCGGGTGCGCGTGGCTCGGCCGCGCAGATTCGTCAGCTCGCAGGTATGCGTGGTCTGATGGCGAAGCCGGATGGCTCCATTATTGAAACGCCGATTACCGCGAACTTCCGTGAAGGTCTGAATGTTCTGCAGTACTTCATCTCCACGCACGGTGCGCGTAAAGGCTTGGCTGATACCGCGCTGAAAACAGCGAACTCCGGCTATCTCACACGTCGTCTGGTCGACGTGACTCAGGATTTGGTAGTGGTCGAAGATGATTGCGGCACGGTCAACGGTACTGCCATGAAGGCCTTGGTCGAAGGCGGCGAGGTGATCGAGCCGTTGCGCGATCGTATCCTGGGCCGTGTGGTGGCAACCGATGTGGTCAACCCAGAGACGCAAGAAACTGTTTACGAGGCCGGCACGCTGCTCGACGAAGATGCGGTTGAAGAGATCGAGCGGATTGGTATCGATGAAGTGAAGGTACGTACTGCGCTCACCTGCGACACGCGCTACGGATTGTGCGCAAAGTGCTACGGTCGTGACCTTGGTCGCGGCATGATGGTCAACGTGGGTGAGGCTGTCGGCGTGATTGCTGCGCAGTCGATCGGCGAGCCTGGCACTCAGCTGACCATGCGTACTTTCCACATCGGTGGTGCTGCGTCGCGTGCTGCAGTTGCTTCGTCGGTGGAAGCAAAGTCGAACGGCACTGTTCGCTTTACTGCCACCATGCGTTACGTCACCAATGGCAAAGGCGATCAGATCGTCATCTCGCGTTCCGGTGAAGTGCTGATCACGGACGACCACGGTCGTGAGCGTGAGCGTCACAAGGTGCCGTATGGTGCGACGCTGATCGTCAAAGATGGTCAAGTCATCAAAGCAGGTACTGCACTCGCCAATTGGGATCCGTTGACGCGTCCGATCATCACCGAATACGCAGGCACGGTGAAGTTTGAAAACGTCGAAGAAGGCTCAACCGTCGCCAAGCAGATTGATGAGGTAACAGGCCTCTCGACATTGGTCGTCATCGATGCCAAACGTCGTGGCACGACCAGTCGTGCCATGCGTCCGCAAGTCAAACTGATGAACGAGCAGGGCCAGGAAGTCAAGATCGCCGGCACGGATCATCCAGTGACGATCGGTTTCCAAGTGGGCGCACTGATTACGGTGAAGGATGGCCAGCCAGTGTCGGTAGGCGAAGTGCTGGCGCGTATCCCGACCGAATCACAGAAGACGCGTGACATTACCGGTGGTTTGCCGCGTGTGGCTGAACTGTTCGAAGCACGCTCGCCGAAAGACGCTGGCATGTTGGCCGAGGTGACGGGTACCGTTGCTTTCGGTAAGGAGACCAAAGGCAAGCAGCGCCTTGAAATCACCGACATGGATGGCGAGAAGCACGAGTTCCTGATCACGAAGGATAAGCAGGTGCTGGTGCACGATGGTCAGGTCGTGAACAAGGGTGAGATGATCGTCGATGGCCCGGCTGATCCGCAGGACATTCTTCGCCTGCTGGGTGCTGAAGCACTGGCGCGCTACATTGTGGATGAGGTACAGGATGTGTACCGCTTGCAGGGTGTGAAAATCAACGATAAGCACATCGAAGTGATCGTGCGCCAAATGTTGCGCCGAGTGCAGGTGGCCGATGCGGGCGACACCGCCTACATCCCTGGCGAGCAAGTCGAGCGCTCAGAGCTGCTCGACGAGAACGACAGCGTGATCGCCGACGGCAAACGTCCGGCTACGTTTGAGAATGTGCTGTTGGGTATTACCAAGGCATCGCTGTCTACCGATTCGTTCATTTCGGCGGCATCGTTCCAAGAGACCACGCGAGTGCTCACCGAAGCAGCGATCATGGGCAAGAAAGACACCCTGCGCGGCTTGAAAGAAAACGTCATTGTTGGTCGACTGATCCCTGCGGGTACCGGCTTGGCTTACCACCGCGCGCGCAAGGAGAAGGAAAGCTGGGAAGCCGAGGAGCGCGCAGCGATGCTGCAGGCCGAGGCGGCGCGTGCTTTGCAGGAAGCGGAAGCAGCAACCGCGACGCCTGCGGAGGGCGATGCCGAGGCTTGATCCGGTGGCGGTTATTGGCGCACAGCTTATTGGCCCGGGCATTCCCGGGCCAATCTGTTGCCAGATCATTAAGCAGCCACTGATTGGTGCTTGGTCAGGCCAAAACCTCCAGAGCCGATCTGGTCAGGCCGCTTGCTACGCGACTTGTGCCGTCCGCCAGCCGGGTTGACGGCGAGTTTCGGCGCATTTATACTCGCGAGTTCTCGAATTTAAGCTCGCCCGGGCTTAAGCGCTCTTTGGTCTGTTTTTCAGTCCCCGACGCTTTACTCCGTGCCGGCAGTTAGCGGCAGCGAAAGCTATTGCATTCCGCTCATAGGCGAGTCGCCCCCGAGATTTCGGGGTTCTAAACCATTTTATTTTTTGTTGGGTTGAACAACCGATGCCAACTATTAGCCAACTGATTCGCAAGCCGCGCACTTCGGTGCGTATCAAGAGCAAATCGCCTGCCTTGCAAAACAGCCCTCAAAAGCGCGGTGTCTGCACACGTGTTTACACCACCACACCGAAAAAGCCGAACTCGGCGCTGCGTAAGGTCGCCAAGGTGCGCCTCACTAACGGCTTCGAGGTGATCTCCTACATTGGTGGTGAGGGTCACAACCTGCAAGAGCACAGCGTGGTGTTGATCCGCGGCGGTCGTGTCAAAGACTTGCCTGGTGTTCGCTACCACATGGTGCGTGGCTCGCTCGACACCCAGGGTGTCAAAGACCGCAAACAGGCGCGCTCAAAATACGGCGCCAAGCGCGGTAAAGCAGCTGCAGCCAAGTAATTCATTTGTAAAAGCACGGAATCGCTGCGGCGTTGCCGCAGCATGGAGCGGCCCCGTTTGGCCGAGTAAGTGAGTGGGTTTGATGCCTGCTCGTGGTGATGCGAAAGTGTTGCCGACTGAAGAGTGAAAGGAAGTGAGTCATGCCTCGTCGTCGCGAAGTCCCCAAACGCGAAATTTTGCCGGATCCCAAGTACGGCAACGTTGATGTAGCGAAGTTCGTTAACGTGCTTATGCTCTCGGGTAAGAAGTCAGTCGCCGAAAACATCATCTACGGCGCGTTTTCACAAATTCAGACCAAGACCGGCAAAGACCCCTTGGAAGTGTTCTCCGCAGCAATCGGCAACTGCAAGCCGATGGTTGAGGTCAAATCCCGACGCGTCGGTGGTGCAAACTACCAGGTGCCGGTTGAAGTACGTCCGGTGCGTCGTATGGCATTGTCGATGCGCTGGTTGCGCGAAGCCGCGAACAAGCGTGGTGAAAAATCCATGGCGCTGCGTTTGGCGGGTGAGTTGCTCGACGCTGCGGAAGGCCGTGGCGGCGCAATGAAAAAGCGCGACGAGGTGCACCGTATGGCAGAAGCGAACAAGGCGTTCTCGCATTTCCGTTTCTGATGCAGGCGGCGGCTACGCAAGCGGCCGCCCGACCCCGAATCTGATGCCGCGCAATTCCCTCGAACTGACGCCGGTTTCAACCATAGAGAAAGTGTAGGACTTAACCATGGCCCGCAAGACCCCTATCGAGCGTTATCGCAATATCGGTATCTCTGCTCATATCGATGCCGGCAAGACCACGACGACCGAGCGCATCCTTTTCTACACCGGTGTAAACCACAAAATCGGTGAGGTGCACGATGGCGCCGCGACCATGGACTGGATGGAGCAGGAACAAGAGCGCGGCATCACCATTACCTCCGCAGCGACAACCTGCTTTTGGAAGGGAATGGCGAATAATTTCGCCGAGCACCATATCAACATCATCGACACCCCTGGCCACGTTGACTTTACGATTGAGGTAGAGCGCTCCATGCGCGTGCTCGATGGTGCATGCATGGTCTATTGCGCAGTGGGCGGTGTGCAGCCACAGTCTGAGACTGTGTGGCGCCAAGCGAACAAATACGGCGTGCCCCGTCTGGCGTTCGTCAACAAGATGGACCGCACCGGCGCGAACTTCTTCAAGGTCTACGAGCAGATGCGTAGCCGTTTGAAGGCTAATCCTGTGCCGATTCAGGTGCCAATCGGTGCTGAAGAAAATTTCACCGGCGTGATTGATCTGGTGAAGATGAAGGCGATTATCTGGGACGATGCAACCCAGGGCATGAAATTCAACTACGAAGACATTCCCGCCGATCTGGCCGATGTTGCCAGCGAGTGGCGAGAAAAGATGGTTGAAGTCGCCGCTGAGTCCAGCGAAGAGCTGATGAATAAGTATCTCGAAGATGGAGATCTGTCGGAAGAAGACATCAAGAAAGCTTTGCGCACTCGTACCATTGCCGGTGAGATCGTGCCAATGTTGTGCGGTACTGCCTTCAAGAACAAGGGCGTGCAGGCAATGCTCGACGCGGTGATCGAATATCTGCCATCGCCAGTTGATATTCCGCCGGTGTCAGGTACGGACGAGAACGAACAACCCGCCAGCCGTAAAGCGGACGATAGCGAGAAATTCTCCGCCTTGGCGTTCAAGATCATGACCGACCCCTTCGTTGGACAACTGATCTTCTTCCGTGTGTATTCGGGTGTGGTGAATTCGGGCGACACCATCTACAACCCAGTCAAAAGCAAGAAAGAGCGCGTCGGTCGTATTCTGCAAATGCACGCCAACCAGCGTGAAGAGATCAAAGAAGTCCGCGCGGGTGACATCGCTGCGGCGGTTGGTCTGAAAGAAGCAACCACCGGTGACACGCTGTGCGATCCGAGTGCAGTCATCACGCTTGAGCGCATGGTGTTCCCGGAGCCGGTGATCTCGCAGGCAGTAGAGCCGAAGACCAAGGCCGACCAAGAGAAGATGGGTATCGCGCTGAATCGCCTAGCGCAGGAAGATCCTTCGTTCCGAGTCAAGACCGACGAAGAATCGGGCCAGACCATCATCTCGGGTATGGGCGAATTGCACCTTGAGATTATTGTTGATCGCATGCGCCGTGAATTCGGTGTCGAAGCGACTGTCGGTAAGCCTCAGGTGGCATATCGCGAGACGATTCGTAAAGTCTGCGAAGAAATCGAAGGCAAGTTCGTCAAGCAGTCGGGTGGTCGCGGTCAGTACGGTCATGTGGTGCTGAAGATCGAGCCACAGGAACCAGGCAAGGGTTTCGAGTTTGTCGACGCGATCAA
>CAZZMV010000123.1:0-5731 GCA_964655425.1 uncultured Bifidobacterium sp.
GCACCGATGGATGTGTCGCAGCGTGTGAGTTTTGTCAGTATGGTTGAAAACCTCGACGTCACACCGGGTGAAGCGCCTGCACGTGTGGTTGTGAACTCACGCACTGGTACGGTTGTGATTAGTCGCAATGTCAAAGTGACGCCGGCTGCGGTATCGCACGGCACGATTTCAGTGGCGATTGCCGCGACCAACGAGGTTAGCCAGCCGAATGCATTCTCGAACGGACAAACCCAGGCAGTACAGAACGCCAACATCGCAGTGAATGAACCGAATAAGCCGGCGTTTTTGTTTCAGGCCGGTGTGGATTTGAGACAAATCGTAGATGCAATCAACCAGGTCGGTGCATCCCCGTCGGCATTGATTGCCATTCTGGAAGCATTAAAGAGCTCAGGCAGCTTACGTGCCGAGTTGGTGGTGATCTAAATAATTTATGGCTGACGCACTCGACAATCTGGGCATGGCCTCCCCGCAGTCCGCACTGGACTTTGCGGGGCTCGGTGCTTTGCGCACGAAAGCGCAGCAAAACTCGGATAAAGCACTGCGTGAAACCGCGACCCAGTTCGAGGCGATGTTCATCCACGAGATGCTCAAATCCATGCGCGAAACCGTAGAAAAAAGCGATCTGATGGGTTCGGACGTGGAAGATCAGTTCACCCAGATGTATGACCGCGAACTGTCAATGGCACTGGCCAAGCGCAATACCATGGGCGTGGCTGACATGATCGTTAAAGCAGTCAAGCGCAATAACGCACCACCACCGGATTACGTCACCAAAGCCACACCCATGCCGATTAACACGCCGCAGCAGGGTATGGCGCTACCAGGTACCAACCAAGCCATGCCGTTGCAGCGGCCCGAGCGTTTCAACCTCGATCGTCGCCTCGCGATTCCTGCAGCCAGCCCGAAGGGAGCGGCTGAATGAGTGATCTGCTCAGCATCGGTAGCTCGGGGGTTGCAGCGTACCAGCGTGCGCTCACCACGGTATCTAACAATATTTCCAATGTCGGTACCGAAGGCTATGTGCGGCAAGAGACCCAGTTTGCGGAGAATATGCCGCGCAAACAGGGGCGGGTGTATTTGGGCACCGGTGCCAATGTGGCCGGTATCAACCGCGCCTATGACCAATTCCTCGAACAGAATTTACGCAATAGCACGAGTGAATTAAATACCCAGGGCCCGATGGTCGGTTATGCCAACCGCGTGGTCGACATTATGGGTAGCGAGACGGTTGGGCTGAATAATTCGCTGGACAAGTTTTTTGCAACTGCGCGCTCTTTGTCGGTTGATCCCTCATCTATCGTTCTGCGTCAACAGTTTCTGCGTGATGCGGATGGTTTGGCGGCAGGTTTCCGCGAGCTATCCAATCAAATGACCACGGTGGATACCGAAACCCGTAATGCAATCGATGCACGGATCGGTGATATCAACACGCTTGCATCACAAATCGCGGTGGTCAATAAACAGATGAGCAAGCATCCGCTGGCGTCGCGTCAGCCGCCGGATTTGCTCGATCAACGTGATCTGCTACTGACCAAGTTATCCAAGCTAGTCAAAATTAATGTCACGACGGCAATGAACGGTGCGGTGGATGTCAGCATCGGCACCGTCGCCAATGCAGGCAAGCTAGTCGTAGGGGATAGATCAACGGAGATCAAAGCAAGGTTCGATGAAGTCGATCTGTCGCGTGTGGCAATTATCCTAGACCCGTATTCAAAAAATAAAGAAGAAGTCGCGGGCGTCAGTTCAGGTGAACTCGGCGGCTTGATGGGTTTTAGGGAGCAGGTACTACAGCCCAGCTTCGAGGCGCTAGACAACTTGGCGCGGATGGTGGCAGATCAGTTGAATCAGATTCATGCCAACGGCATTGATCTCGATGGGAACATTGGCAAGCCATTATTTACGATCGACCCGGTTACCCGCATGGATCCGGTCACGAAAAATGCAGTCCAGCTCGACCGTGCCTCGGCGGGTATTCGGTTTGTATTGGATGATCCTAAAAAAATCGCTGCCGGTGCTTTGTTCCGCGTGATTGAAAACCCAAACAACCTGTCCGGCGCAGACGCAGTACTCACTTACGCGCCATCGTATGCTGACCCCAGCCGGGTGAAATCGCTGTCACAAGTTTTAAGGAACAACCCAAATCCCTCGGCGGGGATCAATTCACCTGCTGATATGCTGCTGGGGCAAATTCCCCTCGGTGCAAACAATTGGTCGGTATTCATCGACAACGCCACCGAAAAACAAAATATTCAAGTACTCACCCGTGATGGCCGTCATCTGCTGGGAGCACCCATTACGGATGATGCAGCACGCCGTGCGCTGCTCACGACTGAAAATGGTTTCGTCAAAGGCAGTACTTATTCAGATACGTATCTGAATGAGAGCGGCGAGACTGGCTACAAGCAGATGTCGATGTTCTATGGATTGAAGTCCCTGACCGGTACGCAATACGATAAGGCGACGCAGTTTTCACCCGAGCACATGATTGTGCCAAGCACCATTGATCGGCGCGTGATTACCGGGGAGATTATCCCTGCCGACATCAAGATGATCGAGGCAGATCGGCTGACGGTGAATGGCCATGTCTTGCCCGTGCTGTACCCGACTGCACCCGCGCAGACCATACAAGCAAGCGACATCGCCGAATGGATGAACAAGGCGCTTCAGTATGATGATCCGCCGATAGGCGTCAACGCGATGACGACCACGCCCGAGCTTGACATCGATCCAGCCGAGGGCTTCTATGTCAACGGCATTCCGATTGCAGCGCAGGTGGGCCGAACCCTCGCGCAGCTCGTGGTTCAAATAAATTCGCAATATGCCAGCGACACCAATGTCTTTGCTACCTTGAATGAGGCTGGCGACGCGCTGATACTTCGTAACGCCGAAGGCTATGGCGGTAATGATATTCGTATCGGCGGCATGGATGAAAACGGCAACATCACCACCCAAACTGCTTATCGAGGCAAGCTGAATTTCGGTGAGCCGATGAATGCCACGCCTGGGCTGACACTCAATCCTGAGGATGGTCTATTCATTAATGGCCTGGCAATCGACCCTGAGGTGGGTAGGAGCTTGCAAGATTTGGTGGAGCAGATTAATTCCGCTGATTTCAAGAAAGCGAATGTATTCGCTTCGATTGTTCAGGGGTCGCTGGTCCTGCGTAACGCGCCAGGCTATGGCGGCGACGATATCTGGGTTGGCCGCATGGATGAAGACGGCAAGATCACTTCGCCAGTCAACTACCAAGGCAAATCTGCTTTCGGCGAACAGCGTGGTATCACGATTGGCTACGGCACCAAGGGCAAAGGCGGTGATCTGGCAGTGTTGGGTCAGCCCATGGGCCAATACGCCGTCGGCTTGATGCCAATTATTCCTACCGAAGCTCGCATTGATACCTTGCGAATTCCCCCGAATGTTAATGCGATTGCTGGTAACACCATCACATTAAATGGTGTTGCGCTGAGCGGGCTTGATTATGATCGTCCCTTGAAGGCGCCGGATTTAGCCGCGTGGTTGAATGAAACCGGTTCGACACTCGAGCCGCCAGTCGTCGTACGGGGCGTTAACCAGGTCAAGGCAAAAGCCGAGCTTCTCGAACTCGGTTTCAAAGAAAAATTCCCGTTGATGATCAATGGGGTCGGCATCCCCGGTACCGGGGTTGATGGCCCCTTTACGGTGAAGACCACGCAAGATTTGGCGGCTGCGATCAATGGCGCGGATACAGGTCGTGTGGTGGCCAGCCTAACTACACAAAATCTCGCTCGCAAGCTCTCCATCAACGGTACCACTATGACCGGATCCGGTACCAACGGTGAATTCGCGAGTCGCACCGAGCTTGTCGCAAAAATCAATCTGGCCACTCATACGACCGGTGTAACCGCTACGCTCAACATCACCACGGGCGATGTCACGCTATCAAATACCAATGGCGAAGATATCGTCGTTGGGCCACTCGATGAAGGTAATGCATTAGGCGTGGCCAGTGGCACCTATTCCAAGGTGTATGCAGAGATGGATACCTTCGGCAACCTGCTCATCAGCAATGGTAGTGGGGCAGATATTTCGATCGGTACCTTGAGCGGAGGTGCCAATGTGCTCGGTGTGAGCAACGGTAACTACCGTGGTGTCATAGAAATTGGCTCAAAAAAAGAAATTCGCTTCGGCTTCACTGACGAGCATGTAGAGTCCGGCCCGGCTGAGCTCGCCAAGCTCGGTATGCGTACCGGCATTTATATTGACGGTGCGGTGCAGGAAGACTTATTGGTGTTTGTTTCTGCCGGCTCAGGCACGATCACGGGTAGCTACGACGCTAGCATGGCTGACCCGGTGTCACTCAATGCCAAACGTATCGATGCACTGCGTACTGAAAAATACGACGTTACCTTCACCTCGGAAAAGCAATATCAAATTACCTGGCGTAATCCATCCACCGGTGTAATCACTGTGCTAGCCGAGCGCGAGTACGACCCCAAGCAAGGTATTGAGTACCGCGGTGTACACCTCATGCTGAATCGCCCACCGGTAGCCGGCGATACCTTCCTGATCGATGGTAACCAAGATGGTACGGGTAACAACCAGAACATGTTGGATATTGTCGCGCTGCAGACCAAAGGTGTGATTGGTGGTAACGGCGGCAGCACGATTTCACAGGCTTATGAAGAGCAGCTTGGTCGGGTAGGTAATTTCGCCAGCCAGGCCAAGATTGCGCAAGACGCACTCAAGGTAGTCAACGATCAAGCGATTGAGGCGCGTGACAAGGTCTCTGGCGTATCACTCGATAGTGAAGCAGCAGATTTAATCCGCTTCCAGCAAGCGTACCAAGCCTCGGCCAAGACCATACAAGTATCAGGCGATTTATTTGATGCCATCTTGCAGGCCGCGCGCTAGTAGTTAAAGAGAATAGGGCGATACATCATGACGCAAATGTCGACCAGCTTGAAGTTTGATCGGGCGATTAATCAGATCGGCGTGACGCAAGATCGCGTGTCTAAAGCCCAAATGCAAATGACCGAGGGCAAGCAGATCTTGAAGCCCAGCGATGCGCCCGATAAATCTTCGCAAATCACACGTTTGAAGTCAGCGATTGATCGGCAGGAAAGCTACGTCGCCACCATCAAGCAGGTGCGCGACAAACTTGCACAGCAAGAGTCATCACTCAAAGGTGCGACCGAAGTGATGTTCCGGCTAAAAGAGCTCAGTGTACAAGCCGCTAACGATACCTATTCAGCAGCAGACCGTAAATCGATTGCGATTGAGGTGAAAGAGCTTCGTAATCAAATGCTGTCGTTGGCGAATACGCAAGACATCAACGGTAATTTCATTTTTTCAGGGACGCGGGTTGGCCAACTGGCGTTTGCTGCCAACGATCAGGGTAGGGTGGTGTACCAAGGTGACCAATCGATCGCCTCGGCCGATATTGCAGATCAAAACATCGCCGATACCAATCGCCCTGGTACGCGGCCTTTCGACAAGATTGTGCGCACCGACGATAGCGGTAAGCCTTACGGCGTGGGATTTTTTGAGGCGATTGATGACTTGATCACTGGTCTTAACACCAACAACATCAAGACTGTGCAGCGCTCGGTGGGCGAGATGGCGACCATGCAGCAGGGGCTATCCGATAGCCTGGCCTCAATTGGTGCCACCGACAATAAGTTGGAGAACCAGCAAGCCATCGCCGACGAAAACCTGCTGCGCATGAAGACCCTGTTGTCAGATGAAGAAGATG
>CAZZMV010000124.1:0-5647 GCA_964655425.1 uncultured Bifidobacterium sp.
ATCTCGCAGCAAACCCTGCCGATCTTGTGCCAGTACGAACACATCGACCGGGTAAACAGTATCGCCACCCAACTCGCCCCAACTACTCTGCACCATACGCTCGGGTGCGCGCAGCACCATCTGCGACAGGTTCTTGCAACTGGCGCGATGAATCGAAATACCTTTACCGCGCGTGATGAAGCCAACAATCGGATCAGGCGGCGCCGGTTTACAGCAGCTCGCCATCTGCGTCAACAAGCCCTCGGTACCGAGTATCAGCACGCCTGCTTTACCACCTTGCGTCACGCTTGATGCGCGACTCTTTCTGGTGAGTTGGGCTTCGTTATTCGGCACGACCCTTTCTTGCGCGTCGCCGTGCAATGCCTGCTCGACCAGTCGTAGACTAAGGCGCTCATTGCCAACGGCAAGCAGTAGGTCATCAAGTTTGGAAAAACCTAATCGATGCGCCAAGTCGTCGAGATTGACCGCAGTTTTACCCTCACGCTGCAAAGTTTTTTCGAGTAGCGCGCGGCCCTGCCCCAAAGTCTGCGCTTGCTCGATCGCGTTGAACCAGGCGCGAATTTTTGAACGCGTACGCGGGCTGGCGGTATAGCCGTCCGATAGCCAATCGCGCGAAGGCCCTGCAGTACCCATCGCCACTGCCTCACCCTTGGCAGTGATGATCTCAACCGTTTGCCCATTCTTCAGCGCGGTATTCAGCGGCACCATCGCACCGTTGACACGCGCGCCGCGGCAGCGATGACCCACATCGCTATGTAACTGGTATGCGAAATCAATCGGTGTTGCGCCCATCGGTAATTCGACCAAGCGCCCTTGCGGTGTGAGCACATAGATGCGGTCGTTAATCGCAGCCGCTTTCAGCTGCTCGACCCACTGCCGCTCGGTATCTTCCTGCCCGACCACGGTATCGGTGATCTCGCTTTTCCAACTGAGTAGTTGTCGTAGCCAGGCAATTTTTTGATCGTAGCTATCGTCCTGCGCGTTACCGCTGCCTTCTTTATAGCGCCAATGCGCAGCCACACCGAACTCGGCGAAGCGATGCATTTGCTGCGTACGAATTTGCACCTCCAGCGTACGGCCATCATCAGCTTCCACGACGGTATGAAGCGACTGATAGCCATTGGCCTTGGGGCGTGCGATGTAGTCGTCAAACTCTTCGGCAATCGGTGTCCAGATGTCATGCACGATAGATAGCACGGCGTAGCATGTCTTGACATCATCCACGATTACCCGAAATGCGCGCACATCATGCAAACGAGAGAAGTCGATCGCCTTGCCTTGCATCTTGTTCCAGATGCTGTAGATATGCTTCGGCCGACCATAGACTTCGGCAGCAATACCTGCTGCTTTCAGCTCGGAACGTAAATGTTGAATCGCGTCCTCGACAAACTGCTCGCGCTCGACACGTTTTTCTTCGAGCATTTTGGCGATGCGCTTGTAGTTGTCTGGCTCGGAAAATCGAAACGATAAATCTTCCAGCTCCCATTTCAGCTGCCAGATACCCAAGCGATTGGCGAGTGGCGCGTATAAATCAAAAGTCTCGCGCGCATAACGCAAGGCGAATTCGGTTTCACTTTTGATTTCGGCGAAATAACGCAATGTAGCCAAGCGCGAGCACAGACGCACCAGCACCACCCGCATATCGGTAGCCATCGCCAGCGTCATTTTGCGTAGTGACTCAAGCTGACTGGCTGCACTGCTCTTGGCGCGGTCGGACTCTTTGCGAGCGAACATACCCTCATGCAAGCGCATCAATTGCCGAATGCCGGTCACCATGTCAGCGACTTCCTTGCCGAAACGTGGCTCGATCTCAACCACCTGCTGCGGCGCAAGCGCGACTAATTCAAACAACATGCCTGCGATGCGCGCATCTGCATCGGCTTTGAGTGATGCCAGTGCGGCGACTACACCTCGCGAAAACGCCAGCGCATCCTGCCCGGTGGGTACCTGCTTGTCAGCATACGGCGCGCGAACAAACTCGATCGCAGCTCGCAGCCGCGCCGCGTCTTCTTCTCGCAGCCCGACACACAGCTCGTCATCCCCCGCGCGGGTTGCAACAAACACCATCTTTATTCCAGAAAAAATTCGCGCGCTAGTGCGATTTGATCGTCGTGCATGAAGGTCGGCGCATGGCCGATGCCGGATAGCTCAACCAAACGCGCACGCGGGCCACGCTGTGTCATGTGCTGTGCAGTCTCGCGCGTGAGCAGATCAGAGTCAGCGCCACGCACCAACAACACTGGGCAACGCACCGCATCATAGGCGGCCCACAGCGCGGCCTCCCCTTGCTTTGCGCTCTCCTCGGTCATGACCTTGAATGGCAAAGCTAACCCAACGTCATAGTGTCTTCGCCAGCGGCCATCGTCGGTTTGTCGCAGCACATCGGCTGCGAGTTTGTCCCACTCCTGCTCGCTATGTGGGCCGAATGGTGCCGAAATCGAGCGAATGTAGTCCCTAGCTTGCTGGAAGTTTTCAAATCTGAGGTCTTCGCCGATATAGCTGCCGATACGCGATAGCGCCTGAAAATTCAGCGCCGGGCCAACATCATTCATCACCATTTTGCGAATCGGCGATTCGGGAATCGCAGCCAGCCCCATACCAATCAACGCACCCATCGAGGTACCGAACCAATCCACGTGCGGCACATCGAGGCGCGCGATCAGGGTCACCATATCGCTCACATACTGTGGTACCCAGTAATACGTCGGGTCTCTCAACCAGGCCGATCGACCCCGCCCCACCACATCCGGACAAATCACTCGGTAGTGGTCTGCCATTGCAACAGCCAACGCATCAAAATCGTCCGAGACGCGGGTGACACCGTGCACGCACATCAGCACACGCGGGTTGTGTGGGTCGCCCCACTCCTTGTAGGCCATATTGTGCAAGCCGGCTGGCGACAGGCATTGCACCATTTTGATCTGCGCTTGCATCGCCACGGGGCGGTCTCCTTGGATGTTTTTATTGATTTTAGCGGCAAGCCCTTAAAATTGCGGGCTTGATCAAACTATTGCAAAAGGAATGCCCATGCAAACCCGCTCGCTCGCCGGTAAAACCGCACTCATTACCGGATCGACTTCAGGCATCGGCCTGGGTATCGCGCAAGCACTCGCTGCAGAAGGCGCAAATATTGTGTTCAATGGTTTCGGCGACGCGCAACAGATCGCGGCACTTCAGCAGCAAACTGCATCCCAGTTTGACGTAAAAACCAGCTACTCCGGCGCGGATATGACTAAACCAGCCGAGATCGAGCAAATGGTAAAACAAGCAGCCGACAGCTTTGGTGGTATCGATATTTTGGTGAATAACGCCGGTATTCAGCACGTGGCGAATATCGAAGATTTTCCAGTTGAGCGCTGGGATGCAGTGATTGCCATCAACCTGACTTCAGCGTTTCATACCACTCGCCTTGCACTACCTGGCATGAAGCAAAAAAACTGGGGGCGCATCATCAATATCGCCTCCGCACATGGGCTGGTCGCGTCGGCCGGCAAGTCTGCTTATGTGGCTTCCAAGCACGGCATCGTCGGCTTGACCAAGGTGACTGCGCTGGAAAATGCGCAGACCGGCATCACCTGCAATGCGATCTGCCCCGGCTGGGTGCTGACGCCCTTGGTTCAGAAGCAGGTGGATGCACGTGCTGCCGCTAACCATATTTCAATTGACCAGGCCAAGCGCGAACTACTGCTGGAGAAACAACCTTCCGGCGAATTCGTCACGCCCGAGCAGCTGGGTGCACTCGCGATTTTCTTGTGCAGCGATGCAGCATCCCAAGTGCGTGGTGTGGCGTGGAATATGGACGGGGGTTGGGTAGCGCAATAATCGTCTTAGCTGTCTTCGCAATATCATTAGGAGAACCAATACTGCTGACGGCGCTACGCCTTCAACAACAAGTGCCGCAACTCAGGCCGCTCTTGCAAGACGAACTCGATCAGCTCTGGGCTGGCCTGCTTGCGCAACAAGTCAATCGCTCGGTTGCCGTATTGATCTTTGGCGTCCCAGTTACAACCCAAATCAAGTAAATCCAATGCCAGTAGCCAACGCTTTTCTTGGTTTGCTCCGCCGCCCTGTTCATTTGCGGTAAGTAAAGCGAGTGGTGCCAGACCGACGATGTTCAGCACCGACCATGTCTTTTGCAATGATGGAAGGTCAAAGCGAAGATTAGCTTCACGTATGCCGTCAATCAGGTGGCCTAATCGATCCCAGTTTTTTTGATCAATTGCCTGCCAAATATTCTGAACCAACATATTGATGAAGCTTGGAATTCTCTCGCCCACTTCATTGCCGCGCTGGGCAGTCGACGCTTGCTTCACAACGATGCTCTGCTGGTCGCGTACCGCAAGCTTGGGCTCTGTGTGGATTTCAAATGACTCACTCAATTCGCTCGAATCACTTGAATTTGTACTTGCTGATTCGATAGAGTCACTGTCCGACGAGTCCGATAGCAGACTCGACGCGTGAGCCGATTTGGTTGGTGCATCATCTGCCGACGAATCTGCCAGCGTCTCTTTATCCCGTAAATTTTTCTCTTGTTGACTGACCGAATGCGGCGATCGGCTTGATTGCAATGATTTTTTCTTTTGAGTCGCTTCAAGCACTCTGACTGATGCAGGGGCGCGTGTTTTTCTTGATGGGCTTGTATTGCTGGTGGACGAGGGTAACACGGTGCTACTTGTAGAAGGCGGCGTATGTTCACTATATCCTTGAGCTGGATTTAAACCTTTTGTTCGCGGCATAGTCTTTATCCTCTCGCTGGATGGGATGGAAAATTTGGCTGAGGCATGGATTCGTGTGACTGTTTTACGCCAAAAATCTGTTCAAGTCATGCTAGTAGTGCATGGGTAGTGCATCTGAAGTGCATCGGGTCTTTTGCTGTGATTAAACCGCGACAGAAAGCAAAAAGCCGGTGGGCTTTTCACCCACCGGCTTCTCAATTGAAACGACCTAACCGAAACTGGATTCAGGGCCTATCTGGTTAGATTCATGAAGAGGCGGCAAACGGCCTCACCCGTGCGGTGCTCAAAAGCGGATTTCGCAGCCTGTACTGGAAACAAGTTCTTCTTTCGTCACACCCGGCGCCATCTCGACCAGTTTCAAACCATGTTCGGTTACATCGAGTACGCACAGATCGGTGATGATACGGTCGACAACGCCGACACCCGTGAGTGGCAAGTTGCAGTGCTCGAGTAGCTTGTGCGAGGTGGAGCCATCTTTAGCTTTAGCGACATGCTCCATCAACACCACCACGCGGCCGACACCCGCGACCAAGTCCATCGCGCCGCCCATGCCCTTGACCATTTTTCCGGGGATCATCCAGTTGGCCAGATCACCGCGCTCGGAAACTTGCATTGCACCGAGAATAGCGATGTTGATTTTCCCGCCACGAATCATCGCGAATGAATCTGCCGAGCTGAAAAATGAAGCGCCCTTCAGTGCGGTGACAGTTTGTTTGCCCGCATTGATCAGATCTGCATCGATATCATCTTCAGTCGGGAATGGACCAATGCCCAGCAAACCATTCTCCGATTGCAGCCAAACGGTAATATCTTGCGGCACATAGTTTGCCACCAGCGTAGGCAAGCCAATACCCAAGTTCACATAAAAACCATCTTGCAGCTCTTGCGCGGCGCGCGCCGCCATTTGTTCA
>CAZZMV010000125.1:0-1329 GCA_964655425.1 uncultured Bifidobacterium sp.
CCGCATTACGTTCGCAAGGCGAGCAGACGCAACTGGAGTTTGCGCTGACCGGTGGTGACGACTACGAGTTATGTTTTTGCGCCGCGCCCGTACAAAAAGAAAAAGTAATGGCAGCCGCTTCAAAGGCTGGGGTGACTGTCACTCGTATTGGGAAAATTGAGCCGATGCCTGGCCTAAATATCGTCGATGCGGCTGGACACAAAATCAACTTACGCTCACATCCATTCGATCATTTTGCATTGTCATGAACACCACGCCGCCTGAGAGGGTTGAAACAATGAATGCAGTCGAGCTCGTTGAACCAGCCCGACCGGTGAAGCGACAACCCAGCATTAAATTCATGCTCGCGCACCCGGCGCATTTTTTGGCACTTGGCCTTGGTAGTGGCTTGTCGCCGATCATGCCGGGCACAGCGGGTACGCTGTTTGGTTGGCTCTGCTTCAATCTACTATCAACGCATTGGCCTGCAATATTCACGTCTAGCGTGTGGGCAGTCGTAATCGTGGTTGGCTTTTTCGTTGGCGTTGCTGCGTGTGATCGCGCCGGGCGGGCGCTGGGCGTTCCCGATCATGGTGCAATTGTATGGGACGAGATAATCGCGATCTGGCTGGTCTTGTTGCTGGTCACGCCATGCAGTTTTTCGGCAGAACTCGCTGCAGTGGTGTTGTTCAGATTATTTGACATGATCAAGCCACCGCCGATTCGCCAAGTAGAGCGTCGCTATAAAGGTGGATTCGGTGTGATGATCGACGACATCGTGGCTGCCGTGTTTACTCTGCTGGTGATTGCCCTTTGGCGCTTCTGATCCAAGATCGCACCATTGCAGCGAGCGACCAACAAGATAATTTTTCAAGTTGATTTGGTTAAACAGCACTCAATCATGAGCCATTCCGAGCAAGCCTTGCATGTACTCGCCGAACAAATCGGCGATGTCCTCAAACAAAAGCGCTGGATGCTGGCAACAGCCGAGTCAATCACGGGTGGCAGCATCTCGCAATGCATTACGGATATCCCGGGCTCATCGGAATGGTTTGATTGCGGCTTAGTGACTTACTCGAATGCGTCGAAGACCAGTTTTCTGGAAGTGCCTGATGCATTGATCGCACAATTTGGTGCAGTAAGTGAAGAGGTTGCGGCGGCGATGGCGACGGGCGCGCTCGCCAATAGCTCAGCGGATGTTGCGCTATCCACCACCGGCATCGCAGGCCCCACGGGTGCAGTGCCGGGTAAGCCAGTCGGTACCGTGTGCTTTGGTTGGGCGACCAATCGAGCCGTGGTGACTGAGCGGCACTTGTTTCAGGGTGATCGGCAATCTGTTCGCATGCAAAC
>CAZZMV010000125.1:1429-3778 GCA_964655425.1 uncultured Bifidobacterium sp.
TGGTGACTGAGCGGCACTTGTTTCAGGGTGATCGGCAATCTGTTCGCATGCAAACCACCGTTCATGCCTTGGAAGGTTTGCTCAGGCTTTTGCAAAGCGCTTGAGCGCAATTTGGGTTCATTACCAGTCAACCCTGGATCCCGAAATAACGGTTACAGCGACTGGGTAGCGATGGCCGAGAGGCGAGTCATCCCGGCGCAGGCCGAAGTCTAGCCACTCTAATTACACCGAATGAGTAGCAATGGCCGTGAGCAGCGTCATTCCGGCGCAGGCCGGAATCCAGTCACGCTATTGATTCATCGACTGCGGTAAACATTAATCGCATCACGCGTTTCTCTCGCCACCCGCGCGGCGGCGTCGGCGAACCCCTCACCATCAACTGGCTTGGCGTAAAGAATTGCGCGTGATGAGTTGATCATCATGCCCATCCCATCGCTCGCCTGACCAGCGCGGACGGTTGATTCGATATCACCACCCTGTGCGCCGATTCCGGGTACCAGTAACGGCATATCGCCCACGATTTTTCGGACTTCAGCAATCTCTTGCGGGAAAGTCGCGCCCACCACTAAGCCGCATTGGCCATGACGATTCCATTGCTGAGCAACCAGACGCGCGACATGCTGGTAAAGCGGCACACCATCCACTTTCAGAAACTGAAGATCTGACCCACCGGGATTCGAGGTGCGGCACAGCACGATCACCCCTTTCTCGGCCCACTGCAAATAAGGCTCGATCGAATCAAATCCCATGTAGGGATTGACGGTAACCGCATCTGCTTTGTAGCGCTCGAAGGCCTCACGCGCATACTGCTCGGCAGTGGCGCCGATGTCACCACGCTTGGCATCCAAGACAATGGGAATATCGGGGTAACGCTGGTTCAGATAATCACAAATCGCTTGTAATTGATCTTCGGCAGCCAGTGCTGCGAAATACGCAATCTGCGGCTTGAAGGCGCAAGCATGGGGCGCGGTGGCGTCAATGATGGCGCGGCAAAATTCAAATACCGAATCGACCCGTCCTTTCAGCACACCGGGGAAACGTGCGATATCCGGGTCAAGCCCGACGCACAGTAGTGAGTCATGCAGACGAATAGCATCGGCGAGTTTGTCAGTGAAAGTCACGGGGTCTTGGCGTTGAGCTGGAGCGGGATGGCATTGTAGCCTGCCGTGTTATCGTCCCGCCCCATGCACCAGCTGACGCGCAAAGACCTGATCCTGCTTGGATTTCTGATTCTGTTCTGGGGCCTGAACTGGCCTGTGATGAAAGCCAGTGTGCGTGATTTTCCACCGCTGAGTTTTCGTAGTCTTTCAATGATTGGCGGGTTGGCGGCGATTGCCTTGATCGCAAAACTACAGCGTGCTTCATTGCGCATCCCACCGGGTCAGGTCATGACTGTGGTGAAACTCGCCGTACCCAACATGTTGATCTGGCACGCCTGCATCATCATTGGTGTGAAGATGTTGTCATCGGGGCGCGCTGCGATCTTGGGTTACACCATGCCAGTGTGGGCGGTGTTGTCCGGCTTGCTGTTTTTTGGTGACCGCATACAACCACGCGCCTTGCTGGGTATTGCGCTCGCCATGCTTGGGGCTGGCCTGCTGTTGTCGAGTGAATTCGGGCACATCGCCGGGCAGCCGATCGGCACCTTGTTTGCGTTGACTGCAGCGGCAGCGTGGGGCTTTGGTACCGTTTTGATGAAGCGTACCGCCTTGGACATGCCCACCATCTCGCTTACCTTTTGGATGCTGACACTCACAACGACGGTGATGTCCTTATTGTCGTTGGCATTGGAACGTGACGCGTGGCATGCCCCAAATGCTGTCACCTGGGGCGGCATCATTTATAACGCGTTGATCATTTTTGCGTATGCGCACGTAGTTTGGTTTCGACTCGCTCGACTGCTACCCCCAGTCGTATCCAGTTTATCGGTCATGCTGATTCCGGTACTCGGCACATTCTCGGGCGCGTGGATTTTGGGTGAAACACCACAGTGGCAAGACTATGTCGCGATGCTGCTGATACTCGCTGCGATGTCGACGGTCATGCTGTCTCCCAACAAGCAAAATCAGTAGTGCTCGTATACCCAAGTCAATAACTGATCAAAGGCTGGGCGGGCTTCGTTGGCTTTAGGATGATTAATCATTGCTACCACTGCAAGCCGCTTACCAGAACGCGCAGTCACATAACCGGCAATGCTAGCGACATCGTCGAGGCTACCGGTCTTGATATGCGCGTGACCTTTAAGCGGTGAATTGTCGAACCGCTTGGCCATGGTGCCATCAATGCCCGCGACTGGTAACGAAGATACAAACTCGGGCATGGTTGGTTGCTGCCATGCCCGCTGCAACA
>CAZZMV010000125.1:3878-5627 GCA_964655425.1 uncultured Bifidobacterium sp.
GGTAACGAAGATACAAACTCGGGCATGGTTGGTTGCTGCCATGCCCGCTGCAACAAAGCGCCCAGGGCAGCGGCCGATAGCTTCTCTTCACGCGCCAAGCCCGAACCATTTTGAAGTACCAAGGTGCTGCTATCGAGCCCGGCATGTTTCATCCACTCGACCACACGAATCACCGCTGCTGATGAAGACGCAGGCACCTCACCGCGCCGCGCAACCAAACTGAGCATCAGGTTTCGCGCCATCACATTGTTGCTGAACTTATTGATGTCGCGGAGTTGCGAAGCGAGTGGTGCGGATACCCACTGCGTCAGCTCACGCGCATCGGCACGCAGTTCACCATCAATGACGCTGCCGTTGAAGACACCCCCGGTCTGCACCCACAGCGCCCGAAACACCGCACCAAAGTACTGTCTGTGATCCAGCGTATAGAGGTGAAAGCTCAGTTCACGCTCGCCACAAGTGGCCGGCAAGCCACCGCCAAAGCGCAAACCTTGCGCGCTAAATTTTGGTTGGAGCTGATCACGCAATCCGTTGCACGGACCATCGATCGTCATCGGCGGCTCAACGCTGAAACCCGCCAACACAGGCTCGCTGGCGAGCTGCGCCGCTTGTCCGACTGCGCGCGGCTGCAGCAAGAGAGTGAGTGCTTTTGCATCGAGCAATAACGCATCCGGGCTGGCGTTGTAAGCGCGATCGGGTCGACCATCGAATGCAGCGGGATCATGCGGCTCGTTGCGAAACAAGCGCCTATCCAGAATAAGGTTGCCGCGAATCTCGCGCAGACCGAGCGCGCGCAAGCGTGTGAGTAGTCGCCACAAGTCTTCGTGGGCAAAACGTGGGTCGCCGCTTCCCTCGACCAACAAATCACCACGCAATACATCGGCCTCGATCACACCCTGCGCGTAAACGCGGGTGACCCAGCGATAATCGGGCCCGAGCAACTCAAGCGCGGCTTGCGTCGTCAGCAGCTTCATGATCGACGCAGGCTTGAATGCCCGTGTGTGGTTTATGGCTAGCAGCGGCTTACCACTCTCAGCGGGGCGCACGTCGATCGCGACCGCTTCGATGGGTATGCCATAGCGACGTAATTCGGCCGATACATTAGGCGGAGCCCCGCCTGCAGCGTGTGCAACTTGGCAAAGCAGCAGGGAAACGACGAGCAAGATCCGCATCGGTAAATTATCCCATGCGTTTGATTGACGTCTGGTACGGCTTTGACCTACGCTGCGCTGCCATGACAGACACGAATTCGATTCCCTATATCACCGCTGATCAAGTACGCGCAGCGCTTCCCTACCCAGCTTTGATCGATACACTCAGGCGCGCCTTTGCAAGCGCTGATCAAGTCCAGGTGCCGCGCCGTCACGCGCACGACTTGGGTCATGACGCAACGCTGCTGCTGATGCCCGCATGGCGCGAACAGAAAAAATTGGGCGTGAAGCTGGTCACCGTTGCGCCGAATAATCATCAGCACGATCTGCCAACAGTTCACGCACTGTATGTGCTGTCGAATACAGCAAGCGGCGTTCCTCTGGCAATTATCGATGGTGAAGTCCTGACCTTGCGACGCACTGCGGCAGTCTCGGCTTTGGCTTCCAGTTTTCTGTCACGTGCCGACAGCAGTTCACTGCTGATGGTTGGTACCGGTCGGCTCGCACCCGAGATGGTGATCGCGCACTGCACCGCCCGACCGATTAAACGCGTAATAGTGTGGGGCCGCAGCCAAAGCAAAGCCGAAGAAACGGTCAG
>CAZZMV010000126.1:0-5627 GCA_964655425.1 uncultured Bifidobacterium sp.
CGCTGGCACGCTTTGCCACTGCGGCGCGTTGGATGGGTTGGCAGCTCGATATTGATTGCAGTGTGATCGAGTTATTGGCGCGCTTCGAACAAACCGAGCGCGTGTACCAATTGATGTGGCGGCCGCTCTGCATTGCCGCGCTCAACACCGCGCCTGAAAAAGCGTCGGCGAAGGTTTTTCTGACGGTGCTGCGAGATAGCTTGGGCGCGCGGCGTTCTGCATCTGACATGCTGCTGCCCAGAGTGGATCTGTCTGCATTATTTCCTGATGCAGCCATCGTGTGGCTGCAAAAGCATGGGCAGTCCGTTCACTTGGGTTCGCGCGTGCGGCAGTTGCAGCAGGTGGGCGATGTATGGCAGGTCGTCACTGATCACAACACGCAAGCGTTTGATGCAGTCATCGTCGCCACCTCGGCACCCCATGCACAGACTTTGCTGTCACCACTTGATGCAGCATTTGCCGGCACGTTGGCGTTTGATCATGCACCGATTACCACCTGCTATCTGCAATACGCCGATTCTGTTCGCTTACCCGCACCGATGCTGGCGCTACGCGACAACCCGGAAAACAATGCATGGGGTCAGTACGTGTTTGATCGCGGCCAGTTGAACAGTGCACAAGCTGGTCTGCTGGCGGTGGTTATCAGTGACTCGGGTGCTGCAGCATCCATTGACCAAGGCGTGCTTGAGGGCCATGTAGTTGCTCAATTGAGCAACGCACTGCAGATGCCTGAATTGATGGCGCCACGTTGGTGCAAAACCATCACCGAAAAGCGCGCCACCTTCGTCTGCGCTCCTGATCTTAAACGTCCGAGTAATGCAACCCCACACCCCGGGTTGTGGCTGGCCGGTGATTACACAGAGAGTGAATATCCCGCGACCATCGAGAGCGCCGTCAGGAGCGGGCTGAGGGCTGCAGCCGCCTGCTACGATTAACTCAGTTCTCTAACCTTGTTCATCGCCTGATCGATACGCTCAACGCCGATCACCTGCAAGCCTTCAATTTTCTGCCGCGGTAAATTCGACTTCGGTACCAAGGCCATCGAGAAACCCAGCTTGGCCGCCTCGCGCAAACGTTCTTGCCCGCGCGGTGCCGGGCGTATCTCACCGGCCAAACCAACCTCACCAAACGCAACCAAGCCACGCGGTAGTGGTTTGTTTCGCATCGAAGACTGTATCGCTAACAAGACCGCTAAATCTGCTGCCGGCTCGCTGATCTTGACGCCACCAACGGCATTGATGAACACATCCTGATCATAGGCCGCTACACCGGCATGACGATGTAGCACCGCCAACAACATGGCTAAACGGTTCTGTTCCAAACCTACAGACAAACGACGCGCATTCGGTACATGTGAGGCATCAACCAAGGCCTGCACCTCAACCAGCAACGGGCGGGTACCCTCTTGCGTCACCATCACACACGAACCGGGTACTTGCGCATCATGCTGTGACAAAAATAAAGCTGAAGGATTCGAGACACCCTTCAAGCCTTTTTCTGTCATCGCGAACACACCGAGCTCATTCACCGCACCAAAGCGGTTTTTGAATGCACGCACCAATCTGAAACTCGAGTGCGTATCTCCCTCGAAGTACAGCACGGTATCTACAATGTGTTCGAGCACACGCGGCCCCGCCAACGCACCTTCTTTGGTGACGTGACCCACCAAGATAATCGTGATGCCGGATTGTTTTGCTACCCGTGTGAGTTGCGCAGCGCATTCACGTACTTGCGCCACTGAGCCGGGGGCTGAGGTCAGCGCATCGGAGTACAGCGTTTGTATCGAGTCAATCACGGCCACTTGCGGCCGCTGCTCAGCCAAGGTGTTCAGAATTTTTTCGAGTTGAATCTCGGCTTGTAAATGCAGATCATTAGCATCAATCACCAAGCGCCGTGCGCGCAGCGCCACTTGCGCACCGGATTCTTCACCGCTCACATATAGCGCTTTGCTGGTTTTTGAAAGATTCGCCAGCGCTTGCAGCAACAGCGTGGATTTACCAATGCCGGGGTCACCACCAATCAATACCACGCCGCCCGCGACCAGACCACCGCCAAGCACCCGGTCAAATTCTTCAATACCTGTTGGCACACGCGGCACATCGGCCGCAGCGATCTCGGAGAGCTTTTGCACCGGCGCGCCCTGTACCAGGCCTTGCGGTTGAGTGGCAAAGCGATGTGCGCCGACATCCACCACCGTCTCGACCAAGGTATTCCACTTTGCGCAGTTGGGGCACTGGCCTGACCATTTGTTATTGACCCCACCGCACTCGGTGCAGGTGTAATTGGTTTTGGATTTCGCCATGCCGCTCAGTCCCCGCGTGTTTCACGTCTGACGCGCGGCGCCACAGCACACATCAACTCGTACCCAATCGTGCCAGCGGAAGCAGCAACCTCATCAATCGGCAGACCTTCACCCCACAAGATCACTTTGCTACCGATCTCTGCATCGAATATTTCAGAGAGATCAACGCTCAACATATCCATGGATACCCGACCCAGCACGCGCGTGCGTACGCCGTTGACTAAAATCGGTGTACCGGTTGGCGCATGGCGCGGGTAGCCATCGGCATAACCGCACGCAACGATGCCAATACGCATGGCCTTGTCTGCAGTGAACACGCTGCCATAACCTACGCTGTCGCCGGGTTGTAACTGCTGCACCGAGATCAGCTCGCTTTGCAGGGTCATGGCGGGCTTGAGTCCAAAGCTTTGTGCAGTTGCAGCGCCTGGTGTACCGCCGTATAGCATCACGCCCGGCCGTATCCAATCACACTTGATTTGCGACTGTAATAGCACCGCGGCAGAATTCGACAAACTCAACTCCGCCGTGATGCCCTCGGTACATTCTTGAAAACGCTGTAGTTGCAGCTGCGGTGTCAGTGAAGCAGACGGGTTTTCAGCATTCGCAAAATGAGTCAGCAGCGAGATGCCAGATACAACTGGCATAGCCTGCAAGCGCTGATACGCTTGCTGTACCTGTGCCGGCGCAAAGCCCAGACGGTTCATGCCACTGTTCACTTTCAGGTGCACGTGCAACGGCGCACCGGAAGCATGCTGCAACATATCGAGTTGTGCTTGATTGTGAATGACCGGTTGCAGCTGGTATCGCTGGAAAGTATCAACTTCATCAAAACTGAACATACCCTCCATCATCATGAGCGGCTTTTGCCAGCCGAGCTCGCGTAACATGATGGCGCGGTCCAGCTCAACCAATGACAAGCCATCCGCGTGCTCGAAGGCTTTGAATGCATTGCCTAACCCATGGCCATACGCATCGGCTTTGACTACCGCCCAGACGCGCGCACCGGGCATCATGGTGCGCGCCAACGCGAGGTTGGATCGCATAGCGCTAATGTCGGTGATGGCAACCAGTGGACGAGGCATGAGTGGGACGCAATCGGTACGAGCAGAAACATTGCATTTTACCGGAGCCAAGTACGCATAAACTGACCGATCAAACTGAAACCGTAGTGTATGAAGGCCAACCCCGCCGACCAGCGGGTCTTAACGGATAGCCGCCGCCAGAATGCACCGAGTTTTCATGGTATAAAGCAAGCCGCATGACTGACAGCAATACATCCGCAGCATGAATCGCGGCTTCTACACCATCATGGCGGCGCAGTTTTTTTCTTCGCTCGCCGACAATGCATTGCTGATCGTTGCGATCTCGATTCTGGTATCCATTCAGTCGCCAGACTGGATGACCCCAATGCTCAAGCTGTTCTTCGTTCTGTCCTACGTTTTGCTCGCGCCTTTCGTGGGTGCCTTTGCTGATGCTTATCCCAAGGGTAAGGTGATGTTCATTACCAACCTGGTGAAGATCACCGGTTGCTTGATGATGTTTTTCAGCGTACACCCGCTGCTGGCCTACGCGGTGGTCGGATTCGGCGCAGCAGCGTACTCGCCCGCGAAATACGGCATCCTCACCGAGCTACTGCCTCCAGAAAAACTGGTGATGGCCAATGGCTGGATCGAGGGCTTGACAGTTCTCTCAATTATTTTCGGCACCGTACTTGGTGGCGCACTGGTCAGTACAAAATTTGCCACCATGATCACCACCTTGCTACCGTTCGAGTCGCTTGAAATAGGTATCACCCTGGAAGTGGCGCTCGGTGTGGTGATGTTGTCGTATGTACTCGCCGCGCTGTTCAATCTGAAAATCCCGCTCACCGTGACGCACTACCCGCGTCAGGAACACGGCCCGTGGCGTTTGGTGCTGGATTTTTCGCATTGCTTTGTGTCGTTGTGGCGCGACCGACTCGGCCAGATTTCATTGGCCGTGACCTCTTTGTTCTGGGGTGCCGGTGCGACACTGCAGTTCATCGTGCTGAAGTGGGCAGAAAAAGCCCTCAACATGCCGTTAGCACAAGCGGCCGTCCTGCAAGGTGTCGTTGCATTTGGTGTGGCGTTTGGCGCTATGGCGGCAGCGCGTCATATCCCGTTGAAAAAATCATTGAATGTGATGCCAGTCGGTTTTGCCATGGGTATCATCGTCTGCATCATGGTGATGGTGAACTCCGTCACATTCGCGTACCCGCTGCTGGTACTGATCGGTGCGCTGTCAGGCTACTTTGTGGTGCCCATGAACGCACTCTTGCAGCATCGGGGTCATGTACTCATGAGTGCCGGACACTCCATCGCCGTACAAAACTTCAGCGAAAATCTATCGATACTGATGATGCTGGGTTTGTACGCGCTGCTGGTGAAACTCGATCTGAGCATATCGATTGTGATCGTGCTGTTCGGCAGCTTCGTGTCGTGCATCATGTGGTTAGTTATGAAGCGGCACGCGGCGAATCAGCGGGAGTATGATTCGTTGCATTTGATCGGCCAACAAAAGCACTTCGGCACATGAGCCTGTAGCGAAAGGCCGCTGGCGTTGTTGGGGCCGCCTTGTCGTACCTCATGTACTGTCTGCGGCGGCCCCGCCTAGCCAGTGACCTTTGGCTCCAGGCTCTGTGTATGTTTAACTAGGCCGCTAGCAATACTGAAAAATGCTAGCCACTTACCTTCGCAACTGCTTGCTCTGGCCACGCATCAGGTACGACGAATCCGCGCTCAGTCTCCAGCCATGCATCACCCTCGCGACGCAATGACGCAACCATCAGTGGCATGGCATCGTGTTCAAAGTGATGGCTGAGTTGTTTTTTCAGATCGATTAAATCCAGACCCTGATCCAACGGTAGCCTGGCCGGCGCTAACCACGCGATACGCGGAATGACTGCACCCACATCATCAAGATGCGTATCGAGTTCGTTCAAAGTGCACCACCACCCACGGCAGTGATGTTCGGATATCCCTAGGGTGTGAAGATCAAGTTGCGATTCACGACGATGAAATAGCCACCCCTTCACTAGCGCCTGTGCTGCAGACAAGGGCTGGGGTAGTAGTGCTTGCGCTGCAGGGTGCTGGCCCAGTGCAAGCTGACGATCGAGAATCTTGCGCATTTTTCTGCCCAGCGTGTCAGCCAGATTCGGACCAACAAAATAATCCGCCTGCTGCACAACGGCTAGGGCTGGGTCATCTACCGCAAGCAAATAAAACTTGGTCGCCAATTCCCAATGCACCAAGCCATCACCCAACTTCAATAAAAAATCAAACTCGCCGATGGTGTCTTCTTTGCTGCT
>CAZZMV010000127.1:0-1389 GCA_964655425.1 uncultured Bifidobacterium sp.
ATGTTGTGAGCGGCCCGAAGGGTCTGCAGGCAGCGAACATCAAGCCGATCTGATGAGCTGAATTACCGATATCAACAAGAAAATCCCCGCTCAGCGGGGATTTTTTATATCGACGCCACGTAAGCCCGCACCCCGGCCAGCAGCATCTCGATAGCGATAGCAGTAAGAATCAGGCCCATCAAGCGCTCAACCGCGGTCATAACGGCATCCCCCAGCACCCTTTGCAGCCGTTCTGCGGCAAGTAACACGGCCAGCCAGACCAATGCCACCAGCGAGATCACGGCGGCGTAAAGCCACAACGACATCTTGGCCTGCGAGGAGAACAGCAGCACGGTCACCAGCGCCGATGGCCCAGCCAGGGCGGGCACGGCAAGCGGCACGATCAGTGGTTCGGTGGCATCCGCGTGGCTTTGGCCGAACACACCACCCGGTTGCGGGAACACCATCCGCAGCGCAATCAAAAACAGAATTACGCCGCCCCCAATTCGAAGCGCGATTTCGCTCAGTTGCAGCGCTGCCAGAAACGGCCGCCCGACCAGCATGAATGCCATCAACAAGCAAAATGCGATCAGGCATTCGCGCAGTACCACGCGATGACGTCGCCCGGGTGAGACCTGTCGCAGCGTGCTGACAAACAAGGGCACATTCCCGAATGGATCAGTGACCAGTAGCAGCAAAACAAATGATTGGAAGAAGCTTTCGCTCATGGAGGTCGTATCCTCATGTTTAGCGCCCCCTATGCTGCAAACAAAACAAGGCCTCAACAAGCACTTCTGCCTTGATCAAGCGCATGCAAATTTGCCAGTGTAAAAAAGCGCGTTATCGATGAGCCATGCCCCTGCCACGCAAACCAGCGAACGGGTGTCGTGATTTCAGGTTCGGTTACCATGCGCACCATGAATCTCAGCGTAAAACTTGGCCTGAATAGCGGAGCGCAGTCTTGAGCTTTCCAGACTACGATCGCTCGCGTCGCAAATTCCTGATCGGTGGTCTCGGTGTTACCGGGGCGCTGGTGGTCGGTTGGACCTTATTGCCGCCCCGTCAGCGTCTGCATGCGTCGCCACCCGTGAGTTGGCCAGACCAACACTACGCCTTGAACGGCTGGGTCAGCGTGGCGGTCGATGGGCGGGTAACGGTGATGCTGACCAAAAGCGAGATGGGGCAGGGTGTGATGACCTCACTAGCGATGCTGGTCGCAGACGAGTTGGACGTGCCGCTGTCGTCAGTCGATATGGTGCAAGCGCCGCTGCGCACAATTTACGGTGACACCTCGATGGCCGCCGATGGTTTGCCGTTTCATCCGGATGATCAGGGTTTGCTAAAACGTAGCGCGCAGTGGATCTCGCGCAAGCTGATGCGTGAATTGGGTCTGATGGTGACGGGTGGGTC
>CAZZMV010000127.1:1489-5612 GCA_964655425.1 uncultured Bifidobacterium sp.
GACATTCGCGTTGAAGGCATGCGCTACGCGTCGCTGTCGATGTGCCCGGTGTTTGGTGGCACGCTCAAAAGCTTTGATGGCAGCGAGGTTGAAAAATTACCCGGCGTGGTTCGTGTGATGGCACTCAACGCGGATAGTTCGGGGGCAGGCGATGCGGTTGCCGTGGTAGCCGAATCGCGCTGGCAGGCCATGCAGGCGGTCGAGCAGTTGAAGGTGGTTTGGGAAGAAGGTGCTAACGCACAGCTGTCGTCAGAATCGATCGCGCATGGCTTGCTCGATGCCGTCGATACGGAAAACGCATTCAGTTATCTGCAGCGCGGTGACATCAAAGCGGTAGCGGGTGCCAAGCGTATTACGGCCGACTACAGCGCGCCACTGCTTGCACACGCAGCGATGGAGCCCGTGAATGCCACCGCGCAGTTCATCAACGGACGACTGAAACTCTGGGTACCGACGCAAACGCCATCGTTGGCGGTGAAGGTGGCGGCGCGCATTGCCGGCGTGGACGAAGACGCAGTGGATCTGGTGGTGCCTTTGCTCGGTGGTGGGTTTGGGCGTCGGCTTGACAATGACATGGTGGCGCAAGTCGTACAGTTGGCGCGGGCAATGGAAGGCACGCCAGTGCAGCTGCTCTGGAGCCGTGAGCAAGATATGGCGCATGATTTTTACCGCCCCGCCGCCATGGTTCGAATGACCGGCATGCTGTCTGACGAAGGTGAATTGGTCGGATGGGATACCAAGTCAGCCTCAGGTGCGCCGGGTCAGCATTTGATTCATCGTGCGTTTGGATTGCCGATGATGGGACCGGACAAGACGACGGTCGAGGGGCTGTATGACCACGGCTACGCGATACCGAATCAGTTGGTGTCGCATGTCACGGTCACGTCGGAGATACCCTTGGGGACCTGGCGCTCGGTGGGGCATTCGCACAATGCCTTCTTCAAAGAGAGTTTTATCGATGAGCTAGCGCATGCTGCGGGTGTTGACCCAGTGCGCTTTCGGCGTCAGATGCTGTTTAAGCATCCGCGTCATCTCACAGTGTTGGATGCAGCTGTCAAACTCGCAGGCAGTCCGGCTACGGGCCATGCCTTGGGGGTTGCACTACACCAGTCGTTTGGCAGCATTGTCGCGCAGGTGGCTGAGGTGTCGGTCGAGGGGTCGCAGATTCGTGTGCATAAAGTGAGCTGCGTGGTCGATTGCGGTGTGGTGGTCAACCCGGAAGGTGTGCGGCAGCAGATCGAATCGGCGATTGCGTTTGGTTTGTCAGCCGCATTGCATGACGAGATCACGATTAGCGAGGGCAGGGTGCAGCAATCGAATTTTCATGACTATAAAACCCTGCGTATCACCGACATGCCTGAGGTGCAGGTCGAGATGATTGCCGGCGCTGACGCACCTGAAGGTGTAGGTGAGCCCGGCACGCCGCCGATTGCACCTGCAGTGGCCAATGCAGTCTTCAAGCTGACAGGCAAGCGTCTGCGCAGCTTGCCGTTGCGGTTGGAGGAAGCGCCATCATCATGAAAATACGGTGAGGCGAGCTATCACCGGCAAATCAACCGCCTACAAATCTGCCATCTGCAAATCGACCATTCGAAATGCGAGTGCTAGGGTGTGGTGGGTTCAGGAACTTAATTGCGCGAGCAGCGAGCGGAGATTACATTCCCGCTGCCACTGCTGACGCTCGGCGCTGCTTTCTGCTTCGCGCTGAAGTTCGACGGTTTCACGCGTAAGTTGCGCCTCTAGCAAGCGCGCCACCTGACGCGGCTCGGGCAGCATGGTGCCGTAGAACACCACCACATCACGATGCTGAATCAGAATGGTGGGGAAGTTTTCAACATCGAGATCGCCGACTAACTCTGCCTGGTCTTCAATATCTATCCATACAAACTGCTGCTCAGGGTGTTCGTCCGCCAGCGCCTCAAAGCCGGGGCGGTACTGTTTGCAGACGTCGCACCAGGCAGCGCACAGACAGGCGACCACCCAGCGGCCTTCGTCCAAGGCACGCGCCAAATGAGGGAATTGTTCTGGCACCAAAAATAGCGGCTGCATCACGAGATTTTAACCGATGGACGCTTGGTAAAATCCGGGGATGACGCATCAGTTACCTACCTTGGCTGCGATTGATACCTCGACCGAGCTTGCATCCGTCGCTGTCCTGTACCAAGGCGAATTGTTCTCGCAGCAGTCGATTGGCGCGGCCACCCACTCAGCGACCGTGCTGCCGATGCTGCAGCAGGTCTTGCAGCAAGCAGGTATTGCGCTGGCGGATTGCGAAGCCTTTGCTTACGGCTGTGGCCCGGGCTCATTTACGGGTGTGCGAACTGCGTGCGGCTTGGTGCAAGGTCTGGCGTTTGGTGCGCAGCGCAAAGTGATACCGGTCGTTACCTTGTTGGCCATGGCGCACGCAGCGCGCAGTGCTGGTGCGGGCGATGACGTGATTGCGGTGATGGATGCGCGCATGGGTGAGGTGTATTGGGCGCGATATCGCTACTCGGAGCAGTGGCAGATCATGATCGAGCCCCGTTTGTCGCGTGCCGATCAGGTGATGCTGGATTCAACCGCTGCCGTATGCGGTAACGGTGTGCTGGCTTATCCCGAACCGTTTGTTCATCTGACGTCTGAAAAACGTTTTCCCGATATCTTGCCGCATGCAGCAGATATCGTTCGCTTGGCGACGGTCGCATGGGCAAACGGTGAGGTACTCGAGCCGCGTGATGCGCAGCCACTGTATTTGCGTAACAAAGTTGCGTTGACGACTGCAGAGCGTCAGGCAACTGAGCGTGAAGTAGCCGGGGTGATGAAGTAATGCATAGACCATCCGTGATTGCTCGCAGCGCCCACGCAGCGTATGAGGCAGCCGAATGAGCTCGGTACTGAAGCCATCGCGCTACACCGGCCAACTGAATTTTTCAGTGATGCGTGTGCAGGATGTTGAGGAAGTGGTGCGTGTCGAGCACGATGCTTACCCATTCCCTTGGACGCGTGGCAATTTTCTGGATTCACTGGCCAACCGTTACGAGGCGTGGGTCTTGCGCGAAGCAGATGGCCGCCTCGCCGGGTATTTTTTGCTGATGTATGCGGTGGACGATGTGCATTTGCTGAACATCACGGTGCGCCCCGATCTGCAAGGTAAGGGTATTGGTCGCTATCTGTTGGATAAAGTGTATTCACTCGCTGAAGGCGCAGGTATTCATCAGATTTTGCTGGAAGTCAGGCCGTCGAATCATCACGCGTTGGCGGTTTACCGCCATGCTGGGTTTCAGATGATTGGTGTGCGTAAAAAATATTATCCGGCAGTAGGCACCTCGCGTGAGGATGCGATCGTGATGCGGCTGAAGTTATCCACGGAGCCCGCGTGAACCTCGACAAAATTCACAAACTGCAGCAAATGGGTTTAGGGCCGGTATGGGTGCGTCGGCATCGCTTGTCTGAGTTGGGTGCAAGCGATAATGCCGCCGGATCAAGTGTACACGCGATCGAGACGGGCATATCAAGCGATGGCTTCGATAGCTTACTCGCCGAGATGGATTGGAAAGCGGTGGAGGCCAGCATCGGCGACTGCACGCGTTGTGGTTTATGCCAGGGCAGAAAACACACCGTACCCGGTGTCGGTGATCGTGCTGCGCGTTGGTTATTTGTAGGCGAAGGCCCCGGTCGTCAGGAAGATTTGCAGGGTGAGCCATTTGTCGGGCCAGCCGGCAAGCTGCTCGACAACATGTTGCGTGCATTGACGCTGGCTCGCGGCCAAGACACCTACATTGCGAATGTCGTGAAGTGCCGACCGGTTGGGACAGATGGTCGAGACCGACCACCGTCAGCAGAAGAAATTGCTGCATGCATGCCGTATCTGCGGCGACAAATCGCCTTGATCCAACCTCAGGTGATTGTTGCGCTCGGCAAGACCGCGGCGGTGGCTTTGCTCGGCGCGCCTCCTGAGACTTCGCTGGCAAGTTTGCGCGGTGAGCCACGCGCGTTTCAAGGCATACCGCTGGTGATTACCTACCATCCGGCGTATCTGCTGCGCCAACCTGCTGATAAAGCCAAAGCGTGGCGCGATCTGTGCCTCGCAAAAAGCATCATCGATGGTCATTGATCAGGTGTCTGCTGCACGCCTGAACCATCA
>CAZZMV010000128.1:0-3800 GCA_964655425.1 uncultured Bifidobacterium sp.
TCGTTACGCTGCTGACGTTGACGAACCAAATCGTGCAGTGCCTGCTCAAGCGCAATCTGTCGATCTTCATGACCTTGCAAGCCATACGGGCGAAGCTGCGCTAACAGGCTGCGCAACTGCATCAAAATGCTGCCACTGTTCTCGACAACGGCTCGAGCGCACTCCTCAAGTGCAGGCTGGCCGCTCGTTTGCTTTAGCAAATAAGAAGCATCAACTTGGACAGCTGTGAGTAATTGGCCAAACTCATCATGAAGCTCGTGCGCCAAGCGTCGGCGCTCGTCTTCCTGTACATCCTGCAATCGATGCAATAACTCGTGCTGCTTAGCGTGCTCAACCGTCAATGCTTGGGCTAGATGATTCAAGGCTTGGGCAATTTGGTCGAGCTCTCGCACACCATTAGTTTTAATCGGCGATACATAGTCACCCGCTTCAATTCTCGCAATGCCTTCAAGAATTTTAGATATTGGAGACAGTGCGCGCTTCACACTGATCCACAACGCGATAATCAGCGCCGCGGTAATAGCGCCAAACAGCGCGAACTGTAGCAGCGCAGAGCTGATCGCCTCGGCGCTTTCATATTGAGGCTGCGGTTCCAGAACGATCATCAGCGAATGGCCGTCAGCGCCGGGGACGGGTAGCCGGTAGGGAAGCACGCGTTCGCCACCAAGCAACCATTTGCTCACACTTGCGCGTAGGGTTTCGGGTGAGGCGGTGGGTGCAACGGTCAGGCGCTGTCCCTCGGCATTAAATAAAGCAACATGAAAATTCCGCAGTCCACCCCCAGCGTTCAGTTGATCGATCGCTTCGATCTGTCGTTCGATCGGAGATTCATGACTGACCCCTTCCAGTACGGCTAATAGCTGACCAATATATTTGCTGCTATCGATTTCATCTTGGATATCTTGTCTGGCGATGAGCAGCGTAGCAAGCAAGGCGATCGCCACCATCACCGTACCGACGATCAGCATCCTCGACAGCAAACGCGTCACCAATTGCATAAAAATCTCCACCACGAGGGCTATATCCCTCGTCATTACACAAAAAAGAAAACCTATTTGGAAAATGCAGGGCGAGTCAATTCAACCGCAGCCGATTGCAACTGCTCTCCAAACTCCGCGCTACGCAAATAATCAAGCTCCAAGTATCTTGCCGCACTTATGGGATCATCAGCATCATCGCTTCGCTCGCCCGGATGCACCATGATCAGCGTATTAGTCGGCAGGCTGCGCAGCCAGCCCTGCATCAGTTGCGCGAATTTTGCTTCAGGCTTCAAAGCATACAAACCTGCAAAGCCCGTGTTGTGCTGCAGGCCAGCGCGTTTAAGCCAGGCAGTGAAACCACCGGTCGCCCTGCGAAGTACCCAGGCCTTGAGCGGTACTTTGCCATCGTCAATTAACCGATCCGGTGCACGCACCCATGGCGGGTTGGTCGTTTGCCAGTACTCTGAAATCACCTCCAGTAAAGCCTCACGAATACCGGGGAAGGCATGCACATGCTGATGCCCATCGAGATAATCAGGTAACCGACCCAGATGCTGGGTAAACAAATCAATCTGCTGACGAAATGTCTCACGGACTGCGCGCTGATCAATGCCGCCTAAAGATGTACGAAGTAACCACACCGAGAGCGGGCGTGCATAGACGTCGTCACCAAACCGGTGAGTGAGGTTGAGGTGAAGGCCGATGTCTGCCGCCTCACGAAATTCATTCAGCGCGGTTGCGCCCACTGCCCAAGCGGTTCCTTGCGACATCACCGACACTGCATGTAGCCGATTCAATTCGAGTAGCTGCAAAATTCCTTGATTGATCGCGACTGACTGACCAAAATCGTCAGCGCATAGTGTGAGTGACCTTTGGGTGGTGGGATTCATGCGTGCTCTTTACCGGCAAAAGCCCACTGTCTTGCTGACACGAAGGTCAGCACCGCGACCGCCACCAACACAATCATCAGCGCGACGCGGTAGTCAAGCGTAGTAAAGCGAAGCAGCAATGCATACATGGCTTCATTAACCAAAAAGCTGCTGAACGCCACCAGAAAGAAACGCCGACGCGAACGACCGAGCGGCGCATTGACTGCGCTGAAGGTCAGGCGGTGGTGACCGACATGACTGATCTGAAACGCCAATAAAAAGCCAACGATATTCGCAATCAAAGGTGGCAAGCCTAGCGGCACTAGAATCAGCGCGACGCTGCCAAGGTGTACCAGCATCGCGCTTATGCCGACGATGCCAAACCACAAAAGCTCGCGACTCATGCGTGAGTATCGTCAGCGCTGGGGGCAGACCGGCTGCGGGTGACTCGGCTGATAAAGTAATGCGGGCGCTGTTTCACCTCGGTGAAGATGCGGCCGATGTATTCACCCAGAATGCCAATCGAGAGCAACTGCACCCCACCCAGAAAACTCACCGCAACAACCAGCGTTGGCCAGCCCTTGGCGTCATTTCCAAAAAACAGGGTCTCGATCACGATATACCCGGCGTAAGCAATCGATACCAGCGAGATCAGGCTGCCAATGATGGTCCAGAGCCGCAACGGGACGTTGGAAAATGCCGTCAAGCCAGTGGCAGCCAATCGCAGCAAACTACTGAAATTGAAGCTGCTGCTGCCATGGCGGCGTGGGTCCGTGCGAACCTTCATGCCAAGACGCGTGAAGCCGACCCAGTTATACAGGCCTTTCATGAAACGATTACGCTCTGGCATGCGCCGTAACGCATCGAGCATGCAGCGGTCGAGCACACGAAAATCCTGCGTATTCTCCGGAATTTTGTTGCGCTCGCCGACGTTCAGCAGCCAGTAAAACGCCTGCGTGAAAGCGCGCTTGGGTAATGACTCATCAAAACGATCAGAGCGGACTGCGTACACCATGTCATAGCCGCGTCGCCACTGCGCCAAAAATGACGGTACCAATTCAGGTGGATGCTGAAAATCACAATCGATTAGCACCGCAACATCACCCCTAGCTTGATCAATACCGGCAGACAGCGCGACTTCCTTACCGAAATTCCTGGAAAGCTGAATCAGCACCACAGGTAATCGATCCATCACGCTGCTGACCTTTTCTACGGTGGCGTCCCGACTACCGTCGTCGATGACCAGCAGTTCGTGCCGCATGTCTAAACCTGAAAACAGGTTATGCAGAGTCTCAAGCATGGGCACAACGTTTTGCTGCTCGTTGAATGCGGGTAGCAATACGCTGACCAGGGGGTCGGCCGGGCGCTCGGCCGCGCGTGCCTGCAGGGTGAAGGCGCTTTCACTATCGAGGCTTTCCTGCGGCTGGTCTGGTGGTAAATCGAGGTTCATTAACGGGTCGACAAACGACGTTGGAAGGATGCACGGACTGTATAGGTAGCCACAAGGTGCGGTCAAGCAAGGCAGTTAGCGCAGAAGCCGGCCAGCATTCTCATTTTTACCTACCAAAAATTAACATTTTTATACTTGAAATTATCCTCAAAATGGTGCATCTTTCCTCTGCTCCAAAATTACTTTTCTCATAAGAACGCGCCACTTAGAAGGTCATGTGAGTAAACGTCCCCGCTCTGCAGATGTCTATATCCGGTTTCTCCAACTTGCTGAGGTCGCGCGAAATATGCAGACCCTGCCAGCGCTGGAGCCGCTGGAAGTCCGGATTCTGGAAATAATCGCCCTCGCACGCCAGACCCACGAGCGGTTGTCGGTCAAAGACCTCATGGGCCAGCGAGAACTGGGGTCGCCCGCCATGCTGCACGGTCGGCTCAAATCAATGCGCGAGAAAGGCTGGATATCGTTAGCCGAGACCGAAGACGCCCGCCGCAAACAGCTCGA
>CAZZMV010000128.1:3900-5549 GCA_964655425.1 uncultured Bifidobacterium sp.
GTCTCATGTTTATTGCCGCTTGGAATTTTGTTCAGGCGTCGATCAACAATCGCCGGTTTTTTAGCTACTTGATGATGTCTTTCGTTACGATTTTTTGTGCGAGATCAAATCAAGTAATGCCCGATCGGTGGAGTCTGATCTTTGTGAGAAATCATCGACCATGAAAGAAGCCCTCGCTTTGGAGGCCATATTTGCTGAAGAAATTTGCGACGCAGCGATGCCTGCACAAATTCAACTGAATACGCCACAGATTCAACTGACCAATGCACAGCAAACCGTCCGCCGGTCCGCAGACCATCTCCAAGCACATGGATTCATGCGATCAAGTATCCCAGCAGCTCTAAACCAAACAAATCCTATCCTGACGAGTTCAGTGTTTGATGTTGAGCTGATTCGGCGTCAAGAACGTGAGCGTATCGAGCGCGATCTGCATGACGAACTGGGCGGTAATCTCATCGCTCTCAAAATGCTGATCGAGCTTGCTGACAAGCAAATATCCAGCGATGTTACATTCAGTCAGCAACGTATGCTGTGGCATCGGCTGATTGACCAGGCAATTGATTCGATTCATCGAATTACCAGCGATCTGCAACCCGCAGCGTTAAGCGCAGGCTTACCTGCCGCGCTGGCATGGCTAGTGAATGAACAGAGCCAGCAATCGTCTACAACATTTCAGTTGCATCAGCACGTATCGAATATCGATATTGAACCTACGCTTGCCACAGCATTATTTCGTGTGGCACAAGAGAGCTGTAACAATATCCGCAAGCATGCAAAGGCATCTCAGGTCGATTTGTACCTGCTGTATACAGATGGAACACTGATACTGGAAGTAATCGATAACGGCGTAGGTTTCGTGATAGACCAACCCACCAGATCAGCGTGCGTAGGTTTACGAGGTATGCGTGAGCGCATCGTATTACTTGGTGGTGAGTTTTATATCGCATCAAGTCCGGGTAAGGGCACATTAGTTCGCGCTACGCTACCTGCTGAATATCAGTCTTACTCAGTAGCGTGATGCCGTCATCTGCAGCGATAGCACCCCGCTACCGGGTGCTGATCGTGGATGATCATGCGATCGTTCGCGCCGGCCTAAGGCAGTTGATTGATAGTGACTCGGCATTTCTGGTCATCGCGGAAGCGAGCACTGCAGCACAGGCGATGCACCATCTTCGCAATAGCGATATTGATGTCATGCTGCTGGATATTGCCCTGCCCGACCGTGATGGACTGGATCTACTCAAGCAAATCAAGCCGATGACACCAACACTCAAAGTATTGGTGTGTAGTTTGCATCAAGAAGGAGCGTATGGCTTGCGCGCACTACGCGCAGGTGCGGCAGGCTATATCAGCAAACAAGCCATGCCTACCGTCGTGTTAGATGCATTACACCAAATCGCCGCCGGTAAAAAATATATCAGTAGCGAACTGGCCCAACACCTTGCGGAGTGTATCGACGACGAGCAAGCTTGGTTACCTCACCAGCGCTTGTCTGATCGCGAATATCAAACACTTCTGAAAATCGCAGCCGGCATGACGGTCACTGAAATTGCAACACAGCTCGCGCTATCGTCCAAAACCATCAGTATGTACCGTAGCCGTTTACTGCAAAAAATGCGGATGCGGAACAATGCAGAACTAATGCACTA
>CAZZMV010000129.1:0-2480 GCA_964655425.1 uncultured Bifidobacterium sp.
GCGGGGCGTCATTCAGTGAAATGACAAGCAATGTAGAGCTTCGCGCTCGCCAACCAACCCATCGCGATGTACTCGCGGCGTACTAGATCAACATTTGCCCGTACCTTCTGCAAACTCCACCATCAGTTGCACTGTCGTTCTGCCGTTGTATTCATTGGCGTCTAATCGGTAGGCAGCGCGTACCCGGTCAGGTAGGCCGTCGGCATGGTTGAACCAGATGGCGTCGAATTTACGGTTATCACGCTCAAGCTGCAGTTTAAGGTGACGGTCCTTCAGCACACGCTGGCTGAGCACTCGAAATTCATCGCAAAATAGTGGTGGCGGGAAACCTTGGCCCCACACTTGTTGATCGAGTTGACCGATGAAATCGAGTGTGTAGTACGCCGAAGGTAAAGAGCCATCGTGTTCCAGTACATGCTCAAGATCTGCCACCGTTAACCATTCGCGTGCAACTTGATCAAACGCCTCGGAAAACAGCGAGAAATTTTCTTCTCGCAGCGACAAGCCTGCAGCCATGGCGTGGCCACCGAATTTATCAATGAGTTGTGGGTGGCGCTTGTAAACCAAGTCCAGCGCATCGCGCAGGTGGAAGCCGGGTATTGATCGGCCTGAGCCTCGGATCATGCCGTCGCCGGCCGGGGCGAAGGTGATGGTGGGGCGGAAAAATTTTTCTTTCAATCGCGAGGCCACGATGCCAATCACGCCTTGGTGCCAGCTTGGGTCAAACAGAGTGAGCGCGGCTTTGTTCGCCGGATCGATATCGTCCAGTGCGGCGAGCGCGGCCTCTTGTATGTCCGCTTCGATCTCGCGGCGTTCGCGGTTGATCTGGTCGAGCTGATGGGCGATATCCCATGCGCGCTGGTTGTCATCCGCCAGCAAACATTCGATACCGAGCGACATATCGGCTAATCGGCCCGCGGCATTCAGTCGCGGCCCGGCGGTGAATCCCAGATCAAACGGACTAGCTTTGCGCACCTCTCGCCCGGCGACCGAAAATAGTGCAGCAATACCCGCGTGCGCACGCCCGGCGCGTATACGCCTCAAGCCTTGCGCCACCAAAATGCGGTTGTTGCTATCAAGCTTGACCACGTCGGCCACCGTACCCAACGCGACCAAATCCAGCAACTGATCGAGTCGAGGCTGAGGGGTGTTGTCAAACCGGCCGCGCAGTCGTAGCTCGGCGCGCAATGCCAGCAGGGTGTAGAACATCACGCCAACGCCCGCTAAATTTTTGCTGGGGAAGCCGCAACCAGGCTGGTTGGGATTCACGATGACTTCAGCGGCGGGCAGCGTCGCCCCCGGCAGGTGATGATCGGTGACGACCACTGCAATGCCGCGTCTGTTCGCTTCGTCAACCCCATCGATACTGGCGATGCCGTTATCAACCGTGATGATGATCTCGGGCGATTTTTCTTTGACAGCGAGCGCAACAATCTCTGGTGTCAGTCCGTAGCCGTATTCGAAGCGATTCGGCACGATGTAATCAATGTGGGCACCCATGGCACGCAAACCACGCACGCCGACCGCACAGGCGGTCGCGCCATCGCAGTCGTAGTCAGCCACGATTACCATTCGTCGCCCGGCGTCGATGGCGTCGGCTAAAAACTTTGCCGCACGATCAACATGCGTGAGCGCTTCGGGCTTGATCAGCGTATCAAGATCGGTCGACAACTCATTCAATTCATGCAGACCACGCGCAACCATCAAGCGCGCCATGACTGGATGCATACCTTGCTGCGCGAGCCGCTCTGCATCGCGGATCGGGTAAGGACGAGCAGACAGACGGGTCATGGCAAGTTCAGTAAACGATCGAGCGAAGGCTTGCGCCAAAACTTTTTCAGCATCAGCGGTGTGACCCGCCACTGCCTGACTAAGTGTGCATCGCTTAATTGCAGCGTGAGGCTATCGATGGCTTTCGCTTGCAACTGCTTCAGCAACGGCATGCAGTGTTCACGCTCAATCTCCTGCATGGCGAGCAACCAACGCCCCCAGTCATCGGCGAGCGCGTGGGGTATCAGCGATTCATCCATCATCAGTACTGAATTGGGCGCAGTGCTTTGGTTCGAATCGGCGCCATGGTTCGCGTGGGCACCACCCCACAGCCACAACGCATTAATGCGCGGCTGGCCGTTCGCCTCGCGTGTCTCATTCACAGGATGACTATGCCAGAGCATTTGTACCTGGTTGTGCAGCTTGCGCCAGGCGCGCGCGTGCTCGCCCGAGGGTAACCAAACATCCACATTGTGACCGGTCGCCGCGTCGGGCGTGGTGGTGCGCAAGGCATGCCAGGCATCCGCACGCATGAACCAGTGGCAGGCATCGCCAAATCGGAGCTCGTGGCCGAGTTCGTCAAACAGGGGCGAGGCTGATTCAAACAAAAGTCTTGATGTTTGCTCATCAATCGGTAATTGACGCACATCGGTCAATACCAGATGGTCGCGCGCTACATGCAAGTGCACGGGTTGCAGCATGAACCAGAA
>CAZZMV010000129.1:2580-5539 GCA_964655425.1 uncultured Bifidobacterium sp.
GCCGGAGTCCTGGTTGGCCTTGTTCAGCAATCCCCCGTTCGAGTGGACCATCGGCCTGCGCTACACCCGCGCCGGGCGGCGCAGCGCCCGCAACAGCTTTATCTCATTTATCTCGCTCATTTCCATGGCCGGCATCGCGCTGGGCGTCGCCGCGCTGATTGTCGTGCTCTCGGTAATGAACGGGTTTCAGAAAGAAGTGCGCGACCGCATGTTGTCGGTGCTCTCGCATGTTGAGGTGTTTGATGCCTCGGGTAGTTTGCCGGGTTGGGCGGCGCTAGCGAGCGAGGCGCTTAAACATCCTGAAGTACGCGGTGCGGCGCCGTTTGTCGATGGGCAAGCGATGGTGGTGCGCGATGACGTGGTTCGCGGCGTGATGGTACGTGGTGTTTTACCCGAGCAGGAACCCAAGGTATCGGCAGTAGCCTCGCAAATGCTGCGCGGTCATTTGAGTGCGCTGCAGCCGGGCGAGTTCAATATTGTGATTGGTAGCGCGTTGGCGCGCGGCTTTGGTTTACGCGTGGGTGACAAGCTCACCTTGATCGCGCCGCAGGGGCAACTCACACCGGCCGGTGTGCTGCCACGACTGAAACAATTCAATGTGGTGGGTATTTTCGAGGCGGGGCATTACGAGTTTGATTCCTCGCTGGTGTTTATTCAGTTGGAAGACGCTGAGCGTTTATTCAGATTATCCGGCCCGAGCGGGTTGCGATTGAAAATCGCCGACATGCAGCGCGCGCCCGAGGTCGCGGCTGAATTAGGTGCAGGTTTGAAAGGTGATCTGGTGGTGCGCGACTGGTCGCAACAAAACCGTAGCTGGTTCGCGGCAGTACAAACCGAGAAGCGCATGATGTTCATTATTCTTACCCTCATCATTGCAGTGGCGGCATTCAACCTGGTCTCGACGCTGGTAATGACCGTGACTGAAAAGCAGGCCGATATTGCCATCTTGCGCACGCTCGGCGCTTCACCACCATCGATCATGAAAATCTTCATCATCCAAGGTGCGTTGGTGGGTTTTATTGGTACCGCGATCGGTGTGTCACTGGGTGTGTTGGTGGCGTTGAATATTGACGTGATCGTGCCCTTTATTGAAAGCCTGTTGGGTTTTCAGTTTTTGCCACGTGATATTTACTTGATCAGTGCCTTGCCCTCTGATTTGCGATGGCCAGATGTCGGGCGCATCGCTGGTATGGCGCTATTGCTGGCATTTTTAGCGACGCTCTATCCAAGCTGGCGTGCAGCGCGTGTGCGGCCGGCGGAGGCGCTGCGCTATGAGTGAGGCCAATCATGTCGTGCTGGCTTGCCGCGGCATCGGTCGCAGCTTTGCGCAAGGGCGCGAGGCGCTCACTGTTTTACGCGATGTGAGTCTGAGCGTGCAGCGTGGTGAACGGGTTGCCATTGTGGGCGTATCGGGCTCCGGTAAATCGACGCTGCTGCATTTACTGGGTGGCTTGGACTTGCCAGATACAGGTGAGGTCCAACTACTTGGCAAAGACATGGCCAAGTTGAATGAAACCGAGCGCGGCGAAATGCGTAATCGTTCGCTCGGTTTTGTGTACCAGTTTCATCATTTGCTGCCCGAGTTCAGCGCGCTGGATAACGTGGCTATGCCCTTGCTGATTCGACGCATGCCTGGTGCGCAGGCGCGCGACGCTGCAGCAAAAATCCTGGAACGCGTGGGTTGGTCTGCGCGACTTTCTCACTTGCCCGGCGAACTCTCGGGTGGCGAGCGGCAGCGGGTGGCGCTGGCGCGTGCCTTGGTCACCCAACCCGCCTGCGTGCTCGCCGATGAACCGACCGGCAATCTCGACCGTGGCACAGCACAGCAGGTGTTCGAGCTGATGCTCGAGCTATCGCAGACACTCGGTACTGCATTCGTCATTGTCACGCATGACGCAGACTTGGCGCAGCGCTGCGATCGCGTGCTGCATCTGACAGCACAAGGGCTGGCTTGATCCGTCGCGATGCTGGTCGATAGTCATTGCCATCTCGATGCAGCGGAGTTTGATGGCAACGCGTCGCAATTGGCTAGTCAAGCGGCTGAGCGTGATGTGCGCTGGATCGTGCTGCCGGCGGTTGAGGTCGCCAACTTTCAAACCGTCGCCAAGCTCGCCGCAAACTTGCCAGGCTGCGTGTACACCCTTGGCATACACCCGCTGTACGTGCCACAGGCGCAGCCGGAAGATTTGAATCAGTTACATTCGGCTGTCGAGGCCGCGATGGCTGATGCGCGCTTTGTCGGGATCGGTGAAATTGGTCTGGATTTTTTTGTGCCTGAACTCACCACCGATGCAATGCGCGAGAAGCAAATCTACTTCTACGTTGAGCAACTCAAGATCGCGCGTGAATTCGCACTGCCGGTGATCTTGCATGTGCGACGATCACAAGACACGCTGCTTAAGCACTTGCGCCGAATTACTGTGGCGGGCGGCATTGCGCATGCATTCAATGGTAGTGAGCAACAGGCGCAGGCTTTCATCACGCTTGGTTTCGTGTTGGGGTTTGGTGGTGCGATGACCTTCCCGCGTGCCTTGCAAATCCGTCGACTAGCCACTCAGCTACCGCTTGAGTCGATCGTGCTGGAAACCGATGCGCCCGATATTTCTCCCGCTTGGCTGCACCCCGGCATCAACACGCCGGCACAGCTTCCTGAAATCGCTGCGGTGCTGGCCGAGTTGCGCGGTCAGCCCTTGGCAGAGATCGCTGCACAGACATCCAACAATGTCGCGCGCGTCTTGCCCCGCCTTGGCAACCTCATGATGCAGTAGTGCGCGCGCTTGCGCTGGGTTGGTTGGTCGGCACGCTGTGGCTGCAGACGCGCGCCGAGTTACCGCCATCCTGGCTTGCCTTGTTGCTGTTGTTGGCCGGTGCAGTGGCTTTGGCTGCTGTTGTATTTGGAACGGTCAGCCCTAGACAGATCACCTCAAAGCACAGTCCGTCAAAGCACACCACCTCAACG
>CAZZMV010000130.1:0-5521 GCA_964655425.1 uncultured Bifidobacterium sp.
TGTGGATTGATATGTGCACCCGCTTGGGTCTTGATGTTCAAGTGGTGGATTGCGAGTGGGGCACGGGCGTGCCGCTGCAGCAGTACGCCGACATTCTGAAAGCCGATACCGGCCACAAGATCAAAGCAGTCCTGGCCTGCCACAACGAAACCGCCACTGGCGTGACCTCGGATATCGCAGGTGTACGCGAAGCACTCGACGAAGCCAAGCATCCTGCGTTGTTGTTCGTTGATTGCGTTTCGTCGCTCGGCTCGATCGATTTCCGTTTCGATGACTGGGGCGTGGATATGGCTGTCTCCGGCTCGCAAAAAGGCTTGATGCTGCCAGCTGGACTAGGTATTTTGTGCGCCAGCCAAAAAGCACTCGCGATGCGTGAAAGCGCGCAAATGAAACGCGCGTATTTCGATCTCGGCGACATGATGAATTCAAACGCGACCGGTTACTTCCCCTACACCCCGGCACTGTCGCTCATGTACGGCCTGGTGGAATCGCTCAAGATGATCGAAGAAGAAGGTCTCGATAACATCTTCGCGCGCCACCACTATCTCGCTGAGGGCGTTCGCGCTGCAGTGATTAAAGGCTGGGGTCTGAAGCTGTGCGCAAAAGAAGCGAAATGGTACTCCGATACCGTGTCTGCGATCTTGGTCCCAGAAGGCAAGAACGGCGCAGAAGTAATCGCACGTGCCTACAGCCGTTACAACGTGTCGCTCGGCGCCGGTCTATCGAAAGTGGCTGGCAAGCTGTTCCGTATCGGCCACCTCGGTGACATGAACGAGGTGCATCTGATGGCCGCTATTGCAGGCGCTGAGATGGCGATGCTCGATTGCGGTATCTCGGTGACGCCCGGTAGCGGTGTTGCAGCAGCCAGCGAGTACTGGCGCACCCATCAGCCACCGTCAGGCTTGCTGATTCGTGGCACCCCGAACGAGCTTAAGGAATCGCATGGAACACATAGTCTTTCTCGATCGGCAGTCGTTAAAGGCTGAGGTCCGCAAGCCGGGCTTCGCGCACACCTGGGAAGAGCACTCACAGACCTTGGAGCCGTCGGTCGCAGACCGACTGGCCAAGGCCACCGTTGCGATTACCAATAAGGTGCCGATCCGGCGTGCGTCGCTGGAGCAGCTGCCAAATCTGAAAATGATCGCAGTCGCAGCCACTGGCTACGACGTGATCGATGTCGACGCTTGTCGTGAACGCGGCATAGCGGTTGCGAATATTCGCAACTACGCGGTACACACTGTTCCGGAGCACAGCTTCGCGTTGATCTTTGCGCTCAGGCGTAACCTGATCGCGTATCGTGAAGATGTGCTGCGTGGTCGTTGGCAGGCGCAGGATCAGTTCTGCTTTTTCGATCATCCGATTCAGGATTTACACGGCAGCACGATTGGTATTTTTGGCGAAGGTGTGCTGGGTCAGGGTACAGCAGCGATTGCCAAAGCATTGGGCATGCGTGTGCTGTTCGCAGACCATCCGCCACCCAAGGCACCGGATGTCGAGTTCACTGATCCGGACGTGGTGTTCGCCGAGTCAGACATTATTTCTCTGCACTGCCCGTTGACGCCGTCATCGCGTAATTTCATCGGTCTTGAGCAGTTCAAGAAGATGAAGCGCAGCGCAATTCTGATCAACACCGCACGCGGTGGTTTGGTGGATGAGCAAGCGTTGAAAACCGCATTGGAAACCGGCTTGATCGCTGGCGCAGGTTTTGATGTGCTGACTAAAGAGCCACCGAAAGATGGCAATCCTTTGTTAGACATAAAGACGCCGAACTTTATTCTCACACCGCATGTGGCGTGGGCCTCAGATGGTGCGATGCAGTTTTTGGCTGATCAGCTGATCGATAACATCGAATGTTTCATCGCCGGCAAGCCACAGCATTTAGTCACCTGAATCGATTTACGCTTTTTTGTCTCTCTCCGTAGCACCTTTCAGCGCACCCTCGGGTGCGCTTTTTATTTGCCCTGATTTTTGCTCTGAGCTTTGATCTGATTAACTGTCAGTCGCCATTGGTAGCTTTTTTGTAAACACTGCGTAAATGAGAAGTGTTCGTTGCCGAATACTTTACGAGTTGCTAACCAAGCTTATGAATTCGGAAAGATCATCGCGCTGCAGCATCAAAATTCCCCTGAATTTCGGTTGATTTGGAGGCGTATCGGTGTATCTTGATGTCAATAACAAAAAAGGCTTCACGAGCGAGACTGATTAATTTCCAAAGTAATCATCAGGCTCTCCAACCAACACAACCCCCACGGTGTCGTCGTGCTGGCAGAGAAAAAGAAGCACATAGAGACAGTCGTTCAAGTTGCAGAAGCCCGTAGTCAGGCGGGACTGCGACATGATCAGATCATCCGTGACTCATGGATGCGCTGCGTTCATGATCACAAGTTGGATCCGACGCGTATGCAGGAAGCCATCATCCTGCCGAACAACCGCGTACGCGAGCATAAAGATCAACTCGAAGATTTTCTGCACATTGCTCGCCACGGCGTCGAAGAGCTTTACCATCAAGTGGCCGGCCTCGGTTATGCCATCTTGTTGACCGATTCTCATGGCGTGACCGTCGACTTTATCGGTGATATTCAGCTTGACGCCAGCCTGAGAAAAGCGGGTTTATACCTCGGATCAAACTGGCATGAGACGGTAGCGGGTACCTGTGGCGTTGGCACATGCATTACGACCGGCGAAGCGCTAACGGTGCATTTAGATGATCACTTTGATGCCACCCATATTCCGTTAACGTGTACTGCTGCCCCGGTATACGACCCGGCCGGCCAACTGAAAGCAGTACTCGATATTTCGCTGTTGACCTCGCCGACGGATAAAAACAGCCAACATCTCGCGCTGCAGTTGGTGAAAATGTACGCGCGCAAGATAGAAAACGCATACTTCCTGCACCGCTACCGTGACCAGTGGATCTTGCGCATGTCGAATGCGCCTGAATTCCTCGAAGTCAGCCCGCAATATCTGTTGGCGGTCAACGCTGCTGGCAAAGTGGTCGGATATAACCATTTAGCTAAAAAGCTGTTTCAGCAGCACACACGTGGCGATTTGATGGGTCAATCAATTTCTGATTTGATTGAGCTGACTATGGACGATTTGCCGAATTATTTGTCGGCCAGACCCGTAGACAAGCGCGCGCTCAAAATTCACAACTCGACACAACTGGTATTTCTTTCGGTAATGTGGCCCGCACGTGCGAGCATCGTTGGGACCCAACAACCTGCCGGCGCTGACATCCCAGCCGAGCTGAAAGCACTGACCGACGGTGATGCACAGCTTGAAAAACAAATCCGGCGCGCCGCGCGTTTGGTGAATTCGCCAATCAGTATTTTGATTACCGGTGAAACGGGTAGTGGTAAAGAATACTTTGCCAAAGCACTGCATCAAAGCAGCGAGCGGCGCGAAGGCCCTTTCATTGCAGTCAATTGCGCCGCTATCCCAGATACGCTGATTGAAAGCGAATTATTTGGTTATGCCCCCGGCAGCTTCTCAGGCGCAGCGACCAAAGGAAGAAAAGGCCTGATACAGGAAGCCGATGGCGGCACGTTGTTTTTGGATGAAATTGGCGATATGCCAAAGACACTCCAAACCCGCTTGTTGCGCGTACTGTCTGAGAGAGAAGTCGTTCCGGTCGGGGCGCAGCGTCCGGTACCCGTCAATGTGCGCGTGATCGCCGCGACGCATTGCAATCTGGAGTCGCGCGTGCGCGAAGGCTTGTTCCGCGATGATCTGTTCTACCGATTGAATGGCGCACACTTTATCTTGCCGCCGGTGCGAGAGCGTCAGGATTTGGGTTGGTTAATCGATCGTGCCATTGCCAAGCAATCTACAAAATCAACGCAAACGAATCCACTATCGATCGATGCCGAGTCGAAGGCGCTGCTGATGCGACACCGCTGGCCCGGCAATCTGCGTGAGCTGACCAATGTGATCGATTTCTCAGCAGCGGTCTGCACCGATCAACTGATTACGGTCGGTGACCTGCCTGAGTATCTGGTCAACCCCGATTTAAATGATCCTGATAGTCCTCTGATTGCGAGAGATTTGTCTCGGCACGGTAAGCAAGCCAGGGAGTTGTTGAGCGTGCTGGAGTCATGCGAATGGAATGTGACTGCTGCAGCGCAAAATCTGGGCATCGCTCGAATGACGCTGTATCGGCGCATGAAACAACATGGCATTACGCCACCGCGCTGATACAGCACTGTGACAATCGTGTGACAGTGTCACAAGCAGGTGTGACACTTTGATGCGATTGAAGCAATGCGTTGAAATTTTGTTTGCTGCTTTGTCTTTGAATTTGCGGGAAATTGCAGGAAATTTCTACGAAATCGCAGTCGGGTGATATTTGCCGACATTGGCATAACGATTGCTAACGGGTTAGTTGGTTCACCAGCATGTCTGGCGAAACAAGCTGCGCTGATTGATCGTGCAGCGGCAGTGTTGAGGGTTGGGCCGGCAGTGAGACCTCCAGGATCGGAAGCCTCTCTGCCGGCGTAGCCCTGCAGCAAAGGGGGGCGAAGCTGCCCTTGATAACAACCTGAGGAGACAAAAATGACTGATAAACAAAGGCCATTTGGTGTTTCGATGACGGAGCGTGAGTTTGCCGAGTGCCTACCGGCTGACGAAGCAGCATTCCGCTCGCCGATTCCCACACAAATGGTGTCAAACGGCGAGTACAACCCCTTGCCACAAACCGAGCAACAAAAGCAGGTCGAATTCCTGATCAAGGAAATGGCCGACAAGGAAGCCAAGCGCCAAAATATGAGCCGCCGTGACTTTTTGGCGACCTCATCCGGCATGGCTACTGCGTTCCTGGCGATGAACCAGGTTTACGGCAACATGTTTGACGTCAGCGACGTTGAAGCGAAGAATCCGGATGCCGCAGGTGACCGTCGCGCGAAGTACAAGGGCCAGTTCATTTTTGATGACCAAACCCACTTCATTCGCGATGACTTCAAAGAGGAAGGTCTGCTCGGTCTGACCAAGTGGGCTGAAGGCGCCAAGGTCAACCCGAACATCGGTAACATTCCGACCAACTTGTCGCGCTACAAGATGGACAACTACCTCAAGGAGATCTTCCTTGATTCGGATACCTCAGTGGCACTGCTGTCTGGCGCGCCATTTGATGATCCGAACTGGTGGCTGCTCTCGAACGATGCGATCCAGAACGCTTGCCGCGCTGTCAACAAGATGGCCGGTACAGTGCGTATGCTCGGTCACGCTGTGATCACGCCGAAGTATCCGAACTGGATGGACGAAGTCGATCGCGCGATCGAGGAACTGAAGCCAGTGTCCTGGAAGTCGTACACCATCGGTGACCCGTTCGGCCCATCAAAATTTGCATGGCGCCTGGATGACGAAAAACTGATGTACCCCTTCTACGAGAAAGCACTGAAGGCAGGCATCAACACCATCTGTATCCACAAGGGTCTGATGCCACGTGACTACGAGAAGGCATTTGCCGGAACGTGGGAACATGCGACCGTGAACGATCTCGGCAAGGCTGCAAAAGACTGGCCGA
>CAZZMV010000131.1:0-5503 GCA_964655425.1 uncultured Bifidobacterium sp.
AAAAAATGCCTTGCTTCGATCGAGAATCGATCGACGAATGTTGGACTTGCCAGTATTTGGAAAAATGATTCAGAACTCGATTCTTGCGCGTTTTTCGCAAGTATTATCAAATCTCATCTCTGGTGGCGTAAATTTAATTGAAGCGATGGAAATCGCCCAGCAAGCGATTCCGAATTTATACGTTCGAAATGAACTTGATGAGATAAAGCGGGCAGTGTTTTCGGGAGAGCCATTTGGCGCCTCCTTGCGGAAAACCACATCTTTTTCAGAGACGTTCTGTGGTTTTGTTGATGTTGGCGAAGAAACAGGCAAACTCAATGAAATGTTCGACACGATAGCGCTATTTTATGAAGATGAATTTGACACCTCAACCCAGCAAATTTCTCAACTCATTGAGCCAATAATGATCGTGGTTTTGGCACTGGTTATCGGATTCATCTTAGTTTCCATGTATATGCCAATTTTCAAGATGGGTGGTTTAGCCGGTGGCTAAGCGTCTACTCGCCCTGCTCTGCTCTTTGCTATTTATGCATCCTATTAGTGTGAGGGCTGAAAGAGCACTGCCATCAAAAAGTTTTATCTCTTCACTGGTATCAGCATTTGAACTCAATACAGCCGAGACTGCATCGCTCGTAACTGGACAATACGATCGGTATTCTTCGGTTTACAGCATAGCTAATGCGATACCTTTACTTCAGGTATATCGGGAGATTTTGGCCGAGTATCGGGTACCAGCCGACTTTTCCCTGCTACCGCTCATAGAAAGTGCCAATAATCCGATCGCACAGTCACATAAAAACGCAGTTGGACTGTGGCAATTTATTCCGGCAACTGGTTCGATGCATGGTTTACGAATACAAGCTGAGGTAGATGATCGTAAAAATGTCATCAGGTCCACTTTTGCTGCAGCAGAGCATCTAGCCTTTTTGTACTCAAAATTAGGTGATTGGGTTCTCGTTGTTGCAGCATATAACTGCGGCTTAAAATGCGTTGTCAGAGCAAAGAATACAAGAGGGTCGAATGATCTTCAGAAGATAATACAAAATACACCACTAGAAACTCGGGAATACGTTCGGAAATTTTTCGGGCTTCGGTATTTTATAATTTCAAGCCAATATCACTCTGCCGTTTCGCGTTTCCCGGACGGGATTTATCTCCAGCGCGTTGCCGTTCCCAGCGTAAACTCGGGTAACGGTGTGGAACCCAGTTTTCCAAAACATTTTTCCTCAAAAAACCAGGTAATTCGATTCCTAAATATTGGATTAGACAAAGATGCAGAGCGGAGAGGCTCAATTAATTTGCTTTTACCAACCTCTTTATTCAATAAATATTTTTTGGAAACTAAAGTTTCGTTTCGGCAGCCCAAACGGCTCTCAGATTCTATCGATTGTAATTTGCAATCCGGCTCGTTTTACTCGGTAAAGGCAGGTGAATCACTGCATCAGGTCGCGCTCAAAGCGCGGGTTTCGGTTGATAAGCTTCGCGAGTTAAACGGTGGTATCAGCTCGACGCGACCAGGCATGCTCCTAAAGACATGTCATAATGATTGACGTGATTGTAGCTTCTAACTCAGAGTTGCTTATGCAACTCTTGCCTACCTTCCAATCGCAATAGTGGTTAGATAATGGATCCTACCCTGACCAGTATCGTGAATTGAAGTAACTTTATAGTAGGTCGTAGTAAGCGATTCACCCGGGCTTTGGTTTACGGTTCCGTTTAGGGTCGTGTCAGGTTCAAACGAACATTCGTAGCACTGCCGGATTTGACCGCTAGACCAAGTCGCGCTGTTAGAACATTTTAACCATCCGGACACGTCGACTACGGATTTTCGATAGGCGCCTGAGTTCGGCCAAGCGCTGGTCTGTTGAACAATCCGACTTGGGACATCCAAGGTAGACTGACCAGTGGAAAGGAGATTGATCACAGCCTCTTCACACAGATCTGAAAAATCCTTCCCGTTACTTTGATTTCGCATCCCAAGCTCAGATTTGGCGCTAGAGCTTGAGTAAGTAAGCACGAGAGCGACCGTTGCGCTCAGCAGCAAAACCGTGCCGAGGGCGTAGATCAGAGTCATTCCACTTTGTCTATGGCTGGTTCTTTGCGTCGGCATAAAATCTGAAGGTTTTGTTTTGTACTTGGCCTGGCTGCGCACTTTGAGAATATGCGCCATACATCTCTAGTGTGCAGTCTAAACCACCGATATAGGCCGTTACGCCGGGAGTGCAGCTGAAAGACCTGACTTTTGTCAAGATAACATCCCCGCCAGCAGTTTGTACGCCGCCTGATGGCGTTGGCGGCCCAGTAATCGGGCCCGTGTCCGGCACGGCACCTGCCCATATTGTTCTACTTTTCTGTACCTGCAGCTCATTCGTGAACGCTAATTGCCGTTGGCTATTCGCGGTAATGGCATTTGGGTCATACTGGTAAGGACCTAAACGGTATGTCACCAATTGGGAATAGGTTTGATCTAGGGTGGCGGTAGAGCCTGTGCTAGTCGCTGGAATCACGGAAAAGATGCTAATTGTCCAGCTACTGGAACTCGTTGCTACCCCATTCGGCGGTAGGGGTGCGCCGTTGATCCATATTGCCGGGCGATTACCGATGTTGCTAGCCGATTCAACATCAGAAACAAAACTATCGATAAAAAACTTTGCAGTAAAGTCAGTATGCTGATTACCGCCGACATTCTCTACGGTACGCAAACTGCTTGAAGTGATGGTCCAGACAGCGGTTATTAGAATGGCTGATATTGCCAGTCCGACCACCAGTTCTAATAAAGTCGCCCCATGACTAAACTTTTTTCGCATTGCAGTTAACAACGAAATTTCTCTCCAAAATTTGTTGTGAGGTCGAGTCATTACGAAGAGTAAATCTTGCGTTTATGTAGCAATACTGGCTGGCCAAGTTTGACGTACCCAGGTACTGCAATGTTAGTGTTGAGCTGATTTGTGTTTTGAGGGTTGTGCTCAGATCAGTATTTGCAGCACACATCAACTGATTCATTCCATCTGCCGTACCGCAGGCGCCATCAAACGACATTGGAATACTGGTGCTGCCTGTAGACACTTGGTCAACAATGTACTGCTCAAGCCTATTTTTTACAGCCGTGGAAGTGTTGGCTGACAGGTTAGCCGCCTTATCCTCATTCATAGCTTTCACCACCCCCATGATAGATGTGATGGAGTAACTGACCGCGACCGAAATCAGCAGGATACTTACCAATACCTCAACAAGGGTAAACCCTGAACCCGAATTACCGAAAGACTGGTATCCACGGGTAATTCTGGTCTGAAGTTTGTACCTGTCTCGCATAAATTTCACCGAAGCCAGTCCAGTTCATCTTAAATTTTGACTGACTGAGGTAGCCGTCCGTAGTGGAATTCTGTGTCAGGATGTACGAAAGCTCGCTACACTGAAGCGAACCCAGTATGGAGCCGTCAGAAGTTATGTATACGTCTCCACACGCCGGGCAAGTTATTGTCACCGAAGACACAGATCGAAGAATAGTTTGCCGCCAACTTGGGGTCACTTGGGCAGTTCGAGCCGCAGCGTCTAGGGAGTAGCCGACTGCATTACTACGTCTGGATGCGGCTCCGGTTGATTTGAAGAAGTCTACATTGACTCCAGTCGCATCGCACAGTACTTTTGCCGTCGCTTGTGCCGATTTGGCAGCCACCACAGCCGACGCAAGTGCATACTGTGACTGCTCAGCCATGCTTATCAAGCTTACCGAGCGGGGAGTGCCGTAACCTTTCTGAATTGCCGCTGTCGCGACCACCCCAATCAAACCAACGACAACAATAATTTCAAGGAAAGTTAGCCCTCTCGCTCGGTATTTCTTAAGTCTTAGCCGCATTTTCTGGACTGATTTTTTTCTCAGCGACCAATGTTCGAATTGAGTTCTCCATTAGAATCATTCCATCGGATCGCGCGGTTTGCATAACGTTTTGAATCTGAAATATTTTATTCTCTCTGATCAAGTTGCGAATCGCGGTATTACAGACCATTAACTCAAACGCAGCAACTCTGCCGGGCTCATCAATACGACGGTAAAGATTTTGCGTAAGCACGCACCTGAGAGCGGATGCGAGCTGTGACCGAATCTGGTCTTGCTGAGAGGGCGGAAATACGTCTATGATCCGGGTGATGGTTGCTGGCGCACTGTTGGTGTGGAGCGTGCCAAAGACCAAATGACCGGTCTCGGCCGCAGTTAGTGCCAGTTGGATTGTTTCTAGGTCTCGCAACTCACCTACTAAGATGACATCGGGGTCCTCCCGTAAAGAGGCTCTGAGCGCCGCCAAGAAGCTTTTTGTATCCCTCCCGACCTCGCGCTGGCTGATTACAGACAGCTTTTCAGGGTGCCGGAATTCGATCGGATCTTCAATCGTAATAATATGACCACGTTGGGTGTGATTAATTACATCGATTAAAGAAGCTAGTGTTGTGCTCTTCCCAGACCCTGTTGGGCCCGTCACCAGCACCAACCCATTTGACAATGACGGGACGGTACTCAGATACGCCGGCAGTCTCAGAGATTCAAAATTTGGAATCTTTGATTCGATCCTCCGCATCACTAGGCCAAATTTGTCCGACTGCTGATACGCGTTTACCCGGAAACGAATCCCGTCTTTCTCAATAGCATAATCGTAGTCAAGGCGCTCTATAAATTGGACAAATTCTGCCTCCCCTAACGTCTCCAATAGAAATTCACGTATGGATTCATTTTCAATAATCTCATCGGTTTTAATGATTTCACCGTGCTCTCGGTAAGCTAACGGTTGATCACCATGAATATGGATATCTGACAGTTTTGTCGTTGCGGCCAAGCTAAGCAGGGTGTTCCACATACTTTTTCCCGATCTACGACAATGTAATTAGTGCAGTATTAAAAGCCCGTCGTTGCGCCGTTTTGATTTATCGTCAATCTAGTGCTCGAGCGCGTTTCCGTTGCGACCGCCGTGAAAACCGGCGGGACCACCGTGTTATTGGCGAAAGTACAAAATTGATAGTAGGTTGTATTGAGCAACGTACCTCTCAGCATACAATTTGCCAAGTTCGCGCTGCTGGGCGCAGATGGGACACAGCTATCGGCTGCGGTGGAAGCGGGATTTGTACAGTTACATTGCCCAGCTGCGGGGTCCGCACAGTTGCTGGATATAGTTGCATATCCCCCATTCGCAAGCCGATAATTTTCCTGTGACGACGCGATCATCCGCAAGGCCATTTGCGCCTCGCGCGCTCTGGCAGATGATAGGTACCCTTGATAAGCCGGGACACTAAGGGCAGCAATCGTACCGATAATCGCGACTACAACCAACAATTCGATTAGCGTGATGCCCCTTAGCCCGTGGCTTTTGATGGCTGCCATCCCGAATTAGTCAGCGATACTGATGTCGCGAACGATAACGTTTTGCCCAACAGTTGCACTGGTGTCGTTTGTACCAGGTGAGATCGTGAGTCGAACTGCATTTCCATTAACAGTAAGCGCGATCTTGCCCCAGTC